>NZ_JBIATE010000001.1:0-399824 GCF_042891445.1 Streptomyces sp. NPDC001890 | reverse complement strand
CCGTATGGCACGTCAACTCAGCAGGCGGCATCTACCGCTACACCGGAGACCAGCCGAGCTGATCCCGGACGCCGATGAAGGTGGGCCCACGCGTGGTGCGCGTGGGCCCACTCGCCTTGGCGGCGGAAGCGATCGGGAAAACGTCTGTGCGTACGAGATCCCCGCCGTGCAGGATGGCGTCGGAAAGCGAGGTCTCGTGGACGAGTTGAGGCGATTCCGTCAGGCGACGGTCGCATGGGCGGCCGGCGGAGCGGGGTCGGACGCGGCAGCGGCGGAGGCGCGGGAACTGGCCGGCGGTGTGCGCACGGTCGTCCTCGTCGAGGGAAGCAGCGACCAGGTGGCGATCGAGGCCCTGGCCGCCCGCCACGGCCGCGACCTCGGCGCGGAGGGCGTCGCGGTGGTACCGCTCGGCGGTGCGACGAGCATCGGGCGCTTCCTGAACGTGTGCGGTCCGCCGGGGCTCGGCCTCCCGCTGGCGGGGCTCTGCGACATCGGCGAGGAGCGGCACTTCCGGCGCCACCTGGAACGGGTCGGGCTCGGCTCCGGCCTCACCCGCGCCGGACTGGAGGCGCTCGGGTTCCAGGTGTGCGTCGCCGACCTGGAGGACGAGCTGATCCGCGCCCTCGGTGCCGGCGCCGTACAGCAAGTGATCGAGGCCCAGGGCGAGATGCGCCCCTTCCTCACGTTCCAGGGCCAGCCCGCCCAGCGGGAGCGCCCCGTGGAACACCAGCTGCGCCGGTTCATGGGCACGCACAGCGGCCGCAAGGCGCAGTACGCGCAGGCGCTGATCGCGCACCTGGACCTCACGCACGTACCCCGGCCGCTGGAACGCCTCCTCGCAAACGTCTAGCGCAGCCGCCTCCCGGGCGCATCAGTCCTTCGAAGACTCCGCCCCTTGCCCTCGCCGGGGTTCTTGCCGCCCTGGACGGTGCGACCCGGTCACCGCCGTTCCGGGACGGCGGACTCCGCGATGTGGGCCATGACGGACCAGGTGATCGCCTTCCGGCAGTTGCTCAGGCCCTTGTCCTCGATGTAGAGGGT
This sequence comes from Streptomyces sp. NPDC001890, assembly GCF_042891445.1. NCBI lineage: Bacteria > Bacillati > Actinomycetota > Actinomycetes > Kitasatosporales > Streptomycetaceae > Streptomyces > Streptomyces sp. NPDC001890. The sequence goes on along the minus strand of NZ_JBIATE010000001.1, from coordinate 398,783 downwards.
GTTGTCCCCGCCGACCCGGTAGTCCTCCCGGCGGCCCCGGTGGACGATGCCGCCCTCGTGCAGGACCAGCCAGGAGGCGAGGGAGTGGGTCAGCTCGTACACGCCCCAGGCGAACAGCAGGAGACAGACAGCATCGAATACGAGGTGCCCGACGCCGGTCCCGGCGTCGGGTATGCCGAAACCGCACCGCGGCGCCTACAACGGCCCCGGCGTGTAGCCCGGGGCCGGACAGAGCCCCTCTAGCATGGCGGCCATGGCGATCATGTCAGCGACACGGGCGGGCGCGGCGGGGCGAATGCTCCACGGAATCCTTGACGTTGCCAGGGATACGGACGGGGCGGGTCCGGAGGCAGAGGGCGCCGCTCTGCGGGCGGTGGAGCGGGGGCGGCCCGCGCGTACGGTGGCGGCGAAGGTCGCGGCAGCCGGTGGGGTCGACGGTCAAGTCGCCGAAGTACTGCGCGAGTTGGCGGTGAGTCGGCTCGGCGCGGACATGGACCGGTGGCGCGGGCTGTACGACGCGCTTCCCGGGTACCGGGGCGAGCTGACCGCGCTGCTCGCCGAGCAGCCGACGCCCCTGGGGTCCGGTGACGCGCTCCGGGCGCCCGCGCCCCGCAGCGTCCACGCCACGCTCGGGCTGCTCCTGGAGCACGCCGAGCCGGGCGACGCCGCCGCCGCGCTGGCCGCGCTGCCCGAGCGGTTGACGGCGGACCTGCTCGCCGGCGGGGCACCGCCCGCGCCCGCTCTCGTGGCCGCCGTGCTCGGCCACGGCGACAGCCGTTCCCGTACCGCGCTGGCCGGACATCCCCGGCTCGATGCCCGGGTGCTCGCCCGGCTGGCCGCGATCGGCGACGCCCGGGTCTCGGCCGCCGTCTACCGCAACCCGCGCACCACCTCGTCCCTGCGCCGCACCATCGCGCACGGAACCGACACCGTTCCCCTCGACGACGCGCTGCTCGCCGAGCTGACGGCGCCGCACGGCGATGTGCCGCTCTCCTGGCTGGCGCCGCTGCTCGGCTCCGGCGACCCGCAGCTCGTGGGCCTCGCGCTGCGGGTCGGGTTCCGTCAGGTCGCGCAGCAGTACGCGCTGTTGCGGGTCTGGGAGCGGAGCGGCCCGGACGCCGTACGCGCACTGCTCGACGACCCCGCCGCCGCCTGGCTGAGCCAGGCCGTCGTGACCACGGTGACCGAGGCACTGGCCGATGCGGGCGGCGGCGCCCCGCACCGCCTGCGCGCGGAGTGCGAACCGTACGAGGACCCGGCCCGGCTGCCCGCACTGCTGGCCACCGCGCGGGGCACCAGCACCCTGCGCGATCTGCTGGCCGAGCCGTACGCGCACGATCTCGACGCTCTGGCCGCGGCCCATGCCGCGACCCCGTTCATGCCCAAGGCCTGCGAGGAACTGGCCCGCCACGAGGCGGCCGACGACACCCAGCGTCTGGCGTTCCGGCTGAGCGTCCTCAACGAGCCGTGGCGGGCCGGCGGACGCCGTGCGGGCAACAGCACCCCACCCGCGCGACGCCTGGCCGAAGAAGCGCTCGACGACAGCGCGACCCGCTGGGCGGAGGGCATGGCGGGTGCGGGGCTCCTCGATCCCGTCGAGCTGATCCGCACCGCGCGGCCCGCCGTCCACGCCGTGGACGCGCTCGCCCGGCTCGCCGAACGGAACCTGCTGGGCGCGGCGTCCGCCGCCGAGCTCCGCGCGCTGGCCGCGGCCCACCTGGGCGAACGGCCGGACGCCTGGGCGGCGCTCGACACCCTGCTGCCCGAACACGAGGGAACCGTCGCCGAGTTGATCGCCGAGGCGGGCACGGCCGCCGCCAGGGAAACCGAGGAAGCCGGGGAAGCCGGGGAGGCCGTCGAGCCCCGCCCGTCGGCCGCGGTGCCGCCGCCCCGGGCACCCCTGTACCGGATCGACCGGGTCCACGCCCTGCCCGCCCTCGACCTGCTGTACTCCGTCGCCCCCGCCGGCGCACCACGGCCCACGTCCCCCGACGTGCTGCGCGCGCTGTCCGTGTACGACTGGAACGACGCGCCCGGCCTCGCCACCCCGGACTGGTTCGCCGACGCCTGCGCCGCCGAAGGCATCCCCGCGTCCGAGGACGGCTACGTGTACGCCGCGCCCAGCCTCGCCGAGATACGCGCGAAGCTCCCGGAGTCGTACGGATCGAGCACGCACCTCACCGAACACGCTTACCGCCAGGGCGTGTTGCCTGCGGACGAACTGCTCACCATGCTGCCCGCGCACCGACTGCTCCGGCTCCCCCACGACTGGCGGCGGCTGGCGTTCGCGGAGGCATGGCGCTCCGCGCTCGCCCGGCGACTGCGCTCCGAGCTCGGCACCGACGCCGACGCCTGGCTCCGCCTGGCCGCGACGGTGACGGCGTCCGAAGCCGCCGAGGAGGGGCTGAGCTGGGCCCGGTTGCTGGGGCGCGCGCAGTCGCGGACCGGCGGAGTCGCCCCGGCGGCGGGCGGCGGGCCACTCGTGCCGAAGCCCGGACCGGGCACACCCGACGAGGCGATCCACCTCCTGGAGCGCGGCAACCATTTGTGGGCGTGGCCGGTGGGCACCCTGCTCTGCCTGGCCGACGCCGAGGTCGTCGACGCCGTGCTGCCCCGGCTCGGCCCCGACGGGCCCTGGCTCCTGGCCGCGTACCTGCTGCGGTACGACCGCACGCCGCTGCGGGTCCTCGACCGGCTGCTCGCCGGACGCGACCGCGACGCGCTGCGCGTCCTCGCCGCGCAGTCCCGCTGGATGAAGAGGAGCGGAGCGGTGGAGCGCCTCGTCGACCTCGACGACCCCGATGTGGATCTCGCCCTGCTGCGGCACTGGAACCCCCGGCCCCTCGTCCACCGGATCGTGACCCGCTCACGGCCCGTCGCCGGGAGGACGTCGCCGGGCGCCGGGAGGACGTCGCTGGGCGGCCGGGTGCTGGCCGACTGGCGCGCCCGCGGCTCCGCCTACCCGGCCGGGGGCTCGGCGTGGCTCTGCTCCGCCGAGCCCGACCTCGTCGAGGAACTGCTCGCCAAGGAAGGAAAGAAGCTCGGCCTCGGCCATCAACTCCTGGGCTGCCTGAGGCTGTTCGAGCACGGCGGCGCCGACCGGCTGGCCCGCGTCGCGGGCGCGGACCTGCTGGGTCGGGCCGCCACCACCGTGTGCGCGAAGGCCCTGGCCGCCGCCGACCCCGCCGCCGTGCTCCGCGCCCGGCTCGACCGCGAACTGGCTCCGGGCAAGCTCGTCACGAAGCTGCGGCGCGCCCAGCACGCCGCGCAGACGCGTGCGGTCCTCGCGGCGCTCCCGCCGGGCGAGGCCGTGGACTGGGCGGCTCTCGAAGCCGCCCACGCCGAGGACCCGATCCCGTACTGGTCCGACGTGGTCCGCCTCGACGAGGCGCCCGAGGAGCTCCGGCTGCGGCACGCGGCACTGCTGGGCGAGCCGGGTCCCGACGGACTGTCCGGGAACGCGCGGCTGACCCGGGCGCGGGCCCGGCACGGGCTCGGCGGCCTGTACCACTGCACGCCGACCACCCAGCTGGACGGCCTGCTCGCGGCGGGCCTGCTGACCGGCGCGGACCTGCTGAGCCAGGCGGCCCCGGCCGCGCGCATCCTCGCCTACCTCAGCGGCACCGCCCGCCGCGCCGACGCCCCGCCCGAGGCCGCCGCCGCCCGGACGGGCCTCGCCGAGCTCGTACGCTCCCGGCTCGGCACGGACGAGCGGGCCTGGGCCCGCGTCGCCGAGCGGCTGACCGGGCTGGACCCCGCATGGGAGCCCATGTCACCGGTGGCCGCGCTGCTGGACATGGCCGGGCCCGGATGACGCGCCGCTGCGGCGGGCGGTGTGCGGTGTGCGGTCAGTCGAAGATCGGGCCCTGCGTACGGGTCCGCTTGATCTCGTAGAAGCCGGGGATCGACGCCACCAGCAGCGTGCCGTCCCACAGCTTCGCCGCGTCCTCGCCCTTCGGGGCGGGGGTGACGACCGGGCCGAAGAAGGCGATCTGCTCGCCGTCCGCGCCCGGGACGGCGATGACCGGGGTGCCGACGTCCTGGCCGACCTTGTCGATGCCCTCCTTGTGGGAGGCGCGCAGCTCGGTGTCGTACATGTCCGAGTCCACGAAGTCCGCCAGCTCGGCCGGCAGGCCGACGTCCTGGAGCGCGCCCTCGATCGCCTCGCGGGTGGGGCCCTCGCCCTGGTTGTGGAAGCGGGTGCCGAGCGCGGTGTACAGCGGGCCGACGATCTCGTCGCCATGCTTCTGCTGGGCGGCGACGACGACGCGGACCGGGCCCCAGCCCTTCTCCAGCAGCTCGCGGTACTCCTCCGGCAGCTCGTCGATCCGGTCCTCGTTGAGGACGGACAGGCTCATCACGTGCCAGCGGACCTCGACGTCGCGGACCTTCTCCACCTCCAGCATCCAGCGGGAGGTCATCCAGGCCCAGGGGCAGAGCGGGTCGAACCAGAAGTCGACGGGGGTCTTTCCGGTCGTCGCCGTGCTGTTGTCAGACATGTCTCTCCTCATGAGGGCGTTCGCACCTGCTGCGCAGAACGCCCACGGACGCACCCGTCATTCCCGCCTGCCGGGCCGGGTGACGGCATGGGAGGATCAAAGTATTCGAACGTGACACAAAGGAGTGCACCCGTGCCCGGTGAGAACCTGTCCCGCGACGAGGCCCGTGAGCGGGCCGAGCTGCTCAGCGTCGACGGCTACGAGGTCGATCTCGATCTGCGTTCCGCCGTCGGCGGGACCGACGGGGACGGGGACGCCGCCTCCGGTCCGCGGACCTTCCGCTCGGTGACCACGATCCGGTTCCGCAACGCGCGGGCGGGGGCGTCGACCTTCGCGGATCTCGTGGCGCCCGCCGTGAACGCGGTGACGCTCAACGGGCGGCCGCTCGACCCCGCCACCGTCTTCGACGGCACCCGGGTGGCGCTGGACGAGCTGCCGGAGGGCGAGAACGTCCTGGTGGTCGACGCGCAGTGCGCGTACAGCCGGACCGGCGAGGGCATGCACCGGTTCGTGGACCCGGAGGACGGCGAGGTCTACCTCTACACGCAGTACGAGCCGGCCGACTCGCGGCGGGTCTTCACGAACTTCGAGCAGCCCGACCTGAAGGCCCCCTTCCGTTTCCAGGTGACGGCGCCCGAGGGCTGGACGGTCTGGAGCAACGGGGCCGAGGAGTCGCGGGACGGAGAGGTCCGGCGGTTCGCCGAGACGAAGCCGATCTCCACGTACATCACGGCGATCGTCGCCGGCCCGTACCACTACGTGACGGACTCCTACAGCCGCACCTTCGAGGACGGCACGACGCTGGAGATCCCGCTCGGCGCGATGTGCCGCAAGGGACTCGCCCGGCACTTCGACGCGGACGACATCTTCCTGATCACCAAGCAGGGTCTGGACTTCTTCCACGACAACTTCGACTACCCGTACCCGTTCGGGAAGTACGACCAGGCGTTCGTGCCGGAGTACAACCTCGGCGCGATGGAGAACCCGGGCTGTGTCACGTTCCGCGAGGAGTACATCTTCCGCGGCAAGGTGACGCAGGCCGCGTACGAGGGCCGGGCCAACGTCATCCTGCACGAGATGGCGCACATGTGGTTCGGCGACCTCGTCACCATGCAGTGGTGGGACGACCTGTGGCTGAAGGAGTCGTTCGCCGACTTCATGGGCGCGTTCTCCATGGTGGAGTCGACCCGCTTCAAGAACGGCTGGATCACCTTCGCCAACAACCGCAAGTCCTGGGCGTACCGCGCCGATCAGCTGCCCTCCACGCACCCGATCACGGCCGACATCCGTGACCTGGAGGACGCCAAGCTGAACTTCGACGGCATCACGTACGCCAAGGGCGCCTCGGTGCTGAAGCAGCTGGTGGCGTACGTGGGGCGGGACGCGTTCCTGGAGGGAGCCCGGCGCTACTTCAAGAAGCACGCCTACGGCAACACGCAGCTGGGCGATCTGCTGTCGGTGCTGGCCGAGACGTCCGGGCGCGACATGACCGCCTGGTCGCGCTCCTGGCTGCAGACGGCGGGCGTCAACTCGCTGACCCCGGTGGCCACGTACGACGCAGCGGACCGGATCACGGAGCTGGCGGTCCTCCAGGAGGCGGCCGAGTCCCACCCGGAGCTGCGGCCGCACCGGGTCGCGGTCGGCCTGTACCGACGCGCCGCCGACGGCGACCTGGTGCGGTACGCCCGCGCCGAGGTCGACGTGGCCGGGCCGCGCACGGTGGTCGGGGAGCTGGCGGGGGCCGAGCGGCCCGAGCTGATCCTGGTCAACGACGACGACCTCACGTACTGCAAGGTCCGCTTCGACGAGGTGTCCCTGGCCACACTGCGGGCGCACCTCGGCGACATGACCGACCCCCTGGCACGGGCACTGTGCTGGTCCGCGCTGTGGAACATGACCCGGGACGCGCTGATGCCCGCCCGCGACTTCGTCTCCCTGGTGCTGGCCTTCGCCGGCCGGGAGTCCGACATCGGTGTGCTCCAGATGCTGCACGCCTGGACCCGGACCGCGCTCACGCAGTACGCGGCGCACGGGTGGCGCGAGGAGGGCGGCCGGGCGCTGGCCGAGGGCGCGCTGCGGGAGCTGCGGGTCGCCGAGCCGGGCAGCGAGCACCAGTTGGCGTGGGCGCGGTTCTTCGCGTCGGTCGCCGACTCGGAGGCGGACCTCCGGCTGCTGTCGGGGCTGCTGGACGGCTCGGCCCGGATCGACGGACTCGACGTCGACCAGGAGCTGCGGTGGGCGCTGCTGTCCCCGCTCGCCTCGCACGGGGTGGCCGACGAGTCGGTCATCGATGCCGAACTGGCCCGCGACGACACGGCGTCCGGCAAGCGGCACCAGGTGCGGTGCCTGGCGTCGCGGCCCTCCGCCGCGGTCAAGGCGCAGGCGTGGGCGGGCGTGGTGGAGTCGGACGCGCTGTCCAACGCGCTGGTCGAGGCGACGATCGCGGGCTTCGCCCCGTCGTCGCAGCGGGAGCTGCTGGCGCCGTACACGGGCAAGTACTTCGACGCGATCGAGCGGGTCTGGGCCGAGCGGTCGATCCAGATCGGAGTGATCGTGGTCAAGGGCCTGTTCCCGGCGCTCCAGGACGACCCGTCGACGCTGGCCGCGACGGACGCCTGGCTGACCTCCCACGAGGACGCGGCGCCGGCGCTGCGCAGGCTGGTGCTGGAGGCGCGGGACGACCTGGCGCGGGCACTGCGGGCGCAGGCGTGCGACGCGGGCGCGGCGGAGGCCGGGGCCGGGATCTGACGAGTGCGGGGCGGGGCGGGGCGGTGCGTCCGGCCTCGCCCCGCCCCTGCTCGTGCGGCTGCCGGAGGGACACCCCCAGGGGCTGTCCCGCAGTCGGTCGTCGAACGTGCGTACTTTAGGACGGCGTTGTCCCGAATTGCCGACGAGCGTGTAACAGGGGTTAGCGCCGCGCCGGCTTGCGGGATACCCCGGAACATGACCCAGAACACGCCGCTCTCCCCCTGTCACCCCCGCACCACCGGCGACGTCCGCCGATGCGTGCTGTCCGCAGCGCAGTTGAGGGCGCGGGGGGTGCCCGCGTCCGTGGCCGCCGCGCGTTGCGGGGACGGCGGGCCGTGGCAGCAGCCGCTGCCCGGCGTGTACGTACTGCACCCGGAGCCGCCCACCGGCGAGGAGCGGTTGGTCTCCGCACTGCTGTACGCCGGCCGGCCACCGGCCTCCGGCCGTCGGGACGTACCGGCGCAGCCGGGGCGGGAGGCCGGGCCGGAACCCGGGTACGGGGAGGCCATGGTCACCGGGCTCGCCGCACTCGCCCTGCACGGGTTCACCGCCGCCCCGGCGTCCGATTCGGCGGCCGCCATCGACGTACTGGTGCCGCGCACCCGGCGACTGCGTTCGGTCGGGTACGTGCGGCTGGTGCGCTCCGCCGGAACGCCCCGCGCCGAGCAGGTGGGCGGTCTGCCCGTGGCCCCTGTGGAGCGGGCGCTCTCGGACGCGATCGCCGGGCTCCAGGACCCCTTGGCCGTACGCGGGCTGCTCATCGAGGCGGTTCGCGGCGGGTACTGCGAACCGGCCGTCGTGGTACGTGAGTTGAGCCGCGCCAAGCTGCTGGGACGGCCCCAGGTGGTGGCGGCCGTCGACTCGTTCCTCGCCGAGGGGCGGGCGGTGGCGGAGGGCCGCCTCTACGACCTGGTGCGGACGTACGAACTGCCGGAGCCGCTGTGGAACGTGGAGCTGCGCCTGCCCGGCGGCCCCCGGCTCGGCGGCGTGGACGCCTACTGGCCCGAGCAGGCGGTCGCCGTGGAGCTGGACACCAGGGCGCCGCGGCTCGGCGGGTCCGGCGACGGCCGGCACCGGGAGGAGCCCGGGGTCCAGTGGTCCGCGTACGCCGCCCGGCGGGAGCACCTGGAGGGGCTGGGCATCACCGTCGTCCACCTCACGCCGGGGAAGCTCCGCGACGTGAGCGAGCAGCAGGCGGTCGTGGTCCGTACGGCGCTGATGGCGGCGGCCGACCGCGAACCGGCCGCGCAGGTGGTGGTCCTGCCCCGTTGAGAGCGGCAGGACGGGCCACAGGAGCCACTTATCGACCGTTTCGTCCCTGATGGCACATCAGTACCAGTGGCGGGATTCTGCCATGTCCACATCTCGCGCCCGCCAACTCTCCACAAACCCCTGTCATTTACGAAAGGGTGAGCGGTCATCCGGTACCGAATTCCGGACTCTCTCTTTCATATCCAGGGATGCTGATGACCTCCGAATCCCCCAGTTCCATACCCGGGGCGAGACGCGCGGCCCGAGTCGCGGCCGCTGCCGGTCTGGTGGCCGCACTGGCCGCCACCGGCGTCGCCCCCGTCTTCGCCGCCGACGCGCCCGACACCGCTCCCGTCAAGTCGGCCGCCGAGGGCGCCACGGCGAACAAGCTCGGCGCCAATGACGAGCAGTTGCTGGCCAAGGCGAAGACCAAGGGCCAGAAGAACATCACGATGATGGTCGCCACCGCTCCCGGTGCGACCGAGCAGGTCACCAAGCAGCTGGACGCCGTCAAGGGCTCCGTGCTGGGACGCACGTACGACAAGCTCGGCTACGTACGGGTCACCGTGCCCACCGCGACCGCCGACGCGACCATCAAGGCGGCGTCCAAGCTGTCGTCCGTCCAGGGCATCGATCTCAAGCAGGAGATCAAGCTGGACGACCCGACGCCCGCGGCCGACCGGGCCGCCGGCGCCGGGGTGAAGGCCAAGGCCACCGGCTCGTACCCGGCGCCCGGCAAGAAGACCCCGGCGAAGAACCCGTACAACCCGTCCTTCGAGACGGGCGCGGTCGACTTCGTCCAGCAGCACCCGAAGGCCGACGGCCGCGGCGTGACCATCGGCATCCTCGACTCGGGTGTCGACCTCGGCCACCCGGCGCTGCAGAAGACCACCACCGGTGCCCGCAAGATCGTCGACTGGGTGACCGCGACCGACCCGGTCAGCGACGGCGACGGCACCTGGCTGCAGATGACGGACGCCGTGTCCGGCCCGACGTTCACGTACGAGGGCCTCACGTACAAGGCGCCCGCGGGCGACTACCGGATCAAGCTGTTCGCCGAGGCCGCCACCAAGGGCGGCGACATGGCGGGCGACCTGAACCGCGACGGCGACACCACCGATGTCTGGGCCGTGCTCTACGACCCGGTCACCGGCACCACCCGGGTCGACCTGAACAGCAACGCGGACTTCTCCGACGACGCCGCTCTCAAGCCGTACAAGGAGAAGCACCAGGTCTCCTACTTCGGCAAGGACGACCCGCGGACCGAGGTCGCCGAGCGCATCCCGTTCGTCGTCGAGACCCGCAAGGACGTCGTCTACAACGCCGCCGGTGACACCTCCGACTTCGTCAACATCGGTGTCATCGAGAGCGAGCACGGCACCCACGTCGCGGGCATCACCGCCGCGAACGGCCTCTTCGGCGGCAAGATGAACGGTGCCGCGCCGGGCGCGAAGATCGTCTCCTCGCGTGCCTGCACCTGGTCGGGCGGCTGCACCAACATCGCGCTCGTCGAGGGCATGACGGACCTCGTCGTGAACCGCGGTGTCGACGTCGTCAACATGTCGATCGGTGGCCTGCCGCCGCTCAACGACGGCAACAACGCCCGCGCCGCGCTCTACAAGCGGCTCGTCGACATGTACGGCGTCCAGCTGGTCATCTCGGCCGGCAACGACGGTCCGGGCGTCAACACCATCGGTGACCCCGGCCTCGCCGACCACGTGATCTCCGTCGGCGCGTCGATCTCCAAGGAGACCTGGGCCGCCAACTACGGCTCCAACGTCACCAAGAAGTACGACATGCTGCCCTTCTCCTCGCGCGGTCCGCGTGAGGACGGCGGCTTCGCGCCGATCCTGACCGCCCCGGGCGCGTCCATCAACACCACCCAGACCTGGCTGCCCGGCGGCCCGGTCAAGGAGTCGGGCTACTCGCTCCCCGCGGGCTACTCCATGCTCCAGGGCACCTCGATGGCCTCGCCGCAGGCCGCGGGCGCGACCGCGCTGCTGCTGTCCGCCGCGAAGCAGAAGCACATCGAGCTGCCCCCGGCCGACCTGCGCACCGCGCTGACCAGCACCGCCACCCACATCAAGGACGTGCCCGCGCACGCCCAGGGCTCCGGTCTGATCAACATCGTCGGCGCCTGGAAGCAGATCGAGAAGCAGGGCACCCCGGCGCACGAGTACTCGGTGAAGGCGCCGGTCGACACCTCGATCGACTTCGCGCTGGAGACCCCCGGCTTCGGCACCGGCCTGTACGACCGCGAGGGCGGCCTGAAGGCCGGCCAGACCAAGTCGTACGACGTCACGGTCACCCGCACCACGGGCCCGGACAAGGCCGTCAAGCACAAGCTGTCGTGGAAGAACAACGACGGCACCTTCAAGCTGGCCGGTCCGAGCACCGTCTCGCTGCCGCTGGGCGAGCCGGTGACCGTCAAGGTCCAGGCGAAGCCGGGCAGCGCGGGCGTGCACAGCGCGATCCTGAAGGTCGACGACAGCAGGACCGTCGGTGTGGACCAGCAGATCCTCACCACGGTGGTCGTCTCCACGGAGCTCGTGAAGCCCGGCTACGCGTTCAAGGCGTCCGGCTCGGTGCAGCGCAACGGCACCACGTCGTACTTCCTGACCGTGCCGGAGGGCGCCAAGACCCTTGAGGTCGCGATGAGCGCGCTGCGCTCGGGCAGCCAGACCCGCTTCATCTCGCTCCACCCGTACGGGGTGCAGATGGAGGACAGCTCCACGATCTTCTGCTACCCGAACTACGAGAACCCGGCCAACACCTGCCGTCCGGACGTGCGCTCGTACAAGGACCCGCAGCCGGGCGTCTGGGAGATCGAGGTCGAGGCACGGCGTACGTCGCCGCTGCTGGACAACCCGTACAAGCTGGACGTCTCGCTGCTCGGCGCCACCTTCGACCCGGCGGTGCAGACCATCGCCGAGGCGAAGGTCGGCACGCCCGCCGCGGTGGACTGGACGGTCACCAACAACGCGGGCGACCTCCAGGGCACGCTCAAGGGCGGCTCGCTGGGCTCGGCCAAGGTCGACAAGCCGTCGATCAGGACGGGCGACCAGCAGGAGTACACGGTCACCATCGGTGAGGGCGTCGAGAAGCTGGACGTCGCCATCGGCGGCACGGCGGACGCCAACGCGGACCTGGACCTGTACGTCTACCGGGGCGACACCGAGGTCGGGAAGTCGACCACGGCGGGCTCCGAGGAGGCCGTCAGCCTGGCGAAGCCGGCCGCCGGTACGTACACCGTCGTGATCGACGGCTACGACGTCCCGGCCGGCATCACCACGTACGACTACCGCGACGTGTACTACGCACCGTCGCTCGGCACGATCAAGGTCGACGAGTCGAAGGCCGTGAACCTGGCCAACGGCGCCTCGGCGCAGATCGGTGCCGAGGTCTCGGTCGCCGGTGCGGCCCCCGAGGGCCGGCAGTTCTTCGGCGAGGTCCACCTGGTGAACAGCCGCGGCACCGCCGCGGGCACCGGCAGCGTCGTGATCGAGAAGGTCACGCCGTAACGGCCACCATGTGATCCGTACGACATGTACGGCAGTGGGGCGGGCGCTCGGACGAGCTCCCGCCCCACTGCCGTGTGCCCGGCCGGGCGGGGGCTGTCCGTACCCCGGACAATGGATTGGACAAGGAAGCCGTGGACATACGCATCATGGAGCGGCAACCGTGCCAGTTCGTACGTTCGAAGGAGTCCCTGTGAAGGTCGGAATCGTCGGCGCCACCGGTCAGGTCGGCACAGTCATGCGCAGGATCCTGGCCGAGCGGAAGTTCCCGGCCGACGAACTGCGGCTGTTCGCCTCCGCGCGCTCCGCGGGCTCGACGATCGAGTGGCAGGGCCGGGAGATCACCGTCGAGGACGCCTCGACGGCCGACTACACCGGGCTGGACATCGTGCTGTTCTCGGCCGGTGGCGCGACCTCGAAGGCGCTCGCCGAGAAGGTCGCCTCGCAGGGCGCCGTCGTGATCGACAACTCCTCCGCCTGGCGCAAGGACCCCGAGGTCCCGCTGGTCGTCTCCGAGGTCAACCCGCACGCGATCGCCGACCGGCCCAAGGGCATCATCGCCAATCCGAACTGCACCACGATGGCCGCCATGCCCGTGCTGCGCCCGCTGCACGACGAGGCCGGTCTCCAGACGCTGACCGTCGCCACCTACCAGGCGGTGTCCGGCTCCGGTCTGGCCGGTGTCGCCGAGCTGCACGGCCAGGCGTCCAAGGTCGTCGCCGAGGCCGACAGGCTCACCCACGACGGCGAGGCCGTCGAGTTCCCCGAGCCGAACGTCTACAAGCGCCCGATCGCCTTCAACGTGCTGCCGCTGGCCGGCGCGATCGTGGACGACGGCTCCTTCGAGACCGACGAGGAGCAGAAGCTCCGCAACGAGTCCCGCAAGATCCTGGAGATCCCGGAGCTGAAGGTGTCCGGCACCTGCGTCCGGGTCCCGGTCTTCTCCGGTCACTCGCTCCAGGTCAACGCCCGTTTCGCCCGCCCGATCAGCGTGGAGCGCGCGTACGAGCTGCTCAAGGACGCGCCGGGCGTCGAGATCTCCGAGATCCCCACCCCGCTCCAGGCGGCCGGCAAGGACGCCTCGTTCGTCGGCCGGATCCGGGTCGACGAGACCGTGGAGAACGGCCTCGCGCTCTTCGTCTCCAGCGACAACCTGCGCAAGGGCGCGGCGCTGAACGCGGTACAGATCGCGGAGCTGGTCGCGGCGGAGCTGAACGGCTGACGCCGGACGGACACGTACGGAAGGGCGGCCACCGAGGCTCGGTGGCCGCCCTTCCGTGTGCGTGCGGTGTCCGTCGGAGGGCGAGGTGGCGTCGCAGGGCGGCGTCGATCTCGGCCATGCGCCGGCGGGGGACGGTGCCGACGCGTTTCAGCACGCGCTCCGGGGTCACTGCCCGGACCTGCTCGCACTCGACGAGGTGGATGTCACCGCACCTCATCGCTCAGCCCGTCACCCGAGAACGCGTCCTCAGAACGCGGCGTCCTCGCTCGCGTCCCACTCCGCGAACGCCTCCGTGTACTCCGCCTCCAGGCCGGCGGTGCGCAGCAGCCGGCTACTCCGTTCCGGGGCGCGACGTGGAAGGATGACCGGAAACGTCACACACCAAGGAGATGACCGCGTGCCTGGCACGAATCTGACCCGCGAAGAGGCACAGGAGCGGGCGCGCCTGCTGACCGTGGACGCGTACGAGATCGATCTCGACCTCTCCGGAGCGCAGGAGGGCGGCACCTACCGGTCCGTGACCACCGTGCGCTTCGACTCCGCCGAAGCCGGTGCGGCGACCTTCATCGACCTGGTCGCCCCGGCCGTGCACGAGGTCGAGCTGAACGGCAAGTCGCTGGACGTCGCGGCCGTGTTCCGCGACTCGCGCATCGCGCTCCCGCACCTGGTCGCGGGTTCCAACGAGCTGAAGGTCGTCGCCGACTGCGCGTACACCAACACGGGCGAGGGCCTGCACCGCTTCGTCGACCCGGTCGACCAGCAGGCGTACCTCTACACCCAGTTCGAGGTGCCGGACGCCCGCCGCGTCTTCGCGAGCTTCGAGCAGCCGGACCTGAAGGCGACGTTCCGGTTCACCGTGAAGGCGCCGCAGGGCTGGACGGTCATCTCGAACTCGCCGACGCCCGAGCCGAAGGACGACGTCTGGTCCTTCGAGCCGACGCCGCGCATCTCGTCGTACATCACGGCCCTGATCGTCGGCCCGTACCACTCGGTGCACAGCAGCTACGAGAAGGACGGCCAGTCCGTCCCGCTCGGCATCTACTGCCGTCCGTCGCTGGCCGAGTTCCTCGACGCGGACGCGATCTTCGACGTCACGCGGCAGGGCTTCGACTGGTTCCAGGAGAAGTTCGACTACGACTACCCGTTCGCCAAGTACGACCAGCTGTTCGTCCCGGAGTTCAACGCCGGTGCGATGGAGAACGCGGGCGCGGTCACCATCCGCGACCAGTACGTGTTCCGGTCGAAGGTGACGGACGCGGCGTACGAGCGGCGTGCGGAGACCATCCTGCACGAGCTGGCGCACATGTGGTTCGGCGACCTCGTCACCATGGAGTGGTGGAACGACCTGTGGCTGAACGAGTCGTTCGCCACGTACACCTCGGTCGCCTGCCAGGCGTACGCCGAGGGCTCGAAGTGGCCGAACTCCTGGACCACGTTCGCCAACACCGAGAAGACCTGGGCCTACCGCCAGGACCAGCTGCCCTCCACGCACCCGATCATGGCGGACATCCGTGATCTGGACGACGTGCTGGTCAACTTCGACGGGATCACCTACGCCAAGGGCGCCTCGGTCCTGAAGCAGCTGGTGGCGTACGTCGGCATGGACGAGTTCTTCAAGGGTGTCCAGGCGTACTTCAAGGCGCACGCCTTCGGCAACACCCGGCTCCCTGACCTGCTGGGCGCCCTGGAGGAGACCTCCGGCCGCGATCTGAAGACCTGGTCGAAGGCATGGCTGGAGACGGCGGGCATCAACGTGCTGCGTCCCGAGCTCACCACGGACGAGAACGGCCACGTCACCTCGTTCACCGTGCTCCAGGAGGCCCCGGCCCTCCCCGCCGGCGCGAAGGGCGAGCCGACGCTGCGGCCGCACCGCATCGCCATCGGCTGCTACGACCTCGACGCCGCCGGCAAGCTGGTCCGTGCGAACCGCATCGAGCTGGACGTCGACGGCGCGCGCACGACCGTGCCGTTCCCGGCCGGTGCCGCCCGCCCCGCCGTGATCCTGCTCAACGACGACGACCTCTCGTACGCGAAGGTCCGGCTCGACGAGGAGTCGCTGCGCGTCGTCACCGAGCACCTCGGCGACTTCACCGAGTCGCTCCCCCGCGCCCTGTGCTGGGCCTCCGCCTGGGACATGACCCGCGACGGCGAGCTGGCGACCCGCGACTACCTGGCCCTGGTGCTCTCCGGCATCGGCAAGGAGTCGGACATCGGCGTCGTCCAGTCGCTGCACCGCCAGGTGAAGCTGGCGCTGGACCTGTACGCGGCGCCGGAGTGGCGCGAGGCCGGGCTGACCCAGTGGACCGAGGCCACCCTCGCGCACCTGCGCGCGGCGGAGCCGGGCAGCGACCACCAGCTGGCCTGGGCGCGCGCCTTCGCGGCGACGGCCCGTACCCCGCAGCAGACGGACCTGCTCCAGTCGCTGCTGGACGGCCGGGAGGTGATCGAGGGCCTGGCCGTCGACACCGAGCTGCGCTGGGCGTTCGTCGAGCGGCTCGCCGCGACCGGTCTCCTCGACGAGGACGAGATCGCCGGCGAGTACGAGCGGGACAAGACGGCGGCGGGCGAGCGCCACGCGGCGACCGCCCGCGCGGCACGGCCGACCGAGGAGGCGAAGGCGGAGGCGTGGGCCTCGGTCGTCGAGTCCGACAAGCTGCCGAACTCCCTCCAGGAGGCGGTCATCGCCGGCTTCGTCCAGACCGACCAGCGCGAACTGCTGGCCCCGTACACGGAGAAGTTCTTCGCCTCGGTCAAGGACGTCTGGGACTCGCGCAGCCACGAGATGGCCCAGCAGGTCGCGGTCGGCCTCTACCCGGCCCTCCAGGTCTCGCAGGACACCCTGGACGCCACGGACGCCTGGCTCTCCTCGGCGGACCCGAGCGCGGCCCTGCGCCGGCTGATGTCGGAGTCCCGTTCGGGCGTCGAGCGCGCCCTGACGGCCCGCGCCGCGGACGCGGCGGCGGCCACGGCGTAACGCGCCGGATCGGCCCAGCAGGAAGGGGCGCCTCCCGCCACGGCGGGGGGCGCCCCTTCTTCGTGTTCGTCGCGCTCCGGGCCGCGTGATGGGTTCTTCGCGCTCCGGGCCGGGTGACGTGGAAACCGCCCGTCGGACGGGCGCGGTCGCGCAGCCGTCCGACGGGCGGGAGCAGGGAGGTGACCGGCCCCGGTCCGGTTACGCGCCGGCCTCCTCGTAGCGGCGGGCCAGTTCGGCCGTGCCGGACTCCGTCAGGCTGCCGTGCAGGCGCATGCGGGCGACGCCGCCGTCCGGGAAGGCGTCGAGGCGGACGTGGGTGACGATCGCCTGGGCGCGGAGCGGGAAGCGGTGCAGGGCGTCGGGCTGGAGCCGGGTGCGGGGGATGATCTCGAACCACTCGCCGGTCTCGCCGTTGCGGCCCTGGAGGGCGATCCAGCCGGCCGAGTTGCCCTTGAGGTAGGCGGTGTCGATCTCGACCGCGCGGACCGCGCCCTGGGCGGGGAGGCGGAAGCGGACCCAGTCGTTCGTGTCGCGGACCCGGCGGCGGCGGTTCTCCCAGCCGTCGTCCATCTTGCGGGAGGTGCCCGGCAGGATGATCTGGGTCGGCGAGGAGTAGAAGCGGTCGGAGGCGTCCTCGTAGCTGCCGCCGTTCAGGACCGAGATCAGGTCGAACGTGCCGAGCGTGGCGAGCCAGGACGGGTCGGGGAGGACCTCGCCGTGGACACGGAGGCGGGCGATGCCGCCGTCGGGGTGCTGGCACAGGCGGATGTGGGTGTAGCGGCGGCCGTCGGTGATCTCGAAGCCGTTGGCGGCGTGGCCGCGCACGGGGGTCGGCGGGACGATCTCCTCCCACTTCACGTCGTCGGCGAGGAGGTCCTCGGGGCTGGGCGTGCCCTCGACCGCGGTGGCCTGGATCGATACGCGCTGCGGGTAGTTGCCGCGGAAGTGGGCCGTGTCGACGACGATGCCGCGGATGATGCCGGGGGCACCGAGGCGGATCAGGGCCCAGTCGTGCTCGCCGGGGGCCGGGAAGGGGTTGTCGGCGTCCGCGCCGCGTCGGCGGCGGGTCTCCCAGCCGTCCATGATCTTGCCCTTGTGGCCGAAGTGCTCGGGGTCGAAGACCGCGCGCTCGCGGAGCAGCAGGTTCTCGCGCTGGGCGAAGAACTCGTCGTTGGCGGCGATCACGCCCGCGCCGAGACGGCGGTCGGCGAGGTCGACGAGTTCGGTGAAGGGGAGGTCGGTGGTCCGGTAGTCGGCGTACGGGTCACCACCGCTGTACGGGGCCGCGTCGTTGGCGTGGGGGTCCTCGTGCTGGTTCTCATTCTGATCGAAGGTCATGCGTCCACTGTCGCGGTGAACAACCCATCAGGTCCAGCGAAAGTTTTTGCACTGTTCATTCAGCTGAAGTGAACGAATCGGCGGTCGCGGTGAGCGCGACGAGGACCCTGGCCACCGCGGGGCCCCGCTCGGCGCCCTGCCGGACCGCCGCCACCACATGACGGCGCGGCCGGTCGGCGTCGAGTGCGCGCATCACCACGCCGCCCCGGCTGCGGCGTTCCGCCGACGCCATGCGCGGGACCAGGGCCACTCCCATGCCCGCCTCGACCATCGCCAGGATCGCCGTCCAGCCCGAGGCGCTGTGCGCCTGCTCGGGTACGAATCCGGCGGCCTCGCAGGCGGCCGTCGTGATCTGCGACCAGGGCCCCGAGCCGCCGAAGATCCACGGCTCGCCGGAGAGGTCCGCCAGCCGGAGGGCGGGCGTGGCGGCGAGCGGGTGGTCCGCGGGCAGCGCCGCGTCCAGGGGGTCCGCGAGCAGCGGCAGCACCGCGAACCGGGGGTCGCGGGCCGTCGGGGCGTGCGCGGCGAGGGACAGGGCGAGGTCGACGTCACCGGCGGCCAGGAGCTCGTACGCCTGCCCGGCCTCCGCCTCCCGCACCCGCACGTCGGGTCCCGGCCGGTCCTCGGCGCGCAGCCGCTGGACGGCCGGTACGACGAGGGAGGACACCGCGGTGGAGAACGCCGCGATCCGCACCTCGCCGGCCTCGCCGCGCAGATAGCCGGTCAGTTCGGCGTCGGCGCGCTCCAGTTGGGCGAAGACGGCCTCGGCGTGGCGCAGCACGAGGTGCGCGGCGTCGGTGAGCCGGACCCGCCGGCCCTGGGCCTCCAGGAGCGGCACGCCGAGTTGTCTGGACAGGGCGGAGAGCTGCTGCGAGACGCCGGAGGGGGTCATCAGCAGGGCCTGCGCGGTGGCGGTGACCGTGCCCCGGTCGCGCAGGGTACGCAGGATGCGGAGCTTCTTGACGTCCCACTCGATCATGGCCGCAACCTACCCGGCGCCGCGAACGGAGTGCCCGACTCCGCGAGCGGAGTGTCCGGCTCCGGACGGGGTGCCGGGTCGCGGACATGCGTGTGCGCCGCTCGGTACTCGTGGAGTACCTGCGGCGCACTCGGGACGGGTGTGGAGTGTCAGGCCTGCTTCTTGGACTTGTCCAGGACCATGACCAGGCCCGTGATGACCAGGAACAGGACGATGGGTGCCACGACGTAGAGGCCGATGGTCTCCATCGCGCTCAGGCCGGGCCCCGGGTCGTCACCGTCGTCGCGGGTGAGCGCGAGCGCGGGGGACGACATGAGCAGCATCATCAGCGTCGTTCCGGCCGCGACGGCGCCGGCGCGCATAGCGTTCTTCTTGTCCACGGTGCAAACGTAGCGAACGCCCGCGAGGGGCGCGCGCCCGGGGGTGCCGTACGGGGTCGGACCGGGGTCGGGGACAGGGCTCGGGACAGGGTCCGGGGCGGGTCACCCGGTGGGATCCGGGCGCTCCGCGCGCGGCTCGAAGACCTCCATCAGCCGGTGCAGGCGGGGCGCGGCGGCCAGTTCCTCCAGGGTGACCGGGTGGCCCTCCGCATCGGCGACGGGCAGGCGCCAGTTGGGGTACTGGTCCCAGGTGCCGGGCAGGTTCTGCGGGCGGCGGTCCCCGAGCGCGTCGGGCAGCCAGACACCGGTCATGCGGGCGGGAGTGCGCAGCAGGAAGCGGTGCACGGCGCGTACGCAGCCCTCCTCGTCGCCCTCGCCCTCGGGAAGCAGGCCGAGCCTGGAGAGGTACCCGAGCCACTCGGCGGTGTCCGCCGCGTCCGCCGTCAGCTCCTGGGCCAGGGGGCGGGTGAGCAGGCCGAGGCGGTGGCGCAGCGTCACATGGTCGCCGGCCAGCCGGGCCGCGGTGGACGGCAGGTCGTGGGTGGTGACCGTCGCCAGGCAGTCCTCGCGCCACTGCTCGGGGGCCAGCGGGCGGCCGGTGCCCGCCCAGTCCCGTTCGAACCAGAGGACGGAGGTGCCGAGGACCCCGCGCCGGACCAGCGCCTCGCGGACCCCCGGTTCCACGGTGCCGAGGTCCTCCCCCATGACGACCGCGCCCGCCCGGTGCGCCTCCAGGACCAGGACGGCGAGCATCGCCTCGGCGTCGTGGGTGACATAGGTGCCCTCGGTGGGCGGGCGCCCCTCGGGCACCCACCAGAGCCGGAACAGGCCCATGACGTGGTCGATGCGCAGGGCGCCCGCGTGGGCGAGGAGCCCGCGCAGCAGCCCGCGGTACGGGGCGTAGCCGGACGCGGCGAGGACGTCCGGGCGCCAGGGCGGCAGGCCCCAGTCCTGGCCCCGGGCGTTGAAGGCGTCGGGCGGCGCGCCGACGGACATGCCGTGCGCGAAGGCGTCCTGCTGCGCCCAGGCGTCGGCGCCGCCGGGGTGCACGCCGACGGCGAGGTCGTGGACGACGCCGACGGCCATGCCCGCGTCGAGGGCGGCGCGCTGGGCCTCGGCGAGCTGACCGTCGGTCAGCCAGGCGAGCCGGCAGTGGAAGTCGACCCGGTCCAGCAGTCCGGCGCGGGCGCGGGCGGTCTCCTTGGAGCGGGGGTCGCGCAGCCCGGCGGGCCAGGCGTGCCAGTCGGAGCCGTGCACCTCGGCGAGGGCGCACCACAGGGCGTGGTCCTCCAGGGCCTGTCCCTGCGCGGCCAGGAAGTCGCAGTACGCGGCGCGGCGGCCGGGGGTGAGGGGCACCTTCCGTACGAGTTCGAGGGCCTGGCGCTTGAGTTCCCAGACGGCGTCGCGGTCGATCAGGGCGCCCTTGTTCAGGACGGTGTCGCTGAGTGCCGCGGCGTCCTGGCGCAGGTCGTCGAGGGCGGCCCGGTCCGTCACGTGCCCGTACTCGGGGACGGACTCGACGTGCAGATGCACGGGGTCGGGGAAGCGCCGCGACGAGGGGCGGTAGGGGGACGGGTCGGTGGGGCGGCCGGGCACGGCGGCGTGGAGCGGGTTGATCTGGACGAACCCGGCGCCGAGGGTCCGGCCGGACCAGGCGGCGAGGTCGGCGAGATCCCCGAGGTCGCCCATGCCCCAGGAACGGGCGGAGAGCAGGGAGTAGAGCTGGACGAGGAAGCCGTGGGCGCGGGCGGGCGGGCGGGGCGCCCCGGGCGGGGCGACGACGAGCGTGCCGGCCGCGCTCCGGCCGCCGGGCGCCCGTACGGCCAGCCGGTGCACCCCGAGCGGCGGCTCGGTCCACCAGGCGGGGACCGCGGGCGCCCCCGTACCGGCGTCCTGGCCCCCTTCGCCGCCCGGATCCGTGAGCCCGTCAGCGGCGGCGCCCCGTGCCGAAACGGCCGGATCCGGTCGGTCGGCCTGGACGCGCATCCGCGGGGGCGGGTCCGCACCGGGGTCTTCGAGGGCGATGTCCAGCGTGGTGCCGGGCGGCAGGGCGGTCAGCGCCGCCGGCAGCGGCTCACCGGTCCACACCACCAGGGTCGGCGGGAGCAGCCGGGAGCGGGCCGCGGACTCGGCGGCGGCGAGCGAGTGCCGTACCGCCTCGGGCGTGGCGGCGTCCACGCCGAGCGCGGCGAGCACGGCGACGACCGTGTCGTCGGGAACGGACACCGTCACATCGGCGGACGGGGAGTAGGAGGTGGCGACGCCGTGCAGTGCGGCGAGCCGGGACAAGCCCATTCAGACTCCTGGGGACTCCATGCCCCACGCGCCGCCGGACGTGGCCGGCTCGCTGGTCAGCGGGGCGTTTACGGCGAGCGGGGGTTCGCTGGTCAGAGGTGTGGCGTCGGCGAGCGGCGGCTCGCTGGTGAGGGGTATCGCGTCGGCGAGCGGCGGCTCGCTCGTCAGCGGGCCGCTGCGGGGGGCGAGCACCGGGAGCGGGGCGGGCGCGGGGGCCGCGTCGCCCGGCGGGGCGGTGGCGTCCGGCACCTGTCCGGAGAGGGCGGAGAGCAGAAGCTGTGCGGCGGCGGGCATGGCGGCCTCCTGGCCGTGGGGGTGACAGGACACAGCAGACCTACCCGGCGGACTCGACCACAGACGTAGGCGTCATCACAACGAGTCCAACGTGCCCTGGGTCACATTCCGTTCCCCACAGGCCCGTTCCCCGCAAGTTGTCCGCTCTTTTCGGCCATCCGGCGTCATCTTTGGCGTCCGCCGCCGCGCCCCGCCGCCGCTCGCCCCGTCCGCACGATCGGGCATTTCCGGCACACCACCCACGCGCATTGACACCCTCGCGCGCGGGTGGTGGGCTCGGAGCCCACCGGCCGGAACGCCGGAGACCAGCGGTGGGAACGGGAAGCGCCGAGGACCAGCGGCGGGAACGAGGGAGACGGGGATGCGGCTCAGGCGCGGAAAGCAGGCGGCGGCCATCGCGGTCGCGGTGCTCGGCGGACTGCTCTCCACGGGAACCCCGGCCGTCGCGGCCCCTTCGGTGCCCGGCTCCCCCGCCGTCACCACCCCCGACCGCGCGGACGACGGCGGGCTGCCCGCCGTATGGCCCCGGCCGCAGTCCATCGAGGCCGCCGGAGCGTCCGTACCGCTCTCGGCCGAGGTCACCCTGGTCGCCGACGCGCACTCCGATCCGTACGCGGTCGACGCCCTGCGGCGCGTCCTGCGGGACGCGGGTGTGCGGACCGTCCACGAGGCGCTGCCCGGCCGCGGCCCGGTCATCAGGCTCGGCGGCGACGGCGCCCGCGACGCGCTGCGCACCCTGCACGCCCCCGCGCGCGGCGACCTGCCCTCCGGGGGCTACCGGATCGCGGTCGGCCGGGTCGCGGGCCGGGACACCGTCGCGGTGGACGGCGTCGGCGAGGACGGCCTCTTCCACGGCGTGCAGACCCTGCGTCAGCTGATCCGGGACGGAGGCGTCGCCGGAGTCACCGTCAGGGACTGGCCGGGCACCGCCGTGCGCGGGATGACCGAGGGCTTCTACGGGCAGCCGTGGACCCGCGAGGAGCGGCTGGCCCAGATCGGCTTCATGGGGCGCACGAAGCAGAACAGGTATCTGTACGCGGCGGGGGACGACCCGTACCGCCAGGCCCGTTGGCGCGACCCCTACCCGGCCGACCGGCGTGCCGACTTCCGGGCGCTGGCCGAGCGGGCCCGCGCCGAGCACGTGACGCTCGGCTGGGCCGTCGCCCCCGGCCAGGCCATGTGCATGTCGTCGGCCGGCGACATGAAGGCGCTGACGAAGAAGCTCGACGCGATGTGGGCGCTGGGCGTGCGGGTCTTCCAGCTCCAGTTCCAGGACGTCAGCTACAGCGAATGGCACTGCGACGGCGACGCCGACACCTTCGGCAGCGGCCCGCGGGCCGCTGCCAGGGCACAGGCGCGGGTGGCCGGCGAGGTGGCGCGGCACCTCGCGGAGCGGTATCCGGGTTCGCAGCCGCTGTCGGTGATGCCGACGGAGTTCTACCAGGACGGGTCCACCGAGTACCGCGAGGCGCTCGCCGCGGAGCTGGACGACCGGGTCCAGATCGCCTGGACCGGGGTCGGGGTCGTGCCGAGGACCATCACCGGCGGGGAACTGGCCGGTGCCCGCGCCGCGTTCGGGCACCCGCTGGTCACGATGGACAACTACCCGGTCAACGACTACGCCCAGGACCGGATATTCCTCGGCCCGTACACCGGCCGGGACCCGGCGGTGGCCACGGGTTCCGCGGCACTGCTCGCCAACGCGATGGAGCAGCCGTCCGCGTCCCGCATTCCGCTGTTCACCGCCGCCGACTTCGCCTGGAACCCGAAGGGTTACCGGCCGCAGGAGTCCTGGCAGGCGGCGATCGACGACCTGGCGGGCGGTGACGCGCGTACCAGGGAGGCGCTGCGCGCGCTGGCCGGGAACAGCGCGGCGTCGGTGCTGGGCGGTGACGAGTCCGCGTATCTGCGGCCGCTGCTGGCCGCGTTCTGGAAGACCCGTGCGGCGCACGACACCACGGCGCGGGACGACGCGGCGCGCGGGCTGCGGGAGGCGTTCACCGTGATGCGGGAGGCGCCGCAGCGGCTGAAGGGCCTGGCGGACGGGCGCCTGGACGAAGAAGTGCGGCCGTGGACGGAGCAGTTGTCCCGGTACGGCCGGGCGGGTGAGCTGGCGGTGGATCTGCTCCAGGCCCAGTCGCGCGGCGACGGCGCCGCCGCCTGGAAGGCTTCCCTGGCCCTGGAGCCGCTGCGCAAGGCCGCGAAGGCGGACGGCGCGACGGTCGGCAAGGGGGTGCTGGGCCCGTTCCTGGACCGGGTGCGCCGGGAGGCGGACGCCTGGACGGGCGCGGACCGCGACGCCGGTACGGTCACGAAGGCTCCGGGCAGCTACACGGTCCGGCTGGACCGGGCCCGCCCGATGGAGGCCGTGACGGCGATGACCCTGCCCGGCGGCGGCACGGTGGCCGGTGCGGCGCTGGAGGCCCATGTGCCCGGCGAGGGCTGGCGCCGGCTGGGCGCGCTGTCGGAGACCGGCTGGACCCAGACGGCCGGCAAGGGGCTGCTGGCCGACGCGATACGGATCAGCTGGCCCACGGGCGGCCCGGCGATGCCCCCGCTCCTCTCCCGCACGGTGGCGCCGATGGCCCCGGGGGCCGGCGCCCCGGGGAGTGCCCCGCTGCCGGCTCCCCGGGTGCGCGCGCTCGTGCCCTGGTTCGGCGACGAGCCCGCGGCCCGGCTCGATCTGGCGCGCGGTGAGACGGACGCCGAGATCGGTGGCGGGCCGCAGCGGGTCGAGGCGCGCCTCGCCGCCCGGCGCCCCGCCGAGGTGCGGGGCGCGCTCACCGCGAAGGCGCCCGAGGGCATCAAGGTGGACATACCGAAGCAGACGAGGGTGGCGCGCGGTTCCCGTACCGAGGTCCCGGTCGAGATCACGGTCCCGGCGGGCACCCCGGCCGGGGAGTACGAGGTGCCCTTCAGCTTCGGTGACGAGCGCAGCACCCTCACCGTCCGGGCGTTCCCGCGCACCGCGGGCCCCGATCTGCTGCGGGAGGCCACCGCGTCCTCGTCCGGCGACGAGACCGCGGACTTCCCGGCGTCGGCCGCCGCCGACGGCGATCCGGAGACCCGCTGGTCCTCCCCGGTCGAGGACAACGCCTGGTGGCAGGCGGAACTGCCCCGGACCGCCCGGATAGGCCGGGTCGTGCTGCACTGGCAGGACGCGTACGCCACCCGCTACCGGCTCCAGGTCTCCCCGGACGGCCGCAACTGGCGCACGGCGGCGACCGTCCGGGACGGCAGGGGCGGGCGCGAGTCGGTCCGGATGGACGCGAAGGACGCCCGCTACCTCAGGGTCCAGGGCGATGCCCGGGGCAGCGAGTTCGGCTACTCGCTCTGGTCGGTGGAGGCGTACGCCGTCGCCGCAACGGAGTAACGATCCGGGCCTTTTCCGTCCCGGGGACGACAAAGGCCCGGATCCCTAGGCGGAAATGCCGTCGATCCGGGCCATGGCGTCGTCCGCGCCGAACGGTTGCAAGTACGGCAACCAGCGCGGGTCACGGTGTCCCGTGCCGATGATCCGCCAGGCGAGGCCGGTCGGCGGGGCTGGTTGCTGGTGCAGCCGCCAGCCGAGCTCCGGCAGGTGCCGGTCCGCCTTGACGTGGTTGCAGCGGCGGCAGGCCGCCACCACGTTGTCCCAGGCGTGCTGTCCGCCGCGGCTGCGCGGAATCACATGGTCGACGCTGGTCGCGGCGGCGCCGCAGTACATGCAGCGCCCCCCGTCCCGGGCGAACAGCGCCCTGCGGGTCAGCGGTACGGGCCCCCGGTAGGGAACCCGTACGAACCGCTTCAGGCGGACGACGCTGGGGGCCGGGACGGCCCGGGTGGCACTGTGCATGAGGGCGCCGGTCTCCTCCAGGCAGATGGCCTTGTTTTCGAGGACGAGGACGAGCGCGCGGCGGAGCGGTACGACGCCGAGCGGCTCGTACGACGCGTTGAGAACCAGGACATGCGGCACGGTGGATGCCTCCTTGTACGCCGGCGGCGCGTGGCTCGCGCCGGGACGATCCGATCTCAGTCTCTACTCCTGCCTGGTCGGAGCGCCACCACGTGCGGGTAACGGGCCGGGAGGATTTTTCTCCCGTCCACCTGCCGCCGGCGGGCCCGCCGGGTGTGCGATCGGCCACAGAAAGCCGCCGCGGGTACCGCCCCGCCGCCGCTCATCGCCCCCGGTATCCCCCGGTTGAGGCGTTTGTCGCCGCTCTGACGGGGCAACGGAGCATTCCCGATGCCCCGTTAGTGTGGTCGGACGGCCGTCGCCCATCTGGAGGTCCCACCGTGTCCCTGTCCGCCCTGTTGGCCGCAGCCCCGTCACCCGAGCCCGGCAGCTCGTTCGACGAAGCCGCCAAGCAGGCCGGCGACGCCGCGGGCTGGGTGGAGGAGAACTGGTCCACCTGGCTGAACACCGGTCTGCGCATCATCCTCATCGCGGCGATCGCGATCGTGTTGCGGATCGCCATCCGGCGTGCTCTCACCAAGCTCATAGACCGGATGAACCGCAGCGCCCAGGCAGTGGAGGGCACCGCGCTCGGCGGGCTGCTGGTCAACGCCGAACGCCGCCGTCAGCGCTCGGAGGCGATCGGTTCCGTACTCCGCTCGGTCGCGTCGTTCCTGATCCTCGGCACGGCCGCCCTGATGATCCTGGGCGCCTTCCAGATCAACCTGGCCCCGCTGCTGGCCTCCGCCGGTGTGGCCGGTGTGGCGCTCGGTTTCGGTGCGCGCAACCTGGTCACCGACTTCCTCTCCGGTGTCTTCATGATCCTGGAGGACCAGTACGGCGTGGGCGACACCGTCGACGCGGGCGTCGCCTCCGGCGAGGTCATCGAGGTCGGCCTGCGGGTCACGAAGCTGCGCGGCGACAACGGTGAGATCTGGTACGTCCGCAACGGCGAGGTGAAGCGGATCGGCAACCTCAGCCAGGGCTGGTCGACGGCCGGCGTCGACGTGACGGTGCGCCCCACCGAGGACCTCGACAAGGTCCGCACGGTGATCACCGAGGCCGCCGCGGCCATGGCCAAGGAAGACCCCTGGAACGAGCGGCTGTGGGGCCCCGTGGAGATCCTGGGCCTGGACGCCGTGCTCCTGGACTCGATGACGGTCCGGCTGAGCGCGAAGACGATGCCGGGCAAGGCGCTGGGCGTGGAGCGCGAACTGCGCTGGCGGATCAAGCGGGCCTTCGACGAGGCGGGCATCCGCATCGTCGGCGGCGTCCCGGCCCAGGCGGACGAGCCCGCCAAGTCCGACCCGTCGGCCTCCATGGCCGCCCCGTCGGCCTACGCCTCGACCACCTCGCCCCAGTCCCTGGCCACGGCCCCGATCGCCCCGCCGAACATCTCGAAGTAGCGCTCGCCGGGCGGGCCGGCGCATGCCCAACTCGGTCCATCGACGGACGGAGTTGGGCATCGTCACCATGGACCCGGATGTTCCGGAAGTGTTCCGGGTAACGCTTTGGTTGCCACCGCGGCACTTCCCATTGACGGCCAGGTGACACGCGCCATACGGTCCTCCCCGAATAGGAAACTTTCCTAACAGAGGGCAGGTGCAGTGCTCATGGCCGGAACCACACCGGGTACCCCCCGCGTTCTGCGGGCCATGAACGACCGGGCCGCCCTCGATCTGCTGCTGGAGCACGGGCCCCTCTCGCGGACCAGGATCGGGAAGCTGACCGGGCTCTCCAAGCCGACCGCCTCGCAGTTGCTGGCGCGTCTTGAGGCGGCCGGGCTGGTTGTCGCGACCGGGACGGTGGCGGGGCGGCCGGGGCCCAACGCGCAGTTGTACGGGGTGAACGCGCGGGCCGCCCATGTCGCGGGGCTGGATGTGAACGCGCGCCGGATCGTCGCCGCCGTCGCCGATGTGACCGGGGAGACGGTCGGGGAGTTCGAGCTGCGCACCCCGGGGCGGCGGGCCGACAGTGTGGTGCGGCAGGTGGCCGAGGCGCTGGACGGGGCGGTGAAGGACGCCGGGCTGACCCGTTCCGATGTGCACCGGGTCGTCATCGGCACCCCGGGCGCCTTCGACCCCGGTACCGGGCGGCTGCGGTACGCCTCGCACCTGCCGGGCTGGCACTCCCCCACGCTGCTGGAGGAGTTGGCCGCCTTCCTGCCGATGCCGGTGGAGTACGAGAACGACGTGAACCTCGTCGCGGTGGCCGAGCAGCGGCTGGGCGCGGCGCGGGGGCACGACGACTTCGTCCTGCTGTGGAACGAGGAGGGGCTCGGTGCCGCCCTCGTCATCAACGGACGGCTGCACCGCGGCTTCACCGGGGGCGCCGGCGAGGTCGGCTTCCTGCCGGTGCCGGGCGCCCCCCTGGTCCGTCAGGTCACCAAGGTGAACGCGGGCGGCTTCCAGGAACTGGCCGGCGCCCAGGTGCTGTCCCGGCTGGGCCGCGAGCTCGGCATCGACGACGAGCTGATCCGCGGCTCCGGCACCCACCACGAGGTCGCGGCCCGGCTGCTCGCCCGCGCCGCCGAGGTCGCGGAGGCCGGCGAGGACGGCCCGTACGTCCAGCTCCTCGACCGGTTCGCCACCGGGCTCGCGACCGGGCTCGCCTCCCTGGTCGCCGTGCTCGACCCGGAGATCTTCGTGCTGTCCGGCGAGGTCATCGCGGCCGGCGGGGAGCAGCTGCGCTGCCGGGTGGAGTCCGAGCTCACCCAGCTGGCGGCCTCCCGGCCCCGGCTGATCGCCGGGGACGTGACGCACCGCCCCGTACTGCGCGGCGCGTTGGAGAGCGCCCTCGCCACCACCCGCGACGAGGTCTTCGACACGTCCCGCTGACGCCGGCTCCTCGGCCCGTTCCCGTTCTCCTCCTCTTCTTCCGTATCCCCCCGCCCCCATTCCTTCACCGGGAGACCGCCATGTCCGGAAACCGTCGGAAGACAGCCGCCGCGCTCGCCGCGACCGCCGCCATATCCCTGCTCGCCTCGGCCTGTACGGGTCAGAGCAACTCCGGTGCCAGTGATGACCCGTCCAAGGAGACGACCATCAACTTCTGGCACGGCTGGGTCGCCCCGAGCGAGGTCGCGGCGATCCAGGCGTCGGTCGACGCCTTCGAGAAGGCGCACCCCAACATCCATGTGAAGGTCCTCGGCAACATGACCGACGACAAGATCAACCAGGCGCTGCGGGCAGGCGGTTCGAAGGCGCCGGACGTCGTCTCGTCGTTCACCACGAACAACGTCGGCAAGTTCTGCTCGTCGAAGGCGTTCGTCGATCTCAACCCCTTCCTGAAGAAGGACGGGATCGACCCGGAGAAGACCTTCCCCAAGGCGATGAACGAGTACACCCAGTTCGACGGGGTGCGCTGCACGGTGCCGCTGCTCGGTGACGCGTACGGCCTCTACTACAACAAGGACGCGTTCGACGCGGCCGGTATCGAGCGGCCCCCCCATACCTGGTCGGAGCTGGCCGCCGACGCCAAGAAGCTGACGAAGACCAAGGGCGATTCGTACGAGCGGCTCGGCTTCATGCCGAACTACCACGGTTACGAGTCGAAGACCGAGCACTACCTCGGTGGCTGGGACCCGAAGTACTTCGACGCGGACGGCAGGTCGAACATCGCCGAGGACCCGGCGTTCGCCGCCATGCTGACCACCCAGAAGAAGCTGGTCGACGACCTGGGCGGCTACGAGAAGCTGGAGAAGTACCGGACGTCGTTCGGTGACGAGTGGGGCGCCAAGCACCCCTTCCACACCGGCCAGGTGGCGATGCAGCTGGACGGCGAGTGGCGGCTCGCCATGGCCGAGGAGGCCGAGCCCGACTTCGAGATCGGGGTCGCGCCGATGCCCGTCGCCGACGACGAGGCCGACACCTACGGCAAGGGGTATCTGACCGGCACCATCGCCGGGATCGCCGCCACTTCCGAGAAGCAGAACGCTTCCTGGGAGCTGGTGAAGTTCATGACGACCGACACCGACGCCGTCGTGAACTTCGCCAACGCCATCCACAACGTGCCCTCCACCCTGGCGGCGCTGAAGTCGCCGAAGCTGAAGTACGACCCGCGGTTCAAGACCTTCCTGGACATCGCCGCGGACCCGAACAGCACCACCACCCCGCCCTCGGTGAACGGCGGCGCGTACCTGGTGTCCCTGCAGAACCTCGGGTACAAGATCGAGAAGGGCGAGCAGAAGGACATCGCGGCGGGTCTGAAGAAGACCGCCGAGGAGATCGACGCGGACATCGCACAGGCGAAGCGATGACCGCGTACACACTCCGTGCGAAGCGCCGCCGGTCGGCGCTTCGGACAGCGGTCTTCATGTCGCCGTGGCTGATCGGGTTCTGCGTCTTCTTCGCCTACCCGCTGATCTCCACCGTCTATTTCTCCTTCACCTCCTACGACGGTTTCACGGCCCCCGAGTTCAGCGGGCTGAAGAACTGGTCGTTCGTCCTCGACGACTACCCGCTGTTCTGGCCGGCGCTGCGCAACACGCTCTGGCTGGTCGTGGTCATGGTCAGCTGCCGGGTGGTGTTCGGCCTCGGCGTCGGGCTGCTGATCACGAAAATCAAGACGGGTGCCGGGGTCTTCCGCACCCTGTTCTACCTGCCGTACCTGGCCCCGCCGGTCGCGGCGACCCTCGGCTTCGTCTTCCTGCTCAACCCCGGGACCGGGCCGGTGAATTCTTTCCTCGGCGAGCTGGGACTGCCCACGCCCGGCTGGTTCACCGACGCCACCTGGTCCAAGCCGGCCCTCACCGCGCTCGCGGTCTGGGGGGTGGGCGACCTGATGGTGATCTTCATGGCCGCGCTGCTCGACGTACCGAAGGAGCAGTACGAGGCGGCGGAGCTGGACGGGGCGGGCTCGTTCCAGCGGTTCCGCTTCGTCACGCTGCCGAACATCTCGCCGATCATCATGTTCGCGGTGGTCACCGGGATCATCCAGACGATGCAGTACTACACCCAGCCGCTCGTGGCCGGGAAGGTCGCCTCGGGCGTGATGGGCGGCTCCGGGCAGCAGTTCGAACCGGGCTATCCCGACAAATCGACGCTGACGCTCCCGCAGCTCGTCTACAACCTCGGCTTCCAGCGCTTCGACTACGGCTCCGCCTGCGTGGTCGCGCTCGTTCTGTTCGTACTCGCCATGGCGTTCACCGCACTGCTGATGCGGCGCCGCAGCGGGCTGATCCAGGCAGGTGAGTGACGTGGCGCAGGTTGTCGACACCGTGAAGACCGCCGGCCCCGCGACCGGTCCGGCCACCCCGGCCGAACGCGTCGCGCGCCGCAAGTCGCTGCTGAACTGGATCGCCGTGCACGCGCTCGGCGTCGCCGCCGCGCTCTTCTTCGTGCTGCCGTTCGTCTTCCTGCTGCTCACCTCGCTGATGAGCGACCAGCAGGCGCTGACCCGCGATCTGTGGCCGCACCCCTTCGAGTGGAGCAACTACCGGCGGGTCTTCGAGACCGACGGCTTCTTGACCTGGTGGCGCAACACCCTGCTGTACGCGGGACTCGGCACCGTCCTGACCGTCGTCTCGTCGCTGCCCGTGGCGTACGCGCTCGCCAAGTTCCGCTTCCGCGGCCGGCATCTGTCGCTGATGCTGGTCATCTCGATGATGATGCTGCCGCCGCAGGTCGTCGTCATCCCGATGTATCTGTTCTGGGCCAAGCAGCTGGACATGTCCGGCACGCTCTGGCCGCTGATCATCCCGATGGCCTTCGGTGACGCGTTCTCCATCTTCCTGCTGCGGCAGTTCCTGCTGACCATCCCGGACGAGTACCTCGACGCGGCGAAGGTCGACGGCTGCGGCGAGCTGCGCACCCTGCTCAGGGTCGTCGTGCCGATGGCGAAGCCGGGCATCGCCGCCGTCGCCCTCTTCCAGTTCTTCTACGCCTGGAACGACTACTTCGGCCCGCAGATCTACGCCTCGGAGAACCCGGGTGCCTGGACGCTCAGTTACGGACTGGAGTCCTTCAAGGGCGCGCACCACACCGACTGGAACCTGACCATGGCCGCGACCGTACTGGTCATGGCCCCCGTGATCCTCGTCTTCTTCTTCGCCCAGAAGGCATTCGTCGAGGGCGTCACACTGACCGGAGTGAAGGGCTGACCATGAAGCTCGCAGTAGTTGGTGGCGGGTCCACCTACACACCTGAACTGATCGACGGTTTCGCCCGGTTGCGGGACACGCTGCCCATCGAGGAGCTGGTGCTCGTCGACCCGGCGGCCGACCGCCTGGAGCTCGTCGGCGGCCTCGCCCGGCGGATCTTCGCCAAGCAGGGCCACCCGGGCCGGATCGTCACCACCGCCGACCTCGACGCGGGCGTCGCCGACGCCGACGCGGTCCTGCTCCAGCTGCGCGTCGGCGGCCAGGCCGCCCGCAACCAGGACGAGACCTGGCCGCTGGAGTGCGGCTGCGTCGGCCAGGAGACCACCGGCGCCGGCGGCCTCGCCAAGGCGATGCGCACCGTGCCGGTCGTCCTGGACATCGCCGAGCGGGTCCGCCGCACCAACCCCGACGCCTGGATCATCGACTTCACCAACCCGGTCGGCATCGTCACCCGGGCACTGCTCCAGGCCGGCCACAAGGCCGTCGGCCTGTGCAACGTGGCGATCGGCTTCCAGCGGAAGTTCGCCCGGCTGCTCGACGTCACCCCCGGCGAGGTGCACCTCGACCATGTCGGGCTCAACCACCTGACCTGGGAGCTCGGGGTGCGTCTCGGCGGCCCGGACGGCGAGAACGTGCTGCCGAAGCTGCTCGCCGAGCACGGCGACACGATCGCGGACGACCTGCGCATGCCGCGGGCGATCACCGACCGGCTCGGCGTCGTCCCCTCGTACTACCTGCGCTACTTCTACGCGCACGACGCGGTCGTGCGGGAGCTCGGCACCAAGCCGTCCCGGGCCGCCGAGGTCGCCGCGATGGAGAAGGAACTGCTCGCCATGTACGGCGACCCGGCGCTGGACGAGAAGCCCGCGCTGCTCGCCAAGCGCGGTGGCGCCTTCTACTCGGAGGCGGCCGTGGACCTGGCGTCCTCGCTGCTCGGCTCGGGCGGCTCGGCGGTGCAGGTGGTCAACACGTACAACCGGGGCACCCTGCCGTTCCTGCCGGACGACGCGGTGATCGAGGTGCAGGCCCGGGTCGACGGCACGGGCGCGACGCCGCTCGCCGTGCCCGAGCTGGACCCGCTGTACGCCGGTCTGATCGCCAACGTGACGGCGTACGAGGACCTCGCCCTGGAGGCCGCGCTGCTCGGCGGCCGGTCCACCGGGCGGGCGGACGGGAGGAACGCGGTGTTCAAGGCGCTGCTCGCGCACCCGTTGATCGGCCAGTTCGAGTACGCCGAGGCGCTCACCGACAAGCTGATCGCGCACAACCGGGAGCACCTGGCGTGGGCGTGAACGCTTCGGTCCTCGCGATCGACGCGGGGAACAGCAAGACCGACGTGGCACTGATCGGCGCGGACGGAACGGTGCTGTCGACGGCCCGGGGCGGTGGCTTCCAGCCGCCGGCGGTGGGTGTCGAGGCGGCCGTCGACGTCCTGGCCTCGGCGATCGGCGAGGCGCTGGCGAAAGCTCGGGCGTTCAGCGAGCCGGTGGACTCCGTCGCGCATGTGTCGGCGTGTCTGGCCAATGCCGATCTCCCGGTCGAGGAGCAGGCACTCGCCGCGGCGCTGCGGGCCCGTGACTGGGGTCGCACGGTGGAGGTCCACAACGACACCTTCGCGATACTGCGCGCCGGGGTCGACGAGCCCCGGGGCGTGGCCGTGGTCTGCGGCGCGGGGATCAACTGTGTCGGCATGGTGCCGGACGGGCGGACCGCGCGGTTCCCCGCCATAGGCCGGATCTCCGGTGACTGGGGCGGCGGCGCGGGGCTGGCCGAGGAGGCGATGTGGTTCGCCGCGCGGGCCGAGGACGGGCGCGGTGAGCCGACCGAGCTGGTCCGCACGCTGCCGGGGCACTTCGGGCTCGGCTCGATGTACGCGCTGATCGAGGCGCTGCATCTGGGCCGGGTCGAGTTCGAGCGCCGGCACGAGCTGGCCCCGGTGCTCTTCGCGACCGCGGTGGCCGGGGACCCGGTGGCGGGGGCGCTGGTCGACCGGCTGGCCGAGGAGGTCGTCGCGATGGCCTCGGTCGCGCTGGGCCGGCTCGATCTGCTGGACGAGGAGGCGCCGGTGGTGCTGGGCGGCAGCGTACTGGCGGCCCGCCACCCGCAGTTGGACGCGCGGATCGCCGAACTCCTTGCGGTGCGGGCCCCGAAGGCGGTGCTCCGGGTGGTGACCCAGCCGCCGGTGCTGGGGGCCGGGCTGCTCGGCCTGGACCGCACCGGCGCGGCCGCCGCGGTGCACGAGAGGCTGCGCGCGCAGTACGGCTGACGTGGTGTTCGCGTTCCAAGGGGCGTTCCGCGGTGCTCTCGCGCCGCAGGCGCCCCTTGTCGCGTACGGGAACCGATCAGTTTCACCGGACGTGTTCATGAGTGGGGAGATCGGCCCGCATCGGGTACTGGTCCGCCGATCGTCTTGATCGACGGCGCCGGCCTTGATCGAATGCAGGTGACCGCGATCGGATGTGTGTGATCACCTCGCATCCGTGGGCCGATGCAGGATCCGGACGTTCCAGGTGTGGATGCCCGTCCCTGCGGCCATACTTCATGGCCGGGCACCAGTCCCCGATCGGCCGGGGGCCGGGCCACCGTCAGTGACCGAGGGGGAGGTCGAGTGACATACCCGCCGCGTGTACGCACGGCGCCGGAGCACGAGCAGGCGCAGCCGTCCGCGACCGTACCCGCTCCGCAGCAGCGCGGTGTGCTGGCCATGACGGCCGACCGGGTGCGGGCCGCGGCCACCACCGAGCCCGGCAGGCTCCGGATCATCGGGGCCGTACTGGCCCTGCTCGTCGTCGCGTTCGGGGCCGTGACGGCGTTCGAGGTCGCCGACCGCGAGTCCGCCGCCGGTGACGTGGTGGGCCGCAGCCAGCCGCTGAGCGCCGACGCGGCGGCCGTCTACCGCTCGCTGGCCGATGCCGACACCGCAGCGGCGAGCGGCTTCCTGGCGGGGGCGCAGGAGCCGCGCGATGTCCACGACCAGTACGAGCGGGACATCGAGGAGGCGTCCCGGCTGCTGGTGAAGGCCGCCGCCAACACGGACGCGGCGACGAAGTCCGGTCAGGAGATCACCACGCTCAACGTGGAACTCCCCCGCTACACGGGCCTGATCGAGCGGGCCCGCGCCAACAACCGGCAGGGCCTGCCGCTGGGCGGCGCCTATCTCCGGTACGCCAACCAGAAGATGAGCAACGTGCTGCTGCCGGCCGCCGAGCGGCTGTACGCGGCGGAGACCGGCCGGCTCGGTGAGGACAACGACTCGGCGCGGACCCTGCCCTTCCTCTCGCTGGGGCTCGGCGTGGTGGCCCTGGCCGGGCTCGTCTGGGCGCAGCGGCGCAACTACCGCAGGACGAACCGGGTCTTCAACCACGGGCTGCTCGTGGCGACCGCCGCGTCCACCGTGATCCTGCTGTGGCTGGCCGTGGGGCACACGGTGGCCCGGTCCCAGCTGAATGCCGCGGATGTGAACGGGCAGCAGTCCCTCGATGTGCTCAACCACGCTCGGATCGACTCGCTGAAGGCCCGCGCCAATGAGAACCTCACGCTGGTCGCCCGTGGTGCGGTGCTCACCCCGGACGGCAAGAACGACAAGTACGAGACGGACTACAACACGGGCATGAAGGCACTCGGCGAGGAGCTGGCGAAGGCCGGGGGCCTCGCGGACGACGCCCGGGGAAGCGAGCCGGTGAAGGCCGCCTCCGCCGCCGTCGCACAGTGGCAGGAACGTCACCGGGCCGCCCGCACCACCGACGACAACGGTGACTACGAGGGTGCCCTGGAGCAGATCGTGGGGCCCGAGGAGTCGACGGGGCAGTCGTTCCAGCAGGTGGACGACGCGCTGGCGAAGGCGCTCGCCCACGAGCAGGACCAGTTCACCCGGGCCGCCGAGGACGGGCGCGGGGCGCTGTGGGGCCTGTCGGCCGGGGCGGCGGTGCTGGCCGTGCTGGGCGCCGCCGCGGCGATCATCGGGGTCAACCGCAGGCTCTCGGAGTACCGATGAGCGGGGGAGCGATGAAAGGAGGAGCGATGACCAGGAAGCGCACGGGCGGGTGGTCGGCCCGGGTCAGGCTGCGCGGCTGGGGCGGAGTGACGGCCATGGCCGCGGCCTGCGCCGTGACGGCCTCGCTCACCCTGCTGCCGCTCTCCCACGGCGGCGCCGACGCCTTCGGGGGCCTCGCGGGCCGGGGCACCGCGCAGGCCGTCCAGGCCAAGGCCGACGACTGCACGGACCCGGAGGCGAGCCTGCCGCCCTCGTCCGCCGACGGTCCGAGCATCGAGAAGATCAAGAAGCGCGGGAAGCTGATCGCGGGGGTCGACCAGAACAGCTTCCGCTGGGGGTACCGCAACCCCGAGAACCGCCAGATCGAGGGCTTCGACATCGATCTGGTGCGGGCCATCGCCGAGAACATCCTGAACGACCGCGACGCGGTGATCTTCCGGGCCATTCCCACCAACAAGCGGGCCGAGCTCCTGGCGAACGGCAAGGTCGACGTCGTCGTCCGCACGATGACGATCAACTGCAAGCAGGCCCGGAAGGTCTCGTTCTCCACCGCCTACTTCCAGGCCGGGCAGCAGGTCCTCGCGCCGAAGGAATCGTCGATCACCGGGTACGACAAGTCCCTGGCCGGCAAGCGGGTCTGCAGCGCCAACGGCTCCACCGCCTACGACGCGCTGAAGAAGCAGTCGTTCGGCGCGGTCTTCGAGGACCCGCACGACGGCACCGCCGCGGACGAGAACCAGCTCACCGTCCCCAACCAGCTGGACTGCCTGGTGCGGTTGCAGATGGGCGAGGTCGACGCGGTGGTCACGGACAACGCCCTGGCGGCCGGGCAGGCGGCCCAGGACCCGGCGGTCGAGCTGAAGGGCGACCAGCCGTTCACCACCGAGTACTACGGTGTGGCGGCGAAGCTCGGGGCGGACGATCTGGTGGCCCGGGTCAACCAGGTGCTGGTCGACTACCGCAGTGGTGGTGCGAGGAGCGACTGGATGCAGTCGTACCACGATTGGTTGGAGGCCGGGCTGCCGGGGATAAAGGGACCGCCGGCCCCCAAGTACCGGAGCAACTGACGGCCGGCCCGTCCGGGTGTGCGCGACGGCGCGGACCCCGGCCGGTGAGGCAGTGGCACTGACCCTGCCGGGTACGTCCCGGCGGCGAGAGCGGAGAGGTGATCGATGGGCGCGGGCCCCTTCCCCGGCTATGCGGCCAGGCCCCCCGGCCCGGTCATGGACCGGGACGAGGCGGACCGCGCGCTGGCCCGGCTCGGCGCGGAGCACGAGGCGATCGAGACCTCGCTGCTCGCCCTGCAGGACCACGCGGGCCGACGGCTCCTGGAGGGCGCCGAGCTGACCGGCGTCACCAGGGAACGCTGGGCCTCCACCGAGCAGTCGATCACGCTGCTGTGGAGCTATTTCGACGCCTACGCGGGGGCGCTCGCCCAGGCCCGTTCGGTGCGGGCCCGCCGCCGCTATCCCAACCGGGACGATCTGCTGGCCCTCACCGAACTGCTGCGCGGCCAGGGCGTCACCGTGGCGCACGCGGCGGCCCGCCCGGATCCCGCGGTCAACGGTCCGGCCAAGCTCTCCGAGCGGTTCACGCTGGAGGAGCTGGTCGCCCGGATGAACGAGCTGTACGCCCGCTCGCTGGACATGGTCGTCGCCTCCGACTCCGTGTGGTCCGCGCTGCCCGCCCGGATAGATCTGCTCGCCGCCGAGCTGCACCGCACCCGCTCGCTGGCGCACTCCGTGGGGGTGCGGCCCGGTGAGCACCCGGCGGGCGACGACCTGGCGGCGATCACCCAGGAGCTGACCACGCTGCGGGCGCAGGTGATCTCCGATCCCCTGTCGTTCTGGCTGCCGGGGCCCGGCAGTTCGGCACCGGGCGGCGGCCGCCCCGACACGGCGCGCTACGACCGGGCGGCCCGTGCCCTGGACGACGTACGCCGGGAGATCGAGGCGGTGCTCGCGGTCCGGCAGGACGCCGAACAGCGCCTGGTCCAGCTGCGCGACGTGCTCTCCCGCGCGGACCGCACCCTGACCGAGGCCCGGTCGGCGCGCGGCGAGGTGCTGGCGAAGATCGCGGCCTCCGAGGTGCCCGCGGTCAGCGGCCCGGCGACGGTGCTCCAGGAACGGCTGGCCGCCGCTTCGGAGTACCGCAGGCATGCCCAGTGGCACCGGCTGTCCCCGCTCCTGGAGACGCTGGAGCGGGAGGCGGAGGAGGAACTGCTGCGGGCCCGTGAGTCGTTGACCGCGGTCACCGCCCCGCTGGCGGTGCGGGCGGAGCTGCGCGGCCGGCTCGACGCGTACAAGGCGAAGGTCGCCCGGCACGGGCTGGCCGAGGACCCGCTGCTGATCGAGCGGTACGACGCGGCGCGCCGGATGCTGTGGAGCGCGCCGTGCGATCTGCGGGTCGCCGGGCAGGCGGTGCTGCGCTACCAGGAGGCGGCGGCCGAGCTGCTGTCCCAGCGCCGGGCACCGGGGCCGGAGGAGCGACGATGACCACGGATGTGTGCAAGGTGGCAGGGCCGCCCAGGGCGTGTTTCGAAAGTAACGTCGTCTGCCGGGCAGACGGGACTTTCGAAACACGCCCTGGGCGGCGGGGCGATCAGGGGGACCGACCATGAGTACGCAGTGCCAGCGCCCCGCGTGCGAGGGCAGTTACGAGGACATGGGCGGCGGTGAGTTGTACTGCGACACCTGCGGTCTGGCTCCGGTCGTGTCGCCGAACGGGATGGTGAGCTCGCCGCCCACCGGGATCGCGGGCGGCGGCGCGAACAGCCGGGGCAGCAGCAGCGGTTCGCGGTCCTCGTCCCGGGCGTCCTCGCGTTCGTCCCGTTCCTCCCGCTCGTCGACCTCGCGGCGCTCGGTGTCGGGGCGGCTGTCGCGTTCGCTGTCCTCCGGCGCCACCTCCCGCTCGGTCTCGGTCCGTTCCTCCGGTTCGGCCTCCGGCGCGTCCGCCCGGGGCAGGCTGGGCGTGGGCCTGGTCGAGGTGCCGGACGTGCCGCGTCACGACCCGCGCTCGGCGGTGATGGAGAACCCCGAGGTACCGGAGCGGAAGCGTTTCTGTTCGCGTTCCGACTGCGGGGCCCAGGTCGGCCGGTCGCGCGGCGGACGGGCCGGCCGCACGGAGGGGTTCTGCACCAAGTGCGGTCACCCCTACTCCTTCGTGCCCAAGCTCCGGGCGGGCGACATCGTGCACGGCCAGTACGAGGTCGCCGGCTGTCTGGCACATGGCGGGCTCGGCTGGGTCTACCTCGCGGTGGACCGTGCGGTCTCGGACCGCTGGGTGGTCCTCAAGGGCCTGCTCGACACCGGCGACCAGGACGCCATGGCGGCCGCGATCTCCGAGCGCCGCTTCCTCGCCGAGATCGAGCACTCCAACATCGTCCGGATCTACAACTTCGTCGAGCACCTCGACCAGCGCACCGGCTCGCTCGACGGCTACATCGTGATGGAGTACGTCGGCGGCAAGGCGCTCAAGGACATCGCCAACGAGCGCCGCACCCCCACCGGGAAGCGCGACCCGCTGCCGGTCGAGCAGGCGTGCGCGTACGGCATCGAGGCGCTGGAGGCGCTCGGTCATCTGCACAGCCGCAACCTGCTGTACTGCGACTTCAAGGTCGACAACGCGATCCAGACCGAGGACCAGCTGAAGCTGATCGACATGGGCGCGGTGCGCCGGATGGACGACGAGGAGTCGGCCATCTACGGCACGGTGGGGTACCAGGCGCCGGAGGTCGCGGAGATCGGTCCGTCGGTCGCCTCCGACCTGTACACGGTCGCGCGGACGCTCGCGGTGCTCACGTTCGACTTCCAGGGCTACACCAACGTCTTCGTGGACTCGCTCCCGGATCCGGACAACATCGAGGTGTTCCGGACCTACGAGTCGTTCTACCGGCTGCTGGTGCGGGCCACCGATCCGGATCCGGCGCGGCGGTTCGCCTCGGCCGCGGAGATGGCGGAGCAGCTGACGGGTGTGCTGCGCGAGGTGGTGTCGCTGCAGACGGGGCGGCCGCGCCCGGCGCTCTCGACGCTGTTCGGCACCGAAGTACGGGTCACCGACACGCAGTTGTTCCCGGAGTCGATGGGCGATGTGTCGCGGCTGGGGAGCCGGGCGACCGCCCCGGCCCGGTCCGGCCGCCGCGGGCGGCGCGGCGCGGCGGGCACCGCGCCCCGGGCCGCGGCTCCGCTCCCGCCCGCCGCACCGGCACCCGGCGCGCCGCCCGGGTACGCCCCACCCGCTCCGGGGTACGCCGCGCCCGGGGCCGCTCCGCTGACCGCGCCGCCCACCCATGTACGGGCGGGCAACGCACCGGGCGGGAACGGCGGGGCCGTCGCGTACGGGCAGCCGCAGGCCGCGATTCCGGCCCCCCGGGTCCCGGCCGCCGGTCCGGCGGTGCTCCTTCCCGCGCCGGACGGCCCGCTCCTGGCCGAGCTCGACGTACGGTCCACCTCGCTCGCGCTGCCGGTGCCCCGGGTCGACGTGAGCGACCCCAACGCGGGTTTCCTCGCCGGACTGATGACCACCGCCCCGGCCGAGCTGATCTCCGCGCTGGGCGCGGTGCCGGCGGCCTCGCTGGAGACCCGGCTGCGCGAGCTGCGCGCCCGCCTGGAGCTGAACGACCTCGGTGCCGCCGGGCAGACCCTGACCGCGCTGGAGGGCCGGTACCCGGACGACTGGCGGGTGGTCTGGTACCGCGGCATCACCTCGCTGGTGACCGGCGACAACGAGAACGCGGCGCTGTCCTTCGACGCGGTGTACGACGCGTTCCCCGGCGAGCCGGCGCCCAAGCTGGCGCTGGGGATCTGTGCGGAGGTCCTGGGCCAGTTGGACAACGCCGCCGAGTACTACCGGCTGGTGTGGACGACCGACCCGAGCTTCGTCAGCGCCGCCTTCGGGCTGGCCCGGGTGCAGATAGCCGCCGGGGACCGGGCCGGGGCCGTCAGCGCCCTGGAGTCGGTGCCCGAGGCGTCGATCCACTACACGGCGGCACGGGTCGCCGCGGTGCGTGCCCGGCTGCGCGGGAGGTCCCCGGACGAGCCGCTGATCAACGACCTGACGGCCGCCTCGGCCCAGGTCTCGGGACTGGCCGGTTTCGGTCTGGACGCGGTGCGCCGGGAGCAGCTTTCCACCGAGGTGCTGGGGACGGCGCTCGACTGGGTACTCTCCGGTAGCCCCTCGGCGCAGCCCCCTGCGCCTGCCGGACCGGCCGGGCCGGGAACGCTGCTGGGCAGTGAGCTGGACGAGCGGGGCCTGCGCTTCGGGCTGGAACGTTCGTACCGGATGCTCGCCAGGCTTGCGGAGCCCGGCGATGAGAGGATCGAACTGGTGGAGCGGGCCAACCGTTTCCGCCCCCGGACGTGGGTGTGAAAATGTCGCAGAAGCCCCAGGAGCAGAAGCCCCAGGAGACGGCCCTGTCGGAGTGCCCCGGCTGCGAGGAGCCGCTGGAGCCGGGGGACCTGTACTGCGGTGCGTGCGGGTACGACCTGTCGGCCGTGCCCGCCGTCGCCCAGGACCACCCGACGATCGCCATGACCGTGCCCGCGGACGGCTCGGCGGTCCGCTACGACCGGCGGCGTGGATCGGACGGACCGGACGGACCGGACGCATCGAATGTGTCGAGCGCGTCGAGCGGGCCGAGTACGCCGAGTACGCCGAGTACGCCGAGTACGCCGAGCGGATCGGACGACTTCGAGCTGCCCGCGCCCGCTCCGACGGCCGCACCCGACCCCCGTACCCCCGCCGTGGATCCGGTGGCTGCCACGCCGCCGGCCGGTGCCAAGCGCTGTGTGGCCTGCCGGGCGGGCAGCGTCGACACCGACGGGTACTGCGAGAACTGCGGTCACGCCCAGCCGCGCGAGCGTGACCACATGGAGCAGGAGCTCGGTTCGGTGGCCGCCGTCAGCGACCGGGGGCTGCGCCATCACCGCAACGAGGACTCGTTCGCGGTGTCGACCACCGCCCTGCCCGACGGTTCACCGGCCGTCGTCGCGATCGTCTGCGACGGCGTCTCGTCGGCCAGCCGCCCGGACGAGGCGTCGGCGGCCGCCGCGAGCGCGGCCAACGAGGCGCTCCTGGAGTCGCTGCCGCGCGGCACCCACCCGCAGCAGGCGATGCACGAGGCGATCCTCGCGGCCGGCGAGGCGGTCAACTCCCTGGCCCAGGAGCCCGGCCGGGCCATGGAGCACGACCAGCACCGCCACCAGAACGCCCCGGCGTGCACCCTGGTCGGCTCGATCATGGCGGGCGGTCTGCTGATCGTCGGCTGGGTCGGCGACAGCCGCGTGTACTGGGTGCCCGACGACCGCACCAACCCGCCCGCCCGGCTGACCGAGGACGACTCGTGGGCCGCGCAGATGGTGGCGGCGGGCCTGATGAACGAGGCGGAGGCGTACGCGGACGAGCGGGCCCACGCGATCACGGGGTGGCTCGGCGCCGACGCGTACGAGCTGGAACCGCACACCGCGTCCTTCAAGCCGGACCGGCCCGGTCTGGTGGTCGTGTGCACGGACGGCCTGTGGAACTACGCGGAGTCGGCGGCCGAGATGGCCGCTGCGGTGCCGGCCGACGCGCACCAACGGCCGCTGCACGGCGCCCAGGTGCTGGTGGGGCACGCGCTCGACGGCGGGGGCCA
The DNA here is from genome assembly GCF_042891445.1 of Streptomyces sp. NPDC001890. Classification (NCBI taxonomy): domain Bacteria; kingdom Bacillati; phylum Actinomycetota; class Actinomycetes; order Kitasatosporales; family Streptomycetaceae; genus Streptomyces; species Streptomyces sp. NPDC001890. The sequence goes on along the minus strand of NZ_JBIATE010000001.1, from coordinate 356,626 downwards.
CGACAACGTAACAGTGGCTCTGCTGCCGTTCGCCGTGGAGCCGCAGGGGGCAGGATCGGCGTGCGGTACCCCGTGAGTCCCGTTCCGTAACGCTTGGTTCCAGTTCCGACCGTCCGCCCGTCACCGCCGCCTTCGCCCGTTTTTCTTCGCTCGCAGCTGTCTTCATCCGACACCTGGAGTCCCAAGGAGCCGACCAGATGGCCAACTTCTCCAAGTCGAACGTGCCGCAGTTCTCCGTCGAGGTGTACCAGAACGAATATCTGCCGGAAGGCGGCCGCGAGGTCAACGCGATCGTCACCGTCACCTCGACCGGGGGCGGCACCACCGGCGGCGTCCCGCTGTCCGGTGCGGCCGGGTCGCCCGCGCACGTTCCCGGGCGGGGGCCGAACGCCGCCGTGGTGATCATGGTCGACTGCTCCGGCTCGATGGACTATCCGCCGACGAAGATGCGCAACGCCCGCGACGCGACGGCCGCGGCCATCGACACCCTGCGCGACGGCACCTCGTTCGCCGTCGTCGGCGGTACGCACGTCGCCAAGGAGGTCTACCCGGGCAACGGCAGGCTCGCCGTGGCCGACGCGCGGACCAAGGCCCAGGCGAAGGAGGCCCTGCGCGCGCTCAGCGCCGGTGGCGGTACGGCGATCGGCACCTGGCTGCGGCTGGCCGACCGGCTGCTCGGCGCGGCCGATGTGGACATCCGGCACGGCATCCTGCTCACCGACGGCCGCAACGAGCACGAGGCCCCGGAGGACCTGCGGGCCGCGCTCGACTCCTGCGCGGGCCGTTTCACCTGTGACGCCCGCGGTGTCGGCACCGACTGGGAGGTGAAAGAGGTCACAGCGATCGCCTCCGCGCTGCTCGGCACGGCCGACATCGTCGCCGACCCCGCGGGGCTGGCCGCGGACTTCACGCAGATGATGGAGAACGCGATGGGCAAGGAGGTCGCGGATGTCGCGCTGCGGCTCTGGACGCCCGTCGGGGTCGAGATCAAGTTTGTGAAACAGGTCGCACCGACGGTCGTCGATCTGACCGGCCGGCGCACCGAGGCGGGTCCCCGCGCCGGGGACTACCCCACGGGCTCCTGGGGCGACGAGTCCCGCGACTACCACGTGTGCGTGATCGTTCCGCAGGCCGGAATCGGGCAGGAGATGCTGGCGTCCCGGGTCTCGCTGGTCCTCCCCGACCCGTCGGGCGGGACCCCGCAGACGCTCTCGCAGGGCCTGGTCAGGGCGGTGTGGACCGAGGACATGGTGGCCTCCACCTCGATCAATCCACAGGTCGCGCACTACACCGGCCAGGCGGAACTGGCCCAGGTCATCCAGCAGGGACTCGACGCCCGCAAGTCGGGCGACTTCGACGGCGCGACCGCGAAACTGGGCCGCGCGGTGCAGCTGGCGTCGGCCTCCGGGAACGAGGACACTGCGAAACTGCTTTCGAAGGTGGTGGACGTCGTGGACGCGGCGACCGGTACTGTGCGACTGAAGGCGAAGGTCGCGGACGCCGACGAGATGACACTCGAAACGCGCTCGACCAAGACCGTTCGCGTCAAGAAGTAGAAACGATCAATAAACAGCAAACAGTAGGCACAGAGCCACACAGTCGAGCCGCCCGGCCGGAATCATCCGCCGGGAGGCGAAGAGCAGAAAAATACGCCGGCCCCGGGGCCGGCCCAGGAGAGGGGGAAGCGCCGACATGCCGACCTGCCCGAACGGACACCAGTCGGGTTCCGACGACTGGTGCGAGGTCTGCGGCCATCGCATGACCGGCGCGGGCGCGCCCGCGGGTGCGGTTCCCCCGCCGCCGCCCCCGCCGCCCGCCGCCGGTTACGGCTACCCGCCGGGTCCGGGTTCCGATGCGACCCAGGCCGCCGAGCTCTGCCCGCAGTGCCGCACGCCGCGTGAGGCGATGGCGCCGTTCTGCGAGGAGTGCCGCTGGAACTTCCTCACGAACACCGCGACGTCGTACACGCCGCTGGCCCCGGCCCAGGGCGTTCCCGGCCCGCCGCCCGGCCTCAACCTGCCGCCCGGCTTCCAGGCGCAGCAGCCGCCGGCCCCGCCGCAGCAGCAGCGCGACCCGTTCGAGTACCAGGGTTCGCGGCCCTCGCAGATGAACCGCCCGGCCGAGCCGCTCTCCGCCGAGCGGGGCAACCAGCCCGGCCCGCCGGCCCCCGGTCCGGGCCCGCAGTCGCCCCCGGCCCCCGGACCCGGTCCGCAGTCGCCCCCGCCGCCGTTCCAGCAGGGTCCGCCGCCTCCGCCGTCCTTCCAGCAGCAGTCCGCGCCGCCCGCGCCGTTCCAGCAGCAGTCCGCGCCGCCGCCGTTCCAGCAGCAGTTGGCCCCGCCCGCGCCGTTCCAGCAGCAGTCCGCGCCGCCCGCGTTCCCGCAGCCCGGTCCGCCCGGTCCGCCGGCTCCGCAGCCGCCCGCGCCGCAGCAACAGCAGGGACCGCAGAGCAGCGGCAGCGACGACGACTGGATGCTGTCGCCGCCGTCCCGCACCCAGGGCCCGCAGCAGTCGGCCCCGGCACCGCAGCAGCCGCCGTTCCCGGGGCAGAACCAGAACCAGCCGCCCGCGAGCTGGACCGCGGTCATCGCCCCGGACCGGGAGTACTTCCTGGCGATGATGCAGCGCAGCGGCCCCGAGGCGACCGGGCTGAACCTGCCCGCCTACTCCCCGGAGCAGCAGCTTCCGCTGGCCGGCAACCAGATCACCATCGGTCGCCGCAGGCACAGCACCGGCGAGTCGCCCGACATCGATCTGTCCGTGCCGCCGGAGGACCCGGGCGTCTCGCACCAGCACGCGGTACTGGTGCAGCAGCCGGACGGCGGCTGGGCCGTGGTCGACCAGAACTCCACCAACGGCACCACGCTCAACGGCGCCGAGGACCCGATCCAGCCCTATGTGCCCGTCCCGCTCCAGGACGGCGACAAGGTGCACGTCGGGGCGTGGACGACGATCACGATCCGCCGCGGCTGATCCACGTCGCACGCGTCGCGGAAGCAACAAAGGCCATAGAGGCAACAGAGGTCACACGGTCGGCAGTGGCCAGACGTACGGTCCCTCGGGGTCGTCCAGCCAGGCCCACTGCCGCCCGCCCCTGACCGTGATGCCGAACCTCTCCCGCTCGGGGCGCTTCTCGCGCTCCCAGAGGGAGAGGGCCTCGCGCGGGTCGAGGGAGCCCTCGGTCAGCGCCAGCAGGAACCGGAAGAGGTCGTTGTCGCCGAAGCGCCTCGGCAGCGCGCGGGGGTGCGGGCGCCGGGCGGGCGGCACCGGGCTGCCGCGCAGCGGTACGAAGTAGGCGGCCGTGTGCAGGAACCGGCCCTCGGCGTACTTCCCGTGCGCCGCTTCCCGCACCCGCAGCATGATCAGTCCGGTGGCGAACGGGGCCAGTATCAGGGCGCCCGGTACGCACTGCTCCAGCCAGGACTGCGGTACGCACGGCAGGGTGCAGGTCGCGATGATCCGGTCGTACGGGCTCCGGCGGGGCCAGCCCCGGGTCCCGTCCCCGGTGATCACCGCCGGGTGGTACCCGGCCGCGTCCAGGTGTCGGCGGGCCGACTCGGTGATCTCCGGGTCGAGGTCGACGGTGGTCACGGCGTCGTCGCCGAGCCGGTGGGCGAGCAGCGCCGCGTTGTAGCCGCTGCCCGCGCCGATCTCCAGGACCCGGTGCCCGTCCCGTACGTCCAGCTCTTCGAGCATCCGGGCCATCAGTGAGGGCTGGCTGCTCGACGAGATCAGTTCGCCGTCCTTGATGCGGGTGGCCAGGGCCCCGTCCTCGTATGCCCCGCGCAGCCACTGGGCCCGCCGGACCGGGTCGGGGTCCTCGCACCACAGGCGGTCGTAGCCGCCGGCCACGTAGTAGTAGGGCACGAACAGATGCCGCGGCACCTCCTCGAAGGCGGCCCGCCAGCCCGGGTCGCCCAGCGCCCCGCCGGCCACGATGGAGCGCACCATCGCCCACCGCTCCTCGGCGGCGGCCGCGGCGAACCGGTCGGTGTGCGGTTCCATACCTCCACCTTCCTGCGCCGGGGGCCCGGGGGCCAGGAACCCGGGCCGGTCCTAGGTCCCCGGTCCTCGGCCGGTGCGTCTGCGACGATGGACGGGTGACAGAGAATCCGCACGACACGCTTCAGGAGCAGACCTTCTACGAGCAGGTCGGCGGCGAGGAGACCTTCCGGCGCCTGGTGCACCGCTTCTACCAGGGAGTCGCAGAGGACCCGCTGCTCCGGCCGATGTACCCGGAAGAGGATCTGGGCCCGGCCGAGGACCGGTTCGCGCTGTTCCTGATCCAGTACTGGGGCGGGCCCCGTACCTACAGCGAGCGGCGCGGGCACCCCCGGCTGCGGATGCGGCACGTCCCGTTCCGGGTGGACCGGGCGGCGCACGACGCCTGGCTGGGCCATATGCGGGTGGCCCTGGACGGACTCGGGCTGGCGCCGGAGCACGAGCGGCAGTTGTGGGACTACCTGACCTACGCGGCCGCCTCGATGGTGAACACCCAGGGCTGAGCCCCGCCCCCACCCCCGGCTCCTCACTCCTCCCCCGCCCCAAGAGCGGAATTCGGTCTTCCGACACCGATAAACGGTCACAATCGGATCAAGTACTCACGCAAGCGGTTTCCAAGAGCGCAGGCCCTTGAAAACATCCGTGGAACGCCGGGGGGCGTGTGTGGCGTTGAGGGCCCAGGGGGGCGTGAGTGACGGGGTTCGTCTTTCTCCGGGTACGGGCCCATCGGCTCCTGCTCTCCGCGGCGGTTCTCGCCGTTCTGCTGACCACCTCGGTGCTGGCCGCGCTCACCGCTTTCTCCGGTTCCGTCGGTGACGCGGCGCTCCGCCACGCCCTCACCCACCGTTCGGCGGCCGACGCCTCCCTGGTGATGTCCGCGCAGGTGGCGCCCGCACAGCGGGACGCGGCCGACGCGGTCGCCCGGAAGGCCGCCCGCGAGGCCTTCGACGGGCTTCCGGTGACCGTCCGGACGCTGGAGACGTCGGGGGCGTACGCGCTGCCGCGCGAGCTTCGGGCCCCGGAGGCCCGGGACGGCGAGCCCGACCTCGCCCATTTCGCCTCGCTCGACCGCAGCCGGGTCAGGATCGCCGCGGGCCGCGTCCCGGCGGCGGGCGGCGGGAAGTCCGGTGCACCCGTCCAGGTCGCCCTGCCCCGCCCGGCCGCCAAGGCGCTGAAGCTGAAGCCCGGTTCGCGGTTCACCGTCACCGACCGGCTGACCGACAAGCCGCTGCCCGTCCTGGTCACGGGCGTGTACGAGGTGTCCGACCCGGCCGATCCGTACTGGCAGCTGGACGAACTCGGCGGGCGCGGCGTCCGCAAGGTCGCCTTCACCACCTACGGTCCGCTGCTCACCGACCCTGCCGCGGCGCGCTCCGGACGGCTCAGTCCCGGGACGATGTCCTGGCTGGCGGCCGCCGATTTCCGCACCGTCACCACGGGGCGCATCGACGCACTGCACGGCGCCGCCACCGCCGCTCCGAAGGCGCTGCTGGCCGCCCCCGAGTTCAAGAGCGGTGCCACCGCACGGACTTCGCTCCCCCGGGTGCTGGAGCAGATCGACCGGGCGCTGCTGGTCTCCCGCTCGACGCTGATGATCGTGGCCGTCCAGCTGGTGCTGCTCGCGGGGTACGCGCTGCTGCTGGTGGCCCGGCTGCTGAGCAGCGAGCGCGACGGCGAGACCCGGTTGCTGCGGGCCCGGGGCGGATCGCGCGGCCGCATCACGGCACTCGCCGCGATCGAGGCGCTGCTGCTCGCGCTGCCCGCCGCGCTGGTGGCCCCGCTGCTCGCCGGGCCGCTGACCCGGCTGCTCGCGGGGCGCGGCGCGCTGTCCCGGATCGGGCTGCGGATCGACGGCGGCGCCACCGCCACGGTGTGGCTGGTCGCCGTCGTCACCGCGCTCGCCTGCGCGCTCGCCGTCGTGGCGCCCGCGCTGGCGGCGGGTGCCGCAGAGCGCCGGGCGGGCCGGACCACGGCGCTGCCCGCGCCGCTGCGGGCGGGTGCCGACATCGGCCTGCTGGTGATCGCCGCGGTGGCGTACTGGCAGCTCGACCGGCGGGCCACGGGGGTCGGCGGCGGTGTGCTGAGCGGGGACCGGCAGGGGCGGCTCGGCGTCGATCCGCTGCTGGTCGCGGCTCCCGCCCTGCTGCTGCTCGCGGGCACCGTACTGACGCTGCGGCTGCTGCCGCCCGCGGCCCGGCTCGCGGAGCGCGGCGCGGCGGGCGGCCGGGGGCTGATCGCGGCCCTGTCCGGCTGGCAGTTCAGCCGGCGCCCGCTGCGCAACGCCGGGCCCGTGCTGCTGCTGGTCCTCGCGGTGGCGATGGGCATGCTGGCCGTCGGGCAGCGCGCCTCCTGGGACCGTTCGCAGAGCGACCAGGCGGACTTCAGGGCCGGTGCCTCGCTGCGCGTGATCACCGGCACCGAGGACGATCCGGTGAAGTCGGGCGCGTACACGCGGCTGCCGGGTGTCCGGGACGCGGCGCCCGCGTTCCGCACCACCACCGAACTCTCGGGCAACCGCACCGCCTCGGTGCTCGCCCTGGACACCGCCCATGCCACCGAGCGGATGCTGATCCGCGACGATCTCGGCGACCGGCCGCGGGAGCGGCTGTTCGACCCGCTCGGCCCGCCGAGTGCCGCACGGGCCGGGCTGGTGCTGCCGAGGAAGAGCGAGCGGATCGGGTTCGACGTGCGGATCACGGCGGTCGGGGCGCAGGAGCGGCCGGACGACGAGCCGGCTCTCGCCGTGCTGCTGGAGGACCGCTACGGCCTGCCCTACCGGGTGCCGGCCGGATCCCTGCCCGCCGACGGCCGGGCCCATCCGTTCACCGTCGCGGTGTCGGCCGCGGGTGACCTGGCAGTGACCGGGTTCGAGCTGAGCGGCAACCGGCCGACCGGCCCGAGCGAAACGTACCGGCTCGACGTCGGCGCCCTGCGGACCGTGACGGCCGACGGCACCGAGCGGCCGGTCCCGGTCCCCGCGGGCTTCCGCTGGAACGCCGAACTGACCGGCTCCGGCTCCGGCTCCGAGACGCAGGCCGGCGAACCGGTGGACGCGACGGCCTCCGCGAAGAGCCCGCTGGCCTTCACGTACGACACCGGCTCCGCCCCCGACATGTGGCAATGGACGCCCGCCTACTCCGTACGGGCCACCGTGCCCCGCCCGAAGGCTCCGGCGCCGAAGGCCATCGTCACCGACGCGTATCTGAAGGCCGCCGGGGCGAAGAAGGGACAGCACGTCGATGTCACGCTGGCCGGCGAGACGGTCCGGGTGAAGATCGTGGACTCGGTGCGCCGACTGCCGACCACCGGCGAGGGTTCGGACGGTGCCGGGTCCAAGGACCGGAGCCGCGACGGCGGAGCCGTGCTGCTCGACCTCGGGGCCGTCGGCCAGGTCTTCGCGCAGCGTCCGGGCGCCGTGCTCGACGCCAACGAGTGGTGGCTGAGCACCGCCCCCGGCCGGGCCGCGGAGGCGGCCGCCACGCTGCGGGCGCAGCCGGACACCGATCCGTCCCAGGTCCTGGTGCGGGACGAGATCGCGCGGGAACTGGTCGGCGACCCGCTGGGCGCCGGGCCGCAGTCCGCGCTGCCCGCGGTGGCGGTGGTCGCCGCGGCCCTGGCGGCGGTCGGCTTCGCGGTGAGCGCCGTCGGCGCGCAGCGGGAACGGTCCGGCGAGTTCGCCGTCCTGCGGGCGCTGGGCACCCCGCGCCGCCGGCTGACCAGGATGATCGCCGCCGAGCAGGGCGTGCTGATCGCGATCGCGCTGCTGGTCGGGACCGTGCTCGGGGCGGTGCTGAACCGCGCCGTCGTACCGCTCGTCGTACTGACCGGGCAGGCCACCGCGCCGGTGCCCGGGGTGCTGGTGCAACTGCCGGCCGGGCAGATCGCGGCCCTGCTGGCGGGCGTCGCCGCGCTGCCGCTGCTGATCGTCGTGTCCCTCGCCCTGCGCGGTGCCGACCCCGCGGCCTCACTGCGTGTCCAGGGGGACAACTGACATGACTCCGCGTTCCGTTCGAGACGACCACTCCCATCGGGACGGCGGCTCCCCGCAGGACGGCGGCACCGTCCGGGACCGCGGTTCCGTCCGGGACCGCGGCACCCCCGCCAGTGCGCCCTGGGTCCGCACCCGGCTGCGCACCGCACCCGGCACGGCCTGGGCGCTGGGGCTGCTGGTGCTGCTGACCTCGTTCCTCGCGGCCGCCTTCCCGCGCGCCGTCGAGCGCTACGAGAACGACGGGCTGCGCCACGACATCACCGCCGCCGACCCCCGGCGCAGCGTTCTGGAGCTGAGTGCACCGGAGCCCGAGCTCCAGCTGCCGACGGCGGAGCGCGAGGCGGCCGTCCGCGACGCGGCGCTGGCCTCCGTCCACCGCAAGGCACGGTCCCTGCTGCCCGGCCCGGTGGTGCCGGACACCGTCGATTCCTCGTACGGCTTCCGCACCGGGAAGCCGATCGTCGCGCAGGAGCGCTGGCTGCCGCGGCCGGACCTCGTCGACCCGCAGCTGACCTACTCCACGCTGTCCGCCCTCCCGGACCACGCCACCCTGCGCGCCGGGAAGTGGCCCGCCGTGCACGGCCAGGTCTCCGAGGACACGACCGAGGTGGAGGCCGCGGTCACCGAGGAGACGGCCAAGACCCTGAAGGCGACGACCGGTTCGGTCATCTCCGTACCGGCCCACAGCGGGAAGCGACTGACCGTACGGATCACCGGCATCGTCGCCCCGACCGACCCCCGGTCCGCCTACTGGTCGGCCCAGCCGCTGCTGCGGACCCCGGCCCTGGTCCCCGAACCGGTTCCGTCCCCCCCGACTCTGTCCCCTCCGCGCTACTACTGGACCGCGGCCGTGCTGCTGCCCCCGGACGCCGCGCCCGCGCTGCTCGCCACGACGGGCCGGCCGGAGGCGTTCTGGCGGTTCCCGCCGGACGCCTCCCGCCTCACCGCCCCCGATGTGGCGGGGCTGCGCTCGTCGATCGCCTCCCTGGAGGGCGGCCCCGGGCTGGTACGGCTGCGCGGGGTGGCCGGTGTCAACGCCACCTTTACGACCGGCCTGGACGAGATCCTCACCGGGTACGGATCGCTGCGTACGGCGATCGGCCCGGTCGTCACGGTCGCCGCTGTGGGCGCCGGGGCCGTCGCCGCCGTGGTGCTGCTGATGACCGTCGGGCTGATCGGCGGGCGGCGCCGCGCCGAACTCGCGCTGCTGCGGGCGCGCGGCGGGTCGCTGCGCGGGATCGGCGGCCGGCTGTTGGCCGAGACGGCGGTGATCGCGCTGCCCGCGGCGGTGCTGGGTCTACTGATCGCCGTGTCGCTCCTCGACCGGGCCCGGCTGTGGCCCTCCGTCGTCGGGCCGGCCGCCGTCGCCGCGCTGGTCTGCCTCGCCCTGCCGCTGGGCGCGGTGCTGCCGCACCGCAGGCCGCAGCTGCCCGGGGCCCGCGACGACCTGATGGACGCCCGCCCGTCGCGGCGGCGCACGGTCGCCGAACTCACCGTGCTGGTGCTGGCCGTCGGCGCGGTCGCGGGCCTGCGCCGACGCGGTACGGGAGGCGAGGGCGGAAGCGACCTGCTGGTCAGCGCCGCCCCCGTGCTGGTCGGGCTGATCGCCGCCCTGGTCCTGGTGCGGCTCCTGCCGCTGCCGCTGCGGCTCGCCTCGCGGGCCGTGGCCCGGCGGCGCGGTGCGGTCGGCTTCCTGTCGCTGGCGCGGGCCGGGCGGAGTTCGGCGGGCGGCGCCCTGCCGCTGCTGGCGCTGCTGCTCGCGCTGACCACGGCGGCGTTCGGCGGCTCGGTGCTCGCGGGTGTCGCGGACGCGCGGGACCGGGCGGCTGTGCACACGGTCGGCGCCGACGCCCGGATCAGCGGCATGTACGACGCCGTACCACTGCCGGACCGCCTGATCCGGCAGGTGCGGGAGGCGGACGGGGTGCGGGAGGCGACGGCGGTGCAGGTCGTGTACGGCGTGCCGCTGCCCGCCGACCCGGCCGGGAACAACCGGATGAAGAGCGCCGTCCTGCTGGGTGTCGACCCGGCGGCGTACGCCCGGCTGGCCCGTACGACGGGCCTCGGCCCGTTCCCCGCCGACCGGCTGCGCGCCCCGGGGCGTACGGCTGCGAAGGGGGCTGCCCCGTCGAAGGACGCGGTGGTGCCCGTGATCGTGTCGCCGTCGGTCGCCAGGGAGCTCGGCGACCGGCCGCGCGAGCTGCCCACGGCGGCCGGGGACCTGACGGTGCGGGTGGCGGGCATCCTCCCGCGCACCGCCGCCGTCCCCGACAGCGACTTCCTGATCGTCGACGCCGCCTCGCTCACCCGCCGGCAGACCACCACCCTGCTGGTCACCGGCGACTCCCCGGACGCGAAGGCGCTGCGGGCGGCGGCCGAGGACGCGGGCCAGGGCTTCTCCGTACGGCTGCGCTCCGAGGAACGCGCGGCGTTCGTCGACGCCCCCATGCAGCTGGGCGCCCGGGGGATCTACGCGGCGGCGATCGCGGCCGGTGCGGGCTACGCCCTGCTCGCCGTCCTGCTGTCGCTGCTGCGGACCGCGCCGGAGCGCACGGCCCTGCTGGCCCGGCTGCGGACCATGGGGCTCACCTCCCGGCAGGGCAGGCGGCTGCTCGGCCTCGAAGCGCTGCCGCAGGCGCTGCTGGCGGCCGTCGGCGGGGTGCTCGTCGGCTGGACGACGATCGCGCTGCTGGCACCGGGCGTCGACCTGGTGGGCCTGTCGCTCTCCGCCGGGCCCACCCCCACCGCACTCGACACCGCCGTGCTGCGGGCCGACCCGTGGTCGCTGACGCTCCCGGCGCTCGGCGTGGTCGTCCTCACCGCCGCGGTGACCGCCGTCCAGGCCCGGTGGGCCGGCCGTCGCGGACCGAACACCGAACTCAGGGCAGGAGACCCCCGATGACGCCGACATCGGCCGACACCACACTCGCCGAGCTCGAACAGCGCGCCACCGCGCGCCGCGACCGGCCCTCGTACGGGCACGACGCGCTGATCGCCTGCGACCGGCTGGTCCGCATCTTCTCGGCGGACGGGGTGGAGGTGCAGGCCCTGCAGGGACTGGATCTCCTGGTCACCGAGGGCGAGTTGATGGCCCTGGTCGGCGCGTCGGGCAGCGGCAAGTCGACCCTGATGAACATCCTGGCGGGGCTCGACGTGCCGACGGCCGGGTCGGCGAAGGTCGCGGGCTGCGACCTGCTGTCGATGGGGCCGAAGGAACGGCTCCGCTACCGGCGGGACGTCGTCGGGTTCGTCTGGCAGCAGACCGCCCGCAACCTGCTCCCGTACCTCACCGCCGTCCAGAACGTCACCCTGCCGATGCAGCTGCGCGGCCGGGGCCGGATCCGGGGCGCCGAACGGGCCGCCCGCGCCGAGTCGCTGCTTCGCATCCTGGAGGTCGAGGACTGCCGCGACCGGCGCCCGCAACAGCTCTCCGGCGGCCAGCAGCAGCGGGTGGCGATCGCGGTCGCGCTCGCCAACAACCCGTCGGTGCTGCTCGCCGACGAACCGACCGGCGAGCTCGACTCGGCCACCGGCGAGCAGGTCTTCGCGGCCTTCCGCCGCGCCAACGAGGAGCTCGGCACCACGATCGTGATCGTCACGCACGACCAGGCGGTGGCCGACGAGGTCCGCCGCACGGTCGCCATCCGGGACGGCCGTACGTCCTCCGAGGTGCTGCGCCGCACCGAGGTCGACGCCGCCACGGGCCTGGAGTCCCAGGTGGCCCGGGAGTACGCGATGCTCGACCGCGCGGGCCGGCTGCAACTGCCCGCCGACTACACGGAGGCGCTCGGGATGGAGCACCGGGTGATGCTGGAGCTGGAGCGCGACCACATCGGGGTCTGGCCGGACGACCAACCGCGCCCATGACGGGTGTTGGTGGTGCTGGCCCCAGGCCGCTTCGGCCGGGTGGCCCGATGTTCCCGCGCCGCGTACGCCCATAGCGTCGTGCGGGAGTCATCCACCTGATCCCGAGGAGCACCATGCGCGTCGCCACGTCGGCCGCCGTTGGCCTGGGCCTGACCTGTTTACTCGCGGGCGGCATGCCCGCATCGGCCACCCCCGCCGCACCCGCCGCACCCGCACATCAGCGGCTCGTCTGGGGCCCCTGCTCACCGCAGCAGAAGGAGCTGAACGAGGCGGGTGCGCAGTGCACGGAGGTGACCGTCCCGCTCGACTACTCCGACCCCGGCGGCCGGACCATCCGGATCGCCGTCTCCCGTATCAAGGCCACCGCGAAGCACGGGCAGCGGCGGGGCGTCCTGCTGTCGAACCCGGGCGGTCCGGGCGGCACCGGACTCGCCAACACCCTGTACCTGCGTCCCGCGTTGAAGGACGCCGCCGACCGCTACGACCTGATCGGCTTCGATCCCCGCTTCCTCGGCGAGTCCACCCCCGTCGCCTGCGACCCGGCCGCCCCGGCGCCCGCGCCCGGCCCGGTCACGACCCGTCGCGAGGACTTCGAGCGGTCGGTACGATCCGCCCGCGACACCGCACGCCGCTGCCAGGAGCACGGGGACAACGCCCGGCTCCTCCCCCACGCCACGTCCCGGAACGTCGCCCGCGACATGGACGCGATCCGCGCGGCACTGGGTGAGCGCAGACTGTCGTACTACGGCGTCTCGTACGGCGCCGATCTGGGCGCCGTCTACACCCAGATGTTCCCGCGCCGCGCCGACCGCGTCGTCATCGACTCCTCCACCGACCCGTCGGCCGGTCAGTACGAACTCTTCCAGCGGGCGGGCAGACCGCTCGAAGAGGCGCTGGACGCCTGGGCCGGCTGGACCGCCCGGCACGACGGCACCTACCGGCTCGGCGACACGCCCGCCCGTGTGCGGTCGAGCGTCCAACGGCTGCTCGACGGGGCCGAGCGGCGCCCGGTGACCGTCTCCGGCGTCCGGCTCGACGCGCCGCTGCTGCGGCTGGTGCTGCGGCAGCTCATCCAGCACGAGGAGTACGACCCGGCGCTCGCCGCCACGGTGCGGGACCTGGCCGACGCCGCGGCGGGCAGGCCGGTCGAGCCCGGCCCGGAGCTCGCCGCCATGCTGGAGCTGCTCGCCTCGCCCGAACTGACGGACAGCATGCTGGGCGGGGCCCTCTTCATGTGCGGCGACAGCGGCTGGCCGGCCGGCGGCTGGCCGCGGGACCCGGAGACGTACTGGAAGAACATGGAGGCCGTCCGCGCCACCCAGCCCGTCTTCGGCCCCCTCGTCAACAGCATGATCGCCCCGTGCGCGTTCTGGACGAGCACGTCCCGCGAGCCCGCCACGGTGATCGGCAACGACGTACCCGTCCTGATGCTCCAGGCCCGGCGCGACAACAACGTCCCGTACGAAGGGGCGTTGGCCCTGCACCGCCGCCTGACCGGCTCCCGGCTGGTGACGGCGGACATCCGCTCGCACGGGGTGTACGGGCGCGGACTCGGCGGTCTCACTCCCGTCCCCTGCGCCGACCGAGCCGTCGACGACTACCTGCGCGACGGCACGCTCCCCGCCGCCGACCTGACCTGCCCGCGCACCGGGGAGGACCGGTGATCAGCAGACGTACGGGCCTGGCGGCCACGGCGGCGGCCCTGCTCACCGGGGCATCCGGCCCCTCTGCGACGGCCGCGCCCCGCCACCGTCCCGGGCTCGGCAAGCGTCTCCAGGAGGACGTGGACGCGATCGTGGCCACCGGCGCCACCGGCGTACTGGCCGAGGTCCAGAGCGCCCGCGGCCGCACCACGGCCCGCGCCGGTTTTGCCGACCCGGCAGCCGGGCCCCACCCCGTCCCCCGGGACGCCTACTACCGGATCGGCAGCGACACCAAGACCTTCACGGCCACGCTCGCCCTCCAACTGGTGGGCGAGGGACGGCTCGCGCTCACGGACACCGTCGAGCGGTGGCTGCCCGGCGCGGTCCGGGGCAACGGCAACGACGGCCGCAGGATCACGGTCGCCGACCTGCTGCGCCAGACCAGCGGCCTGAACGACTACCTGGCCGTCTCGCCCGACGCGGCCGACGCGTTCACCCCGGCCGGGTACCTCCGTTCCCGGTTTCGCACCACCACCCCCGAGGACCAGCTGAAGGCAGCCCTGAGCCGACCGCCCCTGTGGGTGCCGGACGCCGGAGCGCCGGTCCCTGGGCGGCGCTGGGGCTACTCCAACACCAACTACGTGGTGGCGGGCCTGATCATCGAGCGGGTGACCGGCAACTCCTGGGCCCGGGAGATCCACGACCGGATCGTCGAACCCCTGGGTCTGCGCCACACCTTCACCCCGGGCACCTCCCCGTACCTGCCCCGGCCCTCGGCCACCGCGCACACCTGGTTCCCCGGCCGCACCCGGCCGACCGACACGACGCTGGCCTCCGGCGGCGGGGCGGACGGCTCCGTCATCAGCACGACCCACGACCACGGGGTCTTCCTGCGCGCCCTGATGAGCGGCCGGCTGCTGCGCCCGGCCGAGCTGGCTGCGATGAAGGAGACGGTCGTGGCCGAGGACTGGATCGCGGCGCCGGGAGTCCGTTACGGGCTGGGCATCGCCTGGCGCCCGGTGGCCGGGAGCGACGGCGGGATCTGGTTCCACGGCGGAACCCATCTGGGGATCGTCTCCGAGAGCGGGGTGACACCGGACGGCTCACGGGCCGCGACCAGCGCCACGTTCACCCTGCGGATGGGCGACCCGGCCCAGGACGCCCAGGACGCGGCCGCGCGGCGGCTGGTGGACAGGGCCCTGACCGGCTAGACCCGGTCGCTCAGCTTGTGCCCACCGACAGGTTGAGCGAGCCGAGCCCGCTGCCCGGGCCGCGCAGGGCGATCGAGCCGAACGGGGTGCGCAGCCGGAGCCAGGACCCGGCCGTGAGCAGGGCGACGGGAAAGTCCGGCGCGGGGCGGAGGAATCCCAGCGACTGGGCGGCGTGGACGGCCCGCAGCGGAAGCCCGGTACCGGCGACCGTGCGCGACCAGATCTCGCGGCCGATCAGGTCCCGCTCCGCCCGGGTACGGCGCTCCTCGGGCAACGCCTCGTCGCGGGAGCGGAACTCCGCCACCGCGGCGGTGACCGCCGCGCGCAGGGAGACCGGGTCGGGCAGGCCCGGCAGTTCGCGCCAGCCGCCGCGGGGCGGGAGGACCCCCGTCCACGGCGGTCCGGTGACGGGTGCCGGGACGGCGCCGGTACCGGTGGACTCCCCGAGGGATTCGAGGAGTTCACCGGCGGACACCGTGACGTCGAAGCCGTCGTCCGGCCCGGCCAGCCGCGCCGTCCGGATCGCCAGGACCTCGAACGACGGCGGCCTGCCGAACACGGCCAGCGCACCGCCGCCCGCCTGCATCCGCACCGCGGCGGCCCGGTCGTAGTGGAGCAGCCGGCCGAGGAAGGCCGCGAGATCCGCGGCCTCCCTCGGGTCGGCGAACTCCAGCGACCGTACGGGCACCGTCATGCTGCGGCAGGCTCCTCGGCCAGGTACTGCTGGAGGAAGAGCTTCTCCTCGGCGGAGATCCGCCGGGGCCGCTCCTCCGCCAGGTCGTACGGAACGACGACGGTCGAGGCCCGGACGTACACCTGGTCCGGGTCCTTGATCTCGTACGCGATCGTCAGCGACGCGGCGCCGATCTTCGTGACCCACGACTCGACGGTCACCGGCTCGTGCCGGTGGACCAGCGGCCGTACGTAGTCGATCTCGTGCCGGGCCACGACGGAGCCGCCCGCGAAGGACGGCGAACCGTCCCCCGGCGCCAGCCGGAACATGAAGTCGATGCGCGCCTCCTCCAGGTAGCGGAGGAAGACCACGTTGTTCACATGGCCGAAGGCGTCCATGTCCGACCAGCGCAGCGGGCAGTTGTAGATGTGACGAGCCAAGACGATCAGCCTCGCGTGAGCTTCTTGTACGTGGCACGGTGCGGGCGGGCCGCGTCCGCGCCGAGGCGCTCGACCTTGTTCTTCTCGTACGACTCGAAGTTGCCCTCGAACCAGTACCACTTGGAGTCGCCCTCGTACGCCAGGATGTGCGTGGCGACGCGGTCCAGGAACCAGCGGTCGTGGGAGATGACCACCGCGGCGCCCGGGAACTCCAGGAGGGCGTTCTCCAGCGAGGACAGGGTCTCGACGTCGAGGTCGTTGGTGGGCTCGTCGAGGAGCAGCAGGTTACCGCCCTCCTTGAGCGTCAGCGCCAGGTTGAGGCGGTTGCGCTCACCACCGGAGAGGACACCCGCCGGCTTCTGCTGGTCCGGGCCCTTGAAGCCGAACGCGGAGACGTACGCCCGCGAGGGCATCTCGACCTGGCCGACGTTGATGTAGTCCAGCTCGTCCGAGACGACGGCCCAGAGGGTCTTCTTCGGGTCGATGTTGGCGCGGGACTGGTCGACGTAGGAGATCTTGACCGTGTCACCGATCTTGACCGAGCCGGTGTCGGGGGTCTCCAGGCCCTGGATCATCTTGAACAGCGTGGTCTTGCCCGCGCCGTTCGGACCGATGACGCCGACGATGCCGTTGCGCGGCAGCGTGAACGACAGGTCGTCGATGAGGACCTTGTCGCCGAAGGCCTTCGAGAGGTTCTCGACCTCGACGACGATGGAACCGAGCCGCGGGCCCGGCGGGATCTGGATCTCCTCGAAGTCCAGCTTCCGCATCTTGTCCGCCTCGGCCGCCATCTCCTCGTAACGGGCGAGTCGGGCCTTGGACTTGGTCTGCCGGCCCTTGGCGTTGGAGCGGACCCACTCCAGCTCTTCCTTGAGCCTCTTGGCGCGCTTCTCGTCCTTGCGGCCCTCGACCTTGAGGCGGGCGGCCTTCTTGTCGAGGTACGTGGAGTAGTTGCCCTCGTACGGCAGGGCGCGGCCGCGGTCGAGTTCGAGGATCCACTCGGCGACGTTGTTCAGGAAGTAACGGTCGTGCGTGACGGCGACGACGGCGCCGGAGTACTTCGAGAGGTGCTGCTCCAGCCAGTTCACCGACTCGGCGTCGAGGTGGTTGGTGGGCTCGTCGAGGAGCAGCAGGTCGGGGGCCTCGATCAGCAGCTTGCAGAGCGCGACGCGGCGCTTCTCGCCACCGGAGAGGTTGACGACCGGCCAGTCGCCGGGCGGGCAGCCCAGGGCGTCCATGGCCTGCTCCAGCTGGGCGTCCAGGTCCCACGCGTTGGCGTGGTCCAGGTCCTCCTGGAGCTTGCCCATCTCCTCCATCAGCGCGTCGGAGTAGTCCGTCGCCATGAGCTCGGCGACCTCGTTGAAGCGCTTGAGCTTGCCCATGATCTCGGCGGCGCCGTCCTGGACGTTCTCCAGGACCGTCTTCGCCTCGTCGAGGTGCGGCTCCTGCATGAGGATGCCGACGCTGAAACCGGGCGACAGGAACGCGTCACCATTGGACGGCTGCTCCAGGCCCGCCATGATCTTCAGCACCGTGGACTTACCGGCGCCGTTGGGGCCCACCACACCGATCTTCGCCCCGGGCAGGAAGTTCAGATTGACGTCATCAAGGATCACCTTGTCGCCGTGCGCCTTGCGCGTCTTGCGCATGGTGTAGATGTACTCAGCCAAGAGAAACCGTCCGGCAATCGATGTGTGGGCAGATACACCCCATCTTGCCTGACGTCCATCCCCGGATGGAAACCCGCCCGGTCCACGAGACACCCCGTCCCGGCCCCCGGAGCGTGCGGGCGGCCGCCGCCGGGCATGAGAGGGCCCCGGTACGCGTCGGCGTACCGGGGCCCTCATCAGCGAACGTGACAGTCCGCCCCCTGTTCGTCACTCCGCAATCAAAGGTGCGGCGCGACGGTGCGGAATCACTGTGCGGAGGTCTGCGTCTTCCGCTTGCGCAGGAGGAAGACCGCGCCGCCGCCGACGACGACGAGGGCGATCGCGACGCCCGCGATGACCGGGGTGGCGCTGGAGCCACCGGTCTCGGCGAGGTCACCCGAGCCGCCGGTGGTGGAGCTGCCGCCGGACGTGGCCGGAGCGGGCTTGTCGCCGCCGGTCTGGGTGTCGGTGCCGCCGCTGGCGCTGCCGCTGGTCTTGCAGTCCAGGACGCCCTTGAACGTCTTGGAGAAGCCGCCGGGGCCGGTGATCGTGAAGTCGTACGCCTGGTCCTCGGCGACCGGTACGGTGACCGTCTGGGACTTGCCCGCCTCGATGGTGTGCTTCGCGCCGGCCAGCTCGAAGGTGAATGCCTCGTCGCCCGTGTTGGCGGCGGTGACGTCCACGCCGCCCTTGGCGCAGTTCTTCTTCGCCGTGACGGCCGGGATGGCGCCCTTCTTGGCCCAGGTGCCGGTGGCGGTCGCGGAGACCGTGGACTCGCTGGAGCCGGCCAGGATCATGGTCTGGCTCTTGGTGACACCGGCGAACGCCCGGCCGACCGGCACCGAGGTGGTGGCCTGGACCGTCAGCGAGGCGGAGCCGTCGGCGGTGCCCTCGGGCACGTCGAAGTAGAGCTCGGCGCCGTTGGCCGCGGCGGTGACGGGCTTGCCGGCCTTGTCGGTGACCTTGACGCCGGTGGCGGCGTCGGCGGGCGGGGTCACGGTGACCTGGCCGGCGTTGGTGTGGACGGTGACCGGGCCGAGCCGCTCACCGGACTTGCCGGAGACCGCGGCCGGGTCCAGGGCGAGGGACGCCTTGGGCTCGGCCTGGTCGACGGCGTTGCTCTCCAGCCAGTCGGCCAGCTTCTCGGCCTGACCGTCGGTCGCGTCGACCTTCACGTTGTCCGAGTAGCGCCAGATGGCGACCTGGGTGCCCGCCGCCGCGGTCTTCTCGGTGAGCGGGCCGGTGCCGGCCTCCTTGGCGAGCGCCGCGAGGTCGTCGACCTGCGGGTAGGAGTGCTCCAGGATCCAGCGGATCTTGCCGGCGTTCTTGTTGCTGCCGAGCGAGGTCTGGTTCCAGGGGGTCTCCAGGTACTTCGCCTGGTCCTGGGTGGGGTTGTGGATGTCGATGCAGTACGTCTTGAGCTTGCCGCCGCCGTCGACGGTCATCTCGAAGAGACCGGCGGGCAGCTGCTGGTCCTTGCCGCCCGTGTGCAGCACGGCGCGGTCGAAGGTCTTCAACCCGTCCAGTACCGCGGCCGCGCCGCCCTGATGCTGCGGTGCCTCGTCGGCGACCGCGCCGCCCGCGCCGACGAGGGCGCCTGCCATGACCAGACCGGATGCCACCACCGATGCGGCCAGCCGGGCTATGCCGCGCCGCCTCGGAGAATTGGCCGTCGCCCCCGAGGACGACGAAACGGTCGCTGAAGAAGCAGAAAACACAGAATTCCCCTCCGGGCGGGGCCCTCCGCGCCTGATGCGCGTGTGGGGATTGCCCCGCCAGTCGACTCAAGTGCCCCGTGAGTACTGGGGAATCCTAAGGAGGAAGCGATGAACAGTCCCCCGTCATACCGTCGTACAACCATTCCGAATCGGAATCGTTATCGCCGGTATCACCGGCGTTCGCCTCCCGGGCCCGTTCCCTACCCGTTCCCTGCCTGTTTCCGGCCTGCTCCTGGCCCGTATCTCACCTTGCTCCCGGGCCGCTCCAGCCCCCTCATGACACCGACGCGAGTTCCTTGACGGCTTTCTGACGGTCCGTCGACCGCTTGCGCCGGGAGCCGTCCGGTCCTCCGGACCCGTCGGGGCCGCCCGGTCCGGCGGCCTCCCCCGGCTCCGCCGGCACACCCGACGCGTCCACAGCCTCCACCCGTGCCGTCAGCGCGGGTTCGCCCCTCGTCACCCGCCGGAACGCCGCCGTCCCCCGCGTCAGATCGTGGCCCACCGCGACCGCCTCGATGTCCACGAACGTCCTGTGCTGCCCCTCCCGTTCCTCCTCGCGCACCTTCAGCCGGCCGTGCACGACGAGTGGTTCCCCGACGGAAACGGAACCAGCCAGATTCAAAGCCAGAGTGCGCCAGGCCCACACCGTGTAAAAGCTGGTGTGCCCGTCCGTCCAGAGCTGTTTCTCGCGGTCCCAGCGGCGCGGCGTCACCGCGAACCGGAATCGCGCCATTCCGCCGGTCGCGGTCTCCCGGAACTCCACGCCCGTAGCCGCGTTGCCCACCAATGTCACCAAGGTGTCGTTCATGACTCCGCCTCCCCTTCGGCCTTCGGAACAGCGATCGCGTCCACGCGGTCACTGATCCCAGGTTGAAGGGGAGGCGGAAATCCTGCTCGCGCCTGTGGACTACCGGCCGGTTGTGGAAATCTCCGTCACCGTCGCGTACCTCTCGCGCACCTCGCGGTACCGCACGAGCTCCGCGGCCACCGGATCGAGCACCCGGGCCCGCCCGCAGGCAGCCGCCGCCTCGCGCAACTGCCGCTCGGCCTCCTGCCCGTACCGTCGCGCCGGCCCCCGTGCCGCGGCCACGCACGACCACTCCACGAGCGGCCCGCCGACGACGCCGGCCATCATCACCAGGGCGGGCGTGAGGTAGCCCGGTTCGAGCACGCCGACGATCTGGCCGGCCAGCCAGAGCCCGCCGAAGATCTGCAGCAACGTCATCGCGGCCTGCGCCAGCACCGCCGCGGGCCACCACTTCGGCCGCGGCGGCTTCCCGCCCGCCCGGCCGCTGTGCGCCGCTCCGCAGGCCCCGGCGACGCCCGTGGCCACCACCGCCCCGCCGCCCGGGGCGTGCTCCGCACCGGCCCTTTCCGCCAGCGCGTCGAGCGCCTCCGGCAACCCGTCCGCGCCGTTCACCGCCGCCTCGCGGACCGCCTGCGCCCAGGGACCCGGCAGCCCGTCGGCGGCCTCGTCCGCCACCGTCCGTACCGCCTGCTCGACGCGCTGCCGGGCGGTGAGCCGCTCCTCGGGGGGCTCGGGCCGCGCCGGGCGCTCCGGGCCTCCGGGACGCCGGGTGGACTCGTACCAGCGCCAGAGCCGCAGCCACGGCGTGCCGCACGCCCTTCCGGCGTTCCTGCGCCACTCGCGCTCGGCCGCCTGGCCCGCCGCGGCCGCCCCGACGGCTTCCGCCAGCCCGTCGGTGAACTCCTCACGGGCCCGCTCGCCCAGGCCGGGCCGCCCCTCCGCCACGTACACCGGGCGGAGCCCGGCCGCGGCGGCGTCCACGTCCGCGGAGAGCCTGCGCGCCGCCGCGGTGCGTTCCTGGGCGAACCGGCCGAGCACCTCGCGCAGTTCGTCGACGCCCTCGCCGGTGAGCGCGGACAGGGACATGACGGTGGCGCCCGGTTCGCCGTGTTCGCCGAGCGCCATGCCGTCCTCGTCGAGCAGCCGGCGCAGGTCGTCGAGGACCAGGTCGGCCGCGTCGCCGGGCAGCCGGTCGATCTGGTTGAGGACGACGAAGGTGATCTCGGCATGCCCGGCGAGCGGCCGCAGATAGCGCTCGTGCAGGGCCGCGTCCGCGTACTTCTCCGGGTCGACGACCCAGATCACCGCGTCGACCAGGGCCAGGACCCGGTCGACCTGTTCCCGGTGTTCGGTCGCCGCCGAGTCGTGGTCGGGCAGGTCGACGAGTACGAGTCCCTGGAGCGCCTCGTCGGTGTCCGCACCGCCCGGCTGCGGCCTGCGCCTGAGCCGTCCCGGGATGGCGAGCCGGTCGAGCAGTCCGGCGGCCCCGTCGGTCCAGGAGCAGGCGATGGGGGCGGCGGTGGTCGGCCTGCGCAGCCCGGTCTCGGAGATCTGGGCGCCCGCGAGGGTGTTGAAGAGCATCGACTTGCCGCTGCCGGTGGCCCCGGCGATGGCGACGACGGTGTGCCGGGAGGAGAGCCGCTGCCGGGCCGCCGCCTCGTCGAGCACCCGTCCCGCTTCGGCGAGGGTGTCCCCGTCGAGCCTGGCCCGGGACAGTCCGACCAGTTCCCGCAGCGCGTCGAGCCGGGGGCGGAGCGGGCCGCCGGAGGGCACGTACGCCTCGACCTGGGGCGGCCGTGCGTCGTCGTCCCGGACGGGCTCGGGTTCGGGTTCGGGGTCCGCCGCCTTGACCGCCGCCCGCCGGGCGATGAGCCCGTCGTTCCATTCCCGGCCCGGCTCCGGCACCAGGACCGGCTCCGGCACCCGGCCGGCCTCCGGTACCGGGACCAGCCCGTCGGTCCCCTGGTCCTCGGGGGGAGCGGGGCTCCCGGCCGGTGCGGTCCCCTCGTCAGTGACGGCAGTCATCGCTGCCACCTCTCCTTCTGCAGTACGGACAGCGCGGCAATCAGTTCGGCCTGCGGCTCCGGGGCCACGTCGAGCGCGTCGAGCGGTGCGAGCCGCCGGTCGCGCTCGCCGTTCAGCACCCGGTCCAGGCATTCGGTGAGCAGCGCCCCGCCCTTGTCGCGCAGCCGCAGCGCGGTCTGGGCGCCGATCCGTTCGGCGAGCTGCTCCCCGGCGCCGCGGGTGCGGCGGCCGCCGAGCAGCTCGGCGGCCAGCAGCGCGGCCACGGTCTCGGCGTCGGGAGCGGCGTTGCGTTCCAGGTCGCGCACCTCTTCCTCGGCCAGCTCCTCCAGGACCCGCCACCACCGCCGTACGGTCATGGCGATCCGGCCCCGGATGTCCTCGGCGGGCCCCCATCCCCCGGCCTCCCGGCCGACGTCCTCGAAGCCGAACCCGCGGCCCGCGGGTTCGCGCTGCCAGGTCGTACGGATCTGCTCGTCGGCGGCGGCCACGGCGCACTGCAGGAGCGCGGCGAGGCTTTCGACCAGCGCTTCGAGAAGTTCCCCCGCGGTGCTGTACTGCGGGTAGCCGCGCCACCTGGTCCGGGCGTCCCCGGCGAGCACGCCGCCGCTGTGCAGCCTGCGCCGGACCCGGACGCCCTCCGCCCGGTACGCGTCCTCGACCACGCCGGTCAGCCGCACGGCCGCCGCGTACTGCGCGGCGACGGCCCCGGCCAGCTCGGGCATCCGTACGTCCAGCGAGTCGATGACCCCGGCCGCCGTACGCCCGACCGCCTGCTGGCGGGCCGCCGGGTCCTGGGCGCGGTGGCTGAGCCAGGCCCGCAGCGGGGCGACGGCGGTCGTGGGCAGCAGCCCGCTGCCGCCATCGGCCGATTCGGGCAGCTCGGGGATGGTGAAGCGCGGCACCTCGCCGAGTCCGGCGCGGGCGAGCAGCGCCCCGTACTGCTGCGACACCTCGGCGATCACCTGGTGCGGCACCCGGTCGAGGACGGTGACGAGCGAGGCGTCGTACTCCTTGGCGGTACGCAGCAGGTGCCAGGGCACCGCGTCCGCGTAGCGGGAGGCCGTGGTCACCATCACCCACACGTCAGCGGCGCAGATCAGCTCGGCGGCCAGCATCCGGTTCCGCACCACGAGCGAGTCGATGTCGGGCGCGTCCAGCAGCGCGAGCCCGCGCGGCAGCCCCGGCGAGGTCTCGACCCGCAGCCAGGTCCCGTCCTCCTCCTCGCCCGCGTCGAGTCCGTCCAGCCCGTCGAGGTCGTCGCAGCGGCCGGGCTCCCCGGACTCCTCGGGCGGCAGCCAGACCCGGGTCAGCTGCGGCAGTACGCGTGCTCCCGCGAACCAGTGGTGATCGTCCGGATGGCAGACGAGCACGGGTGTCCGGGTGGTCGGCCGCAGCACCCCGGCCGCGCTGACCGGCCGCCCCACCAGCGAATTGACCAGCGTCGACTTCCCCGCCCCGGTCGACCCGCCGATGACCGCGAGCAGCGGCGCTTCGGGATCCCTGAGCCGGGGAAGCAGATAGTCGTCGAGCTGGGCGAGCAGCTCGCTGCGGGTCTGCCGGGCGCGCGCGGCTCCCGGCAGCGGGAGTGGCAGACGCACGGCGGCGACACGGTCGCGCAGGGCGGAGAGTGCGTCGATGAGCTGAGGCCGTACGTCCAAGGTCACCACATGCGAAGAATGCCCAATTTTGGAGCCTTTTTGAAGCGTATAGCCACCTCTGCGCGCCGCTTCTCTTCCAGAAATGAAGTCGGGACAGACGGGATGAGTGGGGCGCAGGCATAACGAGTGCACAACACCCGGGGCGGGAGGCGCCAAAAGCGGTGCAGGAATCCCACCCACCTGCGATTATCGGTTCGCTTCACCGAACCTCCACATCGTGCCACGCAGGTGAAGCAACCAGGACGAGGCGATCGGAGCCCTATCCTTGTCCCGGCAGGTCACCGACCGGCCCGGCCCCAGGGCTCCAGGCCGCCGAGGCCACCACCCGGCCCCCGTAGCTCAGTGGATAGAGCAGGTGCCTTCTAAGCACTTGGCCGCAGGTTCGAGTCCTGCCGGGGGCGCACGGATCAAGACCCTCCTCCGGGAGGGTCTTTTTGCTGCCCGCGGACCGGTTCGGGTCCGGGGCCGTCAGGCGCGCAGGAAGGTCAGGACCGCCAGGACTCGGCGGTGCGTCTCGTCGGCCGGCGGGAGGTCCAGCTTGGCGAGGATGTTGCCGATGTGTTTGCCCACCGCCGCCTCGGAGACGACCAGTTCGCGGGCGATCGCGCCGTTCGACCGGCCCTGGGCCACCAGGGCGAGCACCTCGCGCTCCCTGGCGGTGAGGCGTTCCAGCGGGTCGCGGCGGCGGCGCAGGAGCTGGCGTACGACTTCGGGGTCGACGACCGTGCCGCCGTCGGCGACCTCGCGCAGCGCGTCGATGAACTCCTCGACCTGGCCGACCCGGTCCTTGAGCAGATAGCCGACGCCCGAGCCGTCACCGGAGTCCAGAAGGTCCGCGGCGTAGGCGCGTTGCACGTACTGGCTCAGGACCAGCACCGGGAGGGCGGGCTGCCGTTCGCGGAGCCGGACCGCCGCGTGCAGGCCCTCGTCCTGGAAGCCCGGCGGCATCCGGACGTCGGTGACGACGATGTCCGGGGAGTGTTCGGCCACGGCCGTGGCGAGGGCTTCCGCGTCGCCGACCGCCGCGACCACCTCGTGGCCGAAGCGGCCGAGCAGGCCCGTCAGTCCCTCGCGCAGCAGCACGCTGTCCTCGGCCAGGACTACGCGGAGCGATCGGTCCACTCGCAAGGAATCTCCACACGCAATCGGGTCGGGCCCCCGGCCGGGCTGGACAGCGCAAGTCTGCCATCGAGCACGGAGACCCGGTCGGCCAGGCCGGTCAGTCCGCTGCCGCCCCCGGACGTGCTCGCGCCGCCCCGTCCGTCGTCGTGGATCTCCAGGAAGAGGCGGCCCTCGCGGTGGCCCCCGCTGACCTCGGCGCGGCTCGCGCCGCTGTGCCGGGCGACGTTGGCGAGGGCCTCGCAGACCACGAAGTAGGCGGCCGCCTCGACGGCTTCGGGGAGCCGGCCGGGCAGTTCGACGTCCACCCCGACGGGGATCACGGAGCGTTCGGCGGCGTCGGCGACCGCGGCCTGGAGGCCGTAGTCGGCGAGCACCTGCGGGTGAATTCCGTGGATCAGTTCGCGCAGTTCCGCGAGGGCCCGGCCCGCCTCCTCGTGGGCCCTGGTGAGCTGGTCGGCGAGGGGGCCGGGCGGGGCGTCCAGGCGGGCCAGGCCGAGCATCATGGTGAGGGCGACGATGCGCTGCTGGGCGCCGTCGTGCAGATCGCGTTCGATGCGGCGGCGTTCGGCCTCGAAGGCGTCGACCAGCCGGACCCGGGAACGGGTCAGTTCCACGACCCGTGCGTCCGGCTCCGAGGGGCCGGGGGTGAGCAGGAGGCGGGTCAGTTCCGCCCTGGCTCCGGCCAGGGCGCCCAGGGCGTAGCCGCCGAGCAGCAGGAGCACGAGCCCGAGCGCCGCCGTCGCGAAGGCTTCGGGCCACGTCGTGACCATCCACAGCTTCACCACGCGGAACTCCTCGCCGTCCCCGTAGAGCTCCATCAGTACGGGGGTGCCCGCCATCACGAGGGGCGCGGCCGCGCAGACGCTCACCGCGAGGGCGTCGAGCGGCCACAGGACCAGGGCGAACAGCGCCGCGTACCCGAGCTCCCACCAGGTCGCCCGTTCCCGGAACCGGCATGCCGCCCAGCTCCGCAGCCCCGGTTCGGCCGGGCGGCGGTGCGGGTCCGGGGCCGGGGCGGGGCCCAGCAGGCCGAGCCTGCGCCGCTCCAGGGCCGCCACCGGGATGCCGGTCAAGGTGAGGAGGGCGAGCAGCGGCAGGCCGATCAGCACGACGGAGAGCGCGCCGCCCACGGCCGCGACGGTCACGGTCACCACCAGGACGACCGCACCGGCCAGGGCGCCGCTGATCAGGTAACCCGCCGACCGCCAGGGCCAGGAGGACAGCAGGTAGCGGGGGGACGGCAGGGCCTGCCAGACGGCGCCGGGGCGCGTCCGGGGCGCGTCCGGCTCCGCATCCTCCGGGCGCACGACGGGGCTTGGCTGACGCTGCCTCGGGCTCATCGCCCCACCGTAGAAGCCGGTCCCGGACGGGTACATCCGGGCTGCCCGACTCCCGGGGGTGGGGCAGGGCCTACCCCCGGGGCGGGGACGCGGGGTCAGCGGTTGAAGGACGACCCCAGCGCCGCGTTCGTTCCGACAGTGCCGAGCGCTCCGTGGCCGAAGGTGAACGAGCCCTTGGCCACCGGGCCGGCCGCCGCGTCCGGGAAGACCCACAGGGAGCCGGCGTCCGAGTTCTCGCCGGGGGCGCCGACGGCCAGTTCGCTGCGGCCGTCGCGGTCGGCGTCGACCAGCTTGGCGGCGCCGCCGAACCGGTCGTTCGCCTCGGCGACTCCGGGAACGTCCGCCGTGTCCTGGTTGAAGCCCACGGTGCCGGTCCCGGTCGGGCCGGACACGGTGCCGGGGAGGACCAGGACCGAGCCCGCGTCCTTCGTCGTGCCGAGGTCCTCGCCCGGGACGCCGACGGCGATGTCGCCGTAGCCGTCGCCGTTCATGTCGCCGATCGACACCGAGGCGCCGAAGCCGTCGCCCCGCTCGGCGGCGCCCGGGACACCGGCGCTGTCCTGGTTGAAGACCTTGGCCCGGTCGCCCCGCGGGCCGTTCGCGCCGCCCGGTACGTAGGTGATCATGCCGCCCTTGGCGAGCGGGAGGTCCAGGTCGCTGTCGTAGCCGTCGACCGGGCGGCCCACGACGAGGTCGGCGTACTCGTCGCCGTCGATCCGGCCGGCCGTGATGGTCTCGCCGCCCTGGAGGCGGTAGCCGTTGGCCGCGTTCACGGTGGTGTAGTCCTCGGCGAGGCCGGTGGCACCGCCGTCGCGGACGAGGATGCGGCGGGCGTCGTACTCGTCGCCGTCGTGGACGACGCCGGCCAGGTCGTCGTGGCCGTCGCCGTCGAAGTCGCCCGCGGTGATGTCCATGTAGCGCAGGTCGTCCACGTCGGGTATCTCCCTGGCGGGGGCCGCGGCGCCGCCGTCGCGCTTGAACGGGCCCGACAGGACATAGGTGTTGTGCATGCCGACCGTGACGATGTCCATGGCGCCGTCGCCGTCGAAGTCACCGACCGCGGTCCTGGCGCCGACCTCGTCGTACAGCTCGTCCCCGGTCAGGAGGGTCGCGCCGCCGGAGAGTCCGTGCGCGCCGCCCCAGATCACGGTGAGCGAACCGGCGGACCCGGCCGTGCCGATCTTCTCGTTGCCCGCGCCGACCACGAGGTCGCTGTATCCGTCCTTGTCGAGGTCGGCGGAGACCATCGAGCCGCCGAACGCGTCACCGGCCTCGGCGGAGTCCGGTATGCCGGGCGAGTTCTGGGTGAAGACCTGCTTGGTGGAGGTCTGCGGCCCGTTCCCGGAGCCGTACACCACGGCCACGTAACCGGCCTCGGCCTTGCCGTCGACGGTGCCGCCCGGCGCGGTGAACGCCAGGTCCGGGTAGCCGTCCCCGTTGAAGTCGTCGCGGCGCGGGGCCGGGGCGGGCACGGCCGCGTTCGTGGACGCCGGCGCCGAGGCCGTGGCGCGGCCGGGCGTCGCCGCCTGGGCGGCGGGGAAGGTGATCACGGCGGTCGCCACGGTGATGGCGAGCACCACGGTGGTTCCTAGCGCGCGGGATGCCACATGGGCTCCTTCGTTCGGGTGTGGGAGGTTGGTGTGAGCCTGAGAGCCGGAGTACGTGGACGGTCCGGTGCGGTACGGCGGTACGGCGGTACGGCACCGGTGCTTCGCAGAGTCAGACCTGTGATGGCGCGCGGCGGTTGCGTTCACACGGCAACCGTCACAGCTCCTCCACCCGGGCCCTGGCGGGCGGGTACGGAACAGGGGCGCCACCGCACCATTGACGGTGCCCGCGATCCCCGTCTAGCTTCCGAGCTACCTCATTGAATCCTTTCACGGTGCGTGCCTCCGCTGAGGAGCCCTCATGAACCAGCCCGCCAGGGGCCCGGCCCCGGCCCCCGCCTCCCCGGTCCTGGCACTGAAAAGCGTGAGCAAGTCCTTCGGCGCCGTACGCGCCCTGCACGACGTGTCGCTGTCGCTGTGCCCCGGTGAGGTGCACGCGCTCGCCGGGGAGAACGGTGCGGGAAAGTCCACCCTCATCAAGACGCTCGCCGGAGTGCACCGCCCGGACGGCGGACAGGTGCTGCTCGACGGCCGGCCCGTCGTCTTCCACGGGCCCGCCGACGCGCGCGACGCCGGGATCGCCGTCATCTACCAGGAGCCGACGCTCTTCCCCGATCTGTCGATCGCCGAGAACATCTTCATGGGCCGTCAGCCCCGGCGCGGCCTCGGCCGGATCGACCGCCGCGCCGTGCACGGGGCCACCGCGGCACTGATGCGCCGGCTCGGGGTCGACCTGGCGCCCGACCGGCCGGCCCGCGGTCTGTCCATCGCGGACCAGCAGCTCGTCGAGATCGCCAAGGCGCTCTCCTTCGACGCCCGGGTCCTGATCATGGACGAGCCGACCGCCGCGCTCACCGGCAGCGAGACGGCCCGGCTCTTCGCCGCGGTGCGGGCGCTGCGCGACGAGGGTGCGGCCGTGCTGTTCATCTCGCACCGGCTCGACGAGATCTTCGAGCTGTGCGGGCGGGTCACGACGCTGCGCGACGGCCGCCTGATCTCCTGCGAGCCGCTGGCCGGGCTGACCCAGGACGACCTGGTGCGCCGGATGGTCGGCCGCGAGCTGGACGAGCTCTATCCGAAGCAGGACGCGGAGATCGGCGAAGTCGCCCTGTCGGTGAGCCGGCTGACCCGCGAAGGGGTCTTCCGCGATGTGTCGTTCGAGGTCCGGCGCGGGGAGATCGTCGCGCTCGCCGGGCTCGTCGGCGCCGGCCGGACCGAGGTCGCCCAGGCGGTCTTCGGCGTCGACCGCGCGGACGCCGGGGAGGTACGGGTGAACGGCACCGTGCTGCGCCCCGGGTCGCCGACCGCCGCGATGGCCGCCGGGCTGGCACTCGTGCCGGAGGACCGCCGTCAGCGCGGGCTCGTGATGGCGCTGTCCGTCGAGCGGAACATCTCGCTCACCGGCCTCGGCGACGTCCGCAGGCGCGGGCTGGTCCGCCGGACCCTGGAGCACGACCGGGCCGCCGACTGGGCGGTACGCCTCCGGCTCAAGTACGACCGGCTCGCCGGCGCCGTCGGCGAGCTGTCCGGCGGCAACCAGCAGAAGGTCGTGCTCGCCAAGTGGCTGGCGACCGGGCCGTCCGTGCTCATCGTCGACGAGCCGACCCGTGGCATCGATGTCGGCACCAAGGCCGAAGTCCACCGGCTGCTCTCCTCGTCGGCCGCGGACGGGCTCGCGGTGCTGATGATCTCCTCCGATCTGCCCGAGGTGATCGGGATGGCCGACCGGGTGCTCGTCATGCGCGAGGGCCGGCTCGTCGCCGGACTCCCGCGCCGCGACGCCACCGAGGAGACGGTCATGGCCGCCGCGACCGGGCTGGGCGAGAGGGCGGTGGCATGACGACCCACGGCGACACGACCCCCGTCGGCGACACGGCCACCACCGTCGGCACGACCCCCGCCGTCGGCACGACCACGACCCCCACCAGCGGCACGACCACCACCGGCGCCGCCTCGCTCCTGGACGCCGTGTTCCGGGCCCGGGAGATCTCCATCGCCGGGGCGCTCGTGCTGCTGGTCCTCGGCACGTACCTCGCCAACCCGCGGTTCCTGTCCGGCCAGGGCGTCAAGGACCTGCTGCTCAACGCCTCGATCCTGGTGCTGCTCGCGGTCGGCCAGTCGGCCGTCGTGATCACCCGCAACATCGATCTGTCGGTCGGTTCCGTCGTCGGGCTCTCCGCCTTCGCCTGCGGCCGGTTCGTCGCCGGGACGGACCACGGGGTGCTCACCGTGCTGCTGCTCGGCGCCGCCGTCGGGGTGGTCTGCGGGCTCGTCTCCGGCGCCCTGGTCAGCTTCGGCGGGGTCCCGGCGCTCGTCGTGACGTTGGGCATGCTCTACGTCGTCCAGGGCGTCGACTACTGGTGGGCGCAGGGCGACCAGATCAACGCCGCCGAGGTACCGGACCCGGTCCTGGGGCTCGGCAGCGGCAGCGTCATCGGCGTGCCGTATCTGCCGCTGATCGCCGTGGTCCTGCTCGCCGCGACCGCGTACTTCCTGCGCAACCACCGCTCGGGCCGGGAGCTGTACGCGATCGGTTCGAGCCCGGAGGCCGCCCTGCTCGCCGGAATCCCGATCCGCCGCCGGATCCTCGCCGCGTACGTCTTCTCGGGCGCCGTCGCCGGTTTCGCCGGGGCCCTGTGGCTGGCCCGGTTCGGCACGGTCGTCGCGGACAACGCGCACGGCTGGGAACTGACCGTCGTCAGCGCCGTGGTCGTCGGGGGCGTCGCCATCACCGGTGGTACGGGGACGGTCTGGGGCGCGGCGCTGGGCGCCCTGCTGCTCACCACCATCGGCAGCGTCCTGGTCGTGCTGAAGGTCGACTCCTTCTGGCAGGGCGCCATCACCGGTGCGCTGCTGCTGCTCGCCATCGGTGTCGACCGGGTCGTGAACCTGCGGATGACCGCCGCACCGAGGAAGAGGAGCACCCGGCATGGGAACGGCGGCTGAGACGCGGGAGGCGGCGGACGCCGCGCGGACCGGGAGGGGCCGGGCCGCTCGCGTACGGAGTGCGGCGCTGCGCTGGGACAGCGCGGTCGGGGTGCTCCTGGTGGCGGTCCTCGTCGTCGGCCTCGGCACCACGGACGGCTTCGGCTCCGGCGAGAACCTCGCCTTCGCGTTCAACGACATCGTCGAGGTCGCCGTCATCGCGCTGCCGATGACGCTGCTCGTCGTCGCGGGTCAGGTCGATCTGTCGGTCGCCTCGATGCTGGGCCTGGGCAGTGCGCTGACCGGTGCGCTGTGGAACGCCGGCTGGGCCTTCGAGACGATCGTGCCGGTGGTGCTGCTGGCCGGTGCGGCGGGCGGGCTGCTCAACGGCTGGCTGGTCACCCGGGTGGGGCTGCCCTCGCTGGCCGTCACCATCGGCACCCTGGCCCTCTACCGGGGTCTGGCCTCGGTGGTGCTGGGCAGCGACGCAGTGACCGACTTCCCGCAGGCGTACGCCGACTGGACCGTCGACACCACCACCGTGCCCGGCACCTTCGTCACGTACCCGGTCCTGCTGTTCGCCGTCCTCGCGGTGGTCACCGGGATCGTGCTGCACGCCACGGCGCTGGGCCGTTCGCTGTTCGCGATCGGGTCCCAGGAGGAGGCTGCGTACTTCGCGGGGATCCGGGTCAAGCGGATCAAGCTGCTGCTGTTCGTCGTGACGGGGCTGTTCGCCGCGTTCGCCGGTGTCCTGTTCACGCTGCGGTACGGCAGTGCCCGCGCCGACAACGGTCTCGGCTTCGAAATGCTCGTCATCGCCTCGGTGCTGCTCGGCGGCGTCGACTTCGACGGCGGGAAGGGCACCGTGTTCGGCGCGGTCGCCGGGGTGCTGCTGATCGGAGTGCTGAAGAACCTCCTGACACTCAACGACATCGCCAACGAGGTGCAGGTGATCGTGACCGGCCTGCTGCTCGTGGCGTCCGTACTCACCCCCCGGGTGATCGCCGCCGTCGTGGCACGAAGGCACCGGCGTTCCGCCGCCCGCGGCCCGTCCTGAGCCCTCCCCCGCACCTCGCCGAAACCGCTGGTACCGCTGATACCGCCGAAACCGTCGAAAGGCAGATCGCCGCCATGATGCTCCGCAGCACCGCCGGGCGCCGCGCCGTCGCGACCGCCGCCACCGCCGTGTCCCTGGCCCTCGCCCTGGCCGCCTGTTCCGGCACCACGAAGGACAGCGTGGGCAAGGGCTCCGCGAAGTCCGGGCGCACGGCGGAGGCCGATCCGAACGCGCCGCTGAAGAAGGGCCTGAAGCTGGCCTTCCTGCCCAAGCAGATCAACAACCCGTACGAGAAGATCGTGGACGACGCGGGCATCGCGGCGGCCGCGGAGTTCGGCGGTACGGGAAAGGAGGTCGGCCCCTCCGACGCCGGTGCCTCCTCGCAGGTGAGCTACATCAACACGCTGATCCAGCAGCGTCAGGACGCGATCCTGGTGGCGGCCAACGACCCCAACGCGGTGTGCGGCCCGCTGAAGCAGGCCATGAAGAAGGGCATCAAGGTCGTCGCGTACGACTCCGACACCGCGAAGGACTGCCGCCAGCTCTTCATCAACCAGGCGAGCTCCGAACAGATCGGCCGCAGCCTGGTCCAGCACCTCGGCGAGCAGATCGGCTACAAGGGAAGGATCGCGATCCTCTCGGCCACCCAGAACGCCACCAACCAGAACACCTGGATCGGCTTCATGCAGGACGAGTTGAAGCTGCCCCGGTACAAGGACATGAAGCTGGTGAAGGTGGCGTACGGGGACGACGCCGACCAGAAGTCGTTCCAGCAGACGCAGGGCCTGATGCAGGCGTACCCGGACCTGAAGGGCATCATCTCGCCCACCACCGTCGGCATCGCCGCCGCTGCCCGCTATCTGAGCGACTCCTCGTACAAGGGCAAGGTCGTGCTGAACGGCCTGGGCACGCCGAACCAGATGCGCAAGTACGTCAAGGACGGCACCGTCGAGCAGTTCTCGCTGTGGAACCCGGAGGACCTGGGCCACCTCGGTTCGTACGCCGCCGCCGCGCTGGCGTCGGGGCAGATCACCGGCGCGCAGGGGGAGAAGTTCGAGGCGGGCCGGCTCGGCGAGTACACGGTCGGCAAGGACGGCGAGGTCATCCTCGGAAAGCCGACCGTGTTCGACCGCCGGAACATCGACAGGTTCGACTTCTGAGCGGCCGAACCGGCCCGGCTCTTCCTTCCGCTCGCTCCGCGCGGCCTAGAACTCCGCCCCGACCACGGCCAGCAGGGCGAACGCGGCGAGGGACAGCAGCGTCCTGACCCGGTGGAGCCGGTTCCAGCGGGACTCGAACGCGGCGCGGGCCGCGCTGTCGTCGCCGCCCTCGGACTCCGCGAGCGCCTTGTTGAGCGGGATGTTGCCGGCGATCGTGATCAGGTGGCCGGCGACCGCGCAGACCAGTGCCGCGACGGCGAGCACCCGGTCCGTGCCGCCGTCGCCGCCGATGGCCACGACGGCCGGGAACGCGATCACGCCGAGGAAGAGGACCAGGAAGGCGGGTCCCGGCACCTTTTCGTTGAAGCGGCGCATGGCGGCCGTGAACCGCTCGTCGGGCAGTTCCGCGATGCCCGGCATGATCGCGATCAGGAAGGTCAGCATGAATCCGGCGTAGAGGCCCGTCGTGATCACGGCGAGCACCAGGAACAGGGAGGACAGGGAGGAGGACATGAGGCACATCATGTCCTCGGCGGGCGGGCCGCCGCTCCCCGTTCGGCCCAGTCGGTCCAGCTGAACCGGCCGGTCCGGTCAGCCCAGTTCGCCTTCCGGTGTTCCGTCCGGACCGCCGTCGTCCGGGCCGTTCTTGAGCCGGTCGGCCTGTCCGATCATGGTTGCCAGTTTCTGCACCGATTCGTCCTCGGTCCCGGCAGCCAGCTTCCTCGCGTGCGAGGAGAGTTCACCGAGTCCGGGCGCGCCCGGCAGCTGCTCGCCGCGCAGCGCCTCGGCGAAGTAGGCGGCCACCGCGGTCACTTGGAGGCGCTTGCTGTCACCGTCCCACAGCGGTCCGTCGATCGCGTCCGTCCCGACGGTGCCCTCCCGCTCGTGCGGTGCCCGGGTCCTCGGGTCCAGCCAGCGCACGGTCGCCGTCGCCACGTGGCCGGAGGCGCCCGCCCTGAGGCGTACGGCGTAGAGCGCGGTCACCGTGTGGCCGGGGCCGACCTCGCCGCCGTCGACGCGGTCGTTGCGGAAGTCCTCGTCGGCGACCTTGCGGTCCTCGTACCCGATGAGCTTGAACTGCTTGACGGTCTTCGGGTCGAAGGCGACCTGGGCCTTGGCGTCGCGCGCCGTCAGTTCGAGGTGGGCGGGCAGCTGGTCGACGAAGACCTTGCGGGCCTGGTCCTCGTCGGCGATGTAGGTGGTGTGGCCGTCGCCCTTGTTGGTGAGCTGCTCCATGAACGCGTCGCCGTAGTCGCTGCCGACACCGACGCCGAAGAGGGTGATGCCGTGCTCGCGGCGGGCGGAGCCGATGCGCTCCAGGATGGCTTCGGCGTCCGTCTCGCCGGTGTTGGCGAGGGCGTCGGAGAGCAGCACGACCCGGTTGTTGGCGCCCTCGACGCGGCCGTCCACCGCCTCGTCGTACCCGCGGCGGATGCCGGCCTCCACGTTGGTGGAGTCGGTGGGTTCCATGGAGTCGACCCGCTCACGGATCCTGCCCCGGTGGTCCCGCAGCCGGGTCATCGGCAGCAGGGTCTCCGCCTCGTCGCTGAAGGTGACCAGGGAGACCGAGTCGTCGTCGCGGAGTTCGTCGGTGAGGATGTCCAGGGACTTCTTCACCAGGTCGAGGCGGCCCGCCTCGGCCATCGAGCCGGAGATGTCGACGACGAAGGTGAGCGCGGCAGGCGGGCGTTCGTCACGGGTGGGGGCGGCCCGGGTGGCCAGCCCGACCCGCACCAGCGACCAGTCCTCGTCCTTGTCCCCGGCGCGGGCCCCGTCGACGTTCACGGTGAAGCCGTTGCCGTCCGGGCGCCGGTAGCCCTGGCGGAAGCTGTTGACGAACTCCTCGGGCCGCACGGTGGACGGATCGGGCAGGCCGCCGTCGGCGAGGGTGCGGCGCGCGTAGCCGTACGAGGCGGTGTCGACGTCCAGGGCGAAGGTGGACAGGTAGTCGGGCGGTGCGGACTCCCGCAGCCCGTCCTGCTTCTTCGCGCCGTCGCTCTCGGCACCGGCCGAGGCGGCGGGCCCGGGGCCCGGGAGCGCCCCGCCGCCCCGGCTGTCCGTGGCGGCCTTGTCCCCGTTCGACGTCCCCGCCGAGCATCCGGTGAGCAGCGCCCCGCCCACCAGCAGCACACCGAGTGCGCCCCGCCAGGTCCGTGCGTGCCGCCTGTGCCGCCTTGTGTGTTCAGCCGTCCGGCGTTCCATCGCCTGCCCCCAACGTCGTCGTGTCAGCACTTGTGAATGTGACGTGCGAGACGGCGCCGGGGAGCAGACGAAGATGTTGCGGAAGGATCTCGATGCGGCAACAACGGGCGGGAATCCTGCGGAACATCAAGGTCAGGACACGATGTCCTTACGACTGAACCCCCGGAAGGCCAGCGCGAACAGGATCAGGGCATAGGTCACCGAGACCGCCGCCCCCTTGGCCATGCCGCCCCACTCCAGCTCCGGCTGGAGCGCGTCCGCCCAGGCGAACTGCCAGTGCGCGGGCAGGAATTCGCGCCAGGAGCCGAGGGCGGTGACGGCGTCCAGCACATTGCCGACGATGGTCAGCCCGACCGCGCCGCCGACCGCGCCGAGCGGGGCGTCGGTCTTGGTGGACAGCCAGAACGCCAGCCCGGCAGTGACCAGTTGGGACACGAAGACGAACGCGACGACGAGGGCGAGCCGGGGCACGGTCTGCGAGGCGGCGAGCGCTCCCCCGGTGGGCAGTTCGAGCGGCCCCCAGCCGTAAGCGACGGCTCCCGCGGCCAGTGCGACGAGCGGCAGCAGCACCATCGCGGCCAGGCTGAAGCCGAGCGCCACGACGAGCTTGCTCCACAGCAGCCTGGCCCGTGGCACCGGCGCCGCCAGCAGGTAGCGCAGTGAGGACCAGCTCGCCTCGGAGGCGACGGTGTCGCCGCAGAACAGTGCGACCGGGACGACGAGCAGGAACCCGGCCGAGACGAACAGGCAGGTCGCGGCGAAGTTCGCGGCGGACGCGGTCGCGGTGTCCATCAGGGTGATCCGGTCGCTGCCGCCGCCCCGCGAGTCCGGGGTGCCGCCGATCGCGAACGCGACGATCAGGATGAACGGCAGCGCGGCCAGCACCCCGCCCATGAGCAGGGTGCGGCGCCTGCGCAGCTGGCGCACCGCCTCGACGCGCAGCGGCAGGGTGTGCCGGGCCCGGTAGCCGGGGGCTTCGGCGCCCTGGGCGAGATCGACTGCGGCACTCATGCGGAGCCTCCGGAGATCAGGGTGAGGAACGCGTCCTCCAGGCGGCGGTGCGGTCCGACACCGGTCAACGGCACGTCCAGCCTGACCAGTTCGGTGATCAGTCCGGACGTGGTGGCGCCGTCGAGCCGCACCAGCAGGCCGAGCCCGTCGTCGGTGCGGGCCGCCGAGCCGATCCCGGTGAGTGCGGCGATCTTCTCCACCAGCGGTTCGGGGACCTCCTGGGCGGTGGTGACGAGCAGCATGTCGCCGGAGCCGGTGATCTCGGCGACCGGGCCCGCCTGGACGAGCCGGCCCCGGTCCATGACCACCAGGTGGGTGCAGGACTGTTCGACCTCGGAGAGCAGGTGGCTGGAGACGATGACGGTCCGGCCCCCGGCCGCGTAACGGATCATCACGTCACGCATCTCGCGGATCTGGGGCGGGTCGAGGCCGTTGGTCGGTTCGTCGAGGATCAGCAGGTCCGGCATGCCGAGCATGGCCTGGGCGATGGCGAGCCGCTGCCGCATGCCCTGCGAGTACGTGCGGACGGCGCGGGCCAGGGCGTCGCCGAGCCCGGCGATCTCCAGGGCCTCCTCCAGGTGCGCGTCCTCGGCGGGGCGCCCGGTGGCCTGCCAGTACAGCTCCAGGTTGGCGCGCCCGGACAGGTGCGGCAGGAAGCCGGCGCCCTCGACGAACGAGCCGACGCGGGAGAGCACGGGGGCGCCCGGCCGGATGGCCTGGCCGAAGACCCGGATCTCGCCGTCGTCGGGGGTGATGAGCCCCATCAGCATGCGCAGCGTCGTGGTCTTGCCCGCGCCGTTGGGACCGAGGAGGCCGAGCACCTGCCCCTTCTCGACCCGGAAGGACAGGTCCTTCACGGCATACCTGTCGGCGGACTTGGCGTATTTCTTGGCCAGGCCGGTGATCTGGAGGGGTACGTCGGCCAGGGCCGGGTCGGGTGCGGGGGTCGCGGTGCGGCGGCGGGCGGTGAGCAGCAGCAGGGCGGCGATCGCGACGGCGGCGGCCGGGAGCCCCCAGGTCCACCAGGGCAGGGTGGCCGGTGCGGTCTTCAGGGCGGGTGCGGTGGGGACGGCGAGCGGTCCGGCGGGGCTCACGGTATACGTCGTCGGCTCGGCCGGTGAGGCGTAGCCGAGGTCGGTGGCGGAGAGGACGAGGCGGAGCCGGTGTCCGGCGTCGAACCGGTGGTCGATGGCGGGGAGGGCCAGCCGGACCGGCTTGCCCTGCTGGCCGGGGGTGATCCGGAAGGGGGCGACGAGCTGGGAGGGCAGCAGCTGCTGCTTGCCGTCCGGCGACACGTCGTACACCTTGCCGAACAGCACCGCGTCGCCGTGCCCGGCCTTGACGTCGACCTGGACGGCCGGCGAGCCGGTGACGTCCAGCGCCTCGTCCAGCGGGGCGGAGTCGAAGCGGGCGTACTGGCCGGGGAAGTCGATGGAGAGGCCGACGCCGAGGGAGGAGAGCTGGGCGAGGCCGCCGCCGACGCCGGGAACGGCGGAGATGGCGGGCGGGCCGGCCCCGGC
The DNA here is from genome assembly GCF_042891445.1 of Streptomyces sp. NPDC001890. NCBI lineage: Bacteria > Bacillati > Actinomycetota > Actinomycetes > Kitasatosporales > Streptomycetaceae > Streptomyces > Streptomyces sp. NPDC001890. The sequence continues at coordinate 319,000 of NZ_JBIATE010000001.1, read as the reverse complement.
GGGGTTGTGGAACGTCTTGGTGCGGCCGGCGAGGGCGACGCTCCGCGTGCCGTTGCTCAGCCCCGGGTACGTATCGCTGCTCGCCCCGCGCACCAGGGTGGCCCCGTCGGTGGAGTCGATGCCTCCGGTGCGGGTGACGCGGAAGGCGGGCCCGGTGTCGGCGCCCTTGTCGTCCTTCAGGTACCGGTCGAACCAGCTGCCGATGCGCCGGTGCACCCGGTCGGTCTCCGGGTCGCCGCCGTCGTGTCCGCCGGCGATCCAGTCGACGGCGACCGGTGCGCCGTTGCCGCTGATGGCCTTGGCCATGGCGTCGGCCTGGCCGAGCGGGAAGAGGGAGTCGGACTGGCCCTGCACGATGAGCGCGGGCACCTCGATGCGGTCGGCGACGGCGCTCGGCGAACGCTCGGTGAGCAGGGCGCGTGCGGCGGCGTCGGGCTTCCCGCTGACGGCGACCCGTTCGTACATCTCGCAGAGCCGCTTCTCGAACTTCTGGCAGCCGCCGCCGGTGGTGACGAAGATTCCGGCCCAGAGCTTCTTGAAGACCCCGTCGGGGAAGAGGGCGTCGGCGAGGTTCCAGTAGGTGATCTGCGGGGTGATGGCGTCGACCCGCTCGTCGTGCCCGGCGGCGAGGAGGGAGACGGCTCCGCCGTAGGAGGCGCCGGTGATCCCGACGCGGGGGTCGCCCTTCGCGTCGAGTTCCACCTCGGGCCGCTCGGCGAGCCAGTCGATCAGCCGGGACACGTCCGCGACCTCGCGGTCGGGGGCGTTGAGCCCGATGTTCCCGCCCGACTTCCCGAACCCGCGGGCGGACCAGGTCAGCACGGCGTACCCGGAGCGGGCCAACTGCTCGGCCTGTGCCCGCACGTCGTCCTTGCTGCCGCCGAAGCCGTGCCCGATCAGCACGGCGGGCCGGCGCCCGGTGGAGCCGGCGGTGAAGTACGAGGTGTCGATGGACACCCCGTCGGCCTTCATCATCCGGTCCTGGCGGTGCACGGCGGGTCCGCTGTCGTCGGCCGCGGCGTTCCAGGTTCCCGCACCGGCCAGCACGGCGAGCGCCGCCAGGCCCGCGACCCAGCGGCCGCGTCTGCGGAGCGGCAGCCGCCGCCACCTGGACCTGCTCGCTTCGGAAGTCTCCATGGTGCGACCCTAAGCGGACCGTCGCGGCGTGCGGCCAGCCACCAGAGGGAGGTCTCCGGCCTCCTTGCGGCGTACGGCGTTCCACCGGCGTACTCCATGCGCGGTATACCGGGCCGTTCGCGCCGGCGGTACGCCGGCTACCGGGTGGCTCACATGGTGTTGACGATGAGGCCGATGTGGGTGAAGTAGTTGAGCCCGCCGAAGAGCAGGAACGCCAGACCGGCCAGCCCCCAGACGACACCGATCACCGGGGCCAGCCTGCTCGACGGCCGGCGCAGCACGAAGGGGAACAGCAGCGCGCCGATGCCCACCAGGACGTACAGCCCGGACATGAAGCTCGCCTCCAGGATCGGCCACCGCGCGAACTCCCCGGAGATGGGTTCCTCGGGCGGTGCGGCGAAGAGGGTGTACTTCCAGCCGGCGGCGGCGATGCCGAAGCAGGCGAGTCCCATCCCGAACACGAAGAGGGAGATGGGCATGGCGGTGCGGGCCGACCGCTCGATGCGCTCCGCGCTGTTGAGTTGGGCTCCGCGCTTCCAGAGGTAGAAGGCCGCGGCGAAGAGGAAGACGCCGAAGGCGAGCGCCGGTTCGCCGAAGATGATGTTGTCGAACGGGAAGCCCTGACCGGCGAGCGGCCAGGTCAGGGTCATGTGGAGGCCCGTGGTGACCAGGGTGAAGCCGAGGGCGCCGAAGGCGAGGACCCACCCTTCGGGGCTGATGGCGCGTCCGGGCGTGAGGAGTTGGCGCCCCAGCGCCACCACGAGCAGCAGCCCCGCGCCGGCGGCCACCGACATGATCGTGTTGTACGTCGGCATCCTGGCCCAGTCGATCTTCAGGCCGGATGCCGCCAGGGGGATGACATGGTGGATCATCCCGGGAGCGTATCGATGAATATGTGAGGGATGCGGCATTTGCCCGCCCGTCCGAGTCGCAGGCGTGTGACACATCCCCGCGCACCCCCGTACATCCCCGCACATCCCCGCGCCCGCCCCCTCCCGGCGGCACCGGAAGCCAGGGGGTCTTGTCATGGACACCCAGCCACGGTCTACTCGCATAGACCGTCGCGCTCACCCCCCTCCACCGCTCGCCGGATGCCGGTGGCGCCTCGGCCTTCCCGCAGTGCTCCACATTCCCGTAGTGCTCCAACTGCCGGCAGGAGAGATCCCCTTGAGTACATCGACACCGCTGCGCACGGCACTGATCGGTGCCGTCCTGGCCGCGACCGCCCTGGTCCCCCTCCAGGGCACCGCGCTGGCGGCACCGTCCACAACGGACACGGCGGCCACCGCCGCCTCCGCCTCCTCGGTCTCCGGAATCGAGGACGCCACCGCGCTCGCGCTCGCCCGCTCCCTGGCCGATCCCGACTGGAGCAGAGAGGTCCGCAGAGCCGCCCTGGCCGCGGACTCGGTCGGCCTGGGCGCGCTGGCCGACGACGCCACCGCCCCGGCCGGCCGGAAGCTCGCCGCCCGGATCACCGCGGCCGACCGGGGCGTCGCCGCCGCCAAGGGCCTGGGCAGCGGCGCGGGTTCACTGCTGCGGCTCGGGCTGGCGGACGCGTCGATGAAGGGCCGGCTCGCCTCGGGCGCGGCCCCTCTGGTGGCCGCCGCCCCGTCCGACGACGACGGCGCCCGGACGTTCACCGCGTACGACAGCCGTGGCGCGGCCCATGAACTGCCCCTGGACAGCGCCCCCGAACGGCCGGTCTACCTCGTCGACATCGATGGCGCGAAGGCCGTCGCCGAGGGGCTGAAGGTCATCGACAAGACCCTGGAGTCCAAGGGCCTCGGCCTGACCGCGCCGTCCGCCGGAACCAGCGTGTCCGCCGCGTCGGGCATCGACACCACCCGGATCGACTCGGTGCGGCTCGGCGACGTCCAGGAACCGTTCTTCAAGGGCGACGCCGAGATCTTCACCCTCGTCACGGGCTTCGGCAAGGACGGCAAACCGCGCGTCGACACCGTCGAGATGCCCTATCTGAACAAGGAGGACACGACCTACTACCCGGGCCAGGTCCTGGTGAACTGGTCCAACTACAAGTACGACATGGCCGACGCGGTCATGATGGAGGACGACGGGGACACCAACTACCAGGCCCTGGCCAAGGCCATCGCCGCGGTCCTGCTCACCATCACCGACCAGGGCGCGTACATCCCGCTGGTCGACGCGCTGCTCGACGCCATCCCCACCAACTGGTGGACCGACGACCCGGACTACGTCGAGTCCTGGTACACCCTCGCCAGGAGCAGCAGCGGCCAGCGCAACGGCGCCGCGGGCAACGGCTGGATGACCGTCTCGCCGTACCACGTGCCGGAGCTCTGACCACCCGCGCCGTGACGAGCCGGAGCATGCGCGGTGCGCGGTGCCGCGCATGCTCCGGGCTCAGGCCGCCGCCTCCCCCGGCAGCGGAACGCCGCCCAGCGGGTACGGCGACTCGTGGGGCAGGAGCGCCGCCGCCTCGTCGAGCCGTCCGTCACGGACCAGTTGATGGATCTGCCGGGCGAGCGGGGTGACGTCGCGGATGGACACCGTCCACTCGTCGGCGTACCGCCGTGACGCCTCGCCGGACAGCCCGAGCTGGAGGGAGCGGTACGGCAGCCGCTCCAGGCGCAGATCGCGCTCCGGGTCCCACTGGACGCGGGCCGGGGCGCGGCGCAGGTCTCGCTGCCAGGTGGCGCGGTCCGGGTGGACTCCCCTGACGTAGTGCGAGAGTTCGGCGTGCTCCAGGGCCCAGTCGAAACCCTCGCGGGTGATCTCGACGGCCAGCACGGTCTCCTGACCCTCCTTCAGCCCCCAGCCGCAGCGGTACATCATCCACAGGAAACTCGGCTTGATCCATGTCATGCGGTCGCGCTTCCAGGCTTCGGGGAAGCGCCCGTCACGGACGGCGGGAGTACCGATGAGGGGGCCGTACGCCTGGTAGACGGTGATGGTGGTGTCCGTGTGCTGGGCGCGGATCTCGTGCTGCGGCCTGGTCAAAGCGGTCATGGCCCCATCAGAACACCGCTCCGGCGGGCGCGGCGAACGGTTTACGGCGTACCGGAGGCCGGGGCTCCGCGGGGTGGTGGACGGGCCTGTCATCGACGGGCACTGACATTCGTCATACGGAGCCCGGTACACGCGGCTCTGCCGGGCACCGGGCCCCGGCGGCCAGTCTGTACGTATCGAGAGCGGGGCCGGGAAGGCACCGCCGATACGCGGGAGAGGAACCCCTCATGACCAGCCCGGCCGCCACCGTCACCGCCCCGGTCGCAGTTGCTCCGGCCGCCACCGCCCCGCACGCGCCGCGCAACGCCCTGCTGGACAGCCTGATGCCGCTGCTGGTGGATGTGGCGGTGCCGCTCGCCTCGTACTACGCGCTGAAGGCGGCGGGCCTGAGCACCTTCGCCGCGCTGGCCTGGAGCAGTGTGCTGCCGGCCGTGCGCACCGGGTGGGGCGTGCTGCGCGAGCGCCGGCTCAACGGGCTGGCGGCGCTGATCGTGACGGTCAACGTGGTGAGCCTGCTGACCAGCCTGATGGTCGGGGACCCGCGCCTCATGGTCGCCAAGGACAGCGCGGTGAGCAGCATCATCGGGCTGGTGATCCTGGTGACCGCGCTGAAGGGGCAGCCGATGATGACCGCGGGGCTGCGGCCCGTGCTGGTGAAGGGCGACGCGGCCAAGGACGCCGCCTGGCAGCGGCTCTCGGCCGGCTCGGCGGCGTTCCGGCGGGCGGAGATCCGGTTCTCGGCGGTGTGGGGTGCGGCGCTGCTGGGCGAGTGCGTGGTGCGGGCCGTGGGTGCCTGCACGCTGCCGGTGGAGACGATGGTGTGGCTCGGCACGGTGATCATGGTGGTGACGATGGTGTTCGCGTTCCTGGTCTCGGGCCGGGTGGGCGCGGTCCCGATGCAGGGCATGATCGCCGAGGAGACCGGGGCGGAGAAGGCGGCGAAGACGGCGCGGACCGCGCGCTGACCGGCCCCGGGGTGCCCGCTCGATTACTTCCGAGGTAATTGAGCGGGCACCCGCGTGTTCCTACCGTTCCCGTACAGCCATGCGGTCCCTTGTGCGGCCGCATGACAACGGAAGGAAGACCTCGTGATGTCGTTCCAGAACGCAAGTGCGGTCCGGACTGCGGACACCGCCCGTTCCGACCGGCTGCTCCGGTTCGCCCTCGTCTCGGACGTGCTCCTCACCGGGGCGAACGGCATCGGCTATCTCGCGCTCGCCACGGTCCTGGACTCGTTCCTCGGCGTGCCCCGCTCGGTGCTCTACCCGGTCGGGGCGTTCCTCGTCGTGTACGCCCTGTGGGTGCTGACCGTCTCCCGCCAGGAGAACATCGGCCGCGGCGCGGTCGCCCTCGTCATCGCCCTGAACACGGCGTGGGCCGTGGCCGGTGTGGTGATGGTCGCGGTGGACGCACTGACCGCCACGGGCGCCGGCGACTTCTGGATCGTGTTCCAGGGCCTCTCCGTGGCGGGGATGGCCGCGCTCCAGTACGCGGGGCTGCGGCGGCTGTGAGACCTACGGCGACGGCCCGTACGGACGCGGGGTGCGTCCGTACGGGCCGTCGGTGCCGGGCCGTCGATCAGTGGTTGCGCGGGAAGCCCAGGTCGACACCGGCCGGGGCGTCGGCCGGGTCCGGCCAGCGGGTGGTGACGACCTTGCCGCGGGTGTAGAAGTGCACGCCGTCGTTGCCGTAGATGTGGTGGTCGCCGAAGAGGGAGTCCTTCCAGCCACCGAAGGAGTGGTAGCCCACCGGCACCGGGATCGGCACGTTGACGCCGACCATGCCGGCCTCGATCTCCAGCTGGAAGCGGCGGGCGGCGCCGCCGTCGCGGGTGAAGATCGCGGTGCCGTTGCCGAACGGCGAGGCGTTCATGAGGGCGACGCCCTCCTCGTAGGTCTCGGTGCGCAGGACGCACAGGACCGGGCCGAAGATCTCGTCCTTGTACGCGTCCGAGTCGGTGGACACGTTGTCGAGGAGGGAGAGGCCGATCCAGTGGCCGTCCTCGAAGCCCTCGACGGAGAAGCCGGTGCCGTCCAGGACGACGTCGGCGCCCTGGGCGGCGGCGCCCGTGACGTAGGAGGCGACCTTGTCGCGGTGGGCGGCGGTGATCAGCGGGCCCATCTCGGACGTCGGGTCGTTGCCGGGGCCGATCTTGATCTTCTCGGCGCGCTCCTTGATCTTCGCGACGAGCTCGTCGGCGATGGAGCCGACCGCGACGACCGCGGAGATCGCCATGCAGCGCTCACCGGCGGAGCCGTACGCGGCGGAGACGGCGGCGTCGGCCGCGGCGTCGAGGTCCGCGTCCGGCAGCACCAGCATGTGGTTCTTCGCGCCGCCGAGCGCCTGGACGCGCTTGCCGTTGGCGGAGGCGGTGGCGTGGATGTGGCGGGCGATCGGGGTGGAGCCCACGAAGGAGACCGCGGCGACGTCCGGGTGGTTCAGCAGCCCGTCGACGGCGACCTTGTCACCGTGCAGGACGTTCAGCACGCCGTCCGGCAGACCGGCCTCGGCGGCCAGCTCGGCCAGCAGGTTGGCGGCCGAGGGGTCCTTCTCGCTGGGCTTGAGGACGAAGGTGTTGCCGCAGGCGATGGCCAGCGGGAACATCCACATCGGCACCATGGCCGGGAAGTTGAACGGGGTGATGCCCGCGACGACGCCGAGCGACTGGCGGATCGAGGAGACGTCGACCCGGTTGGAGACCTGGGTGGACAGCTCACCCTTGAGCTGGGTGGTGATGCCGCAGGCCAGCTCGACGATCTCCAGACCGCGGGCGACCTCGCCCAGCGCGTCCGAGTGCACCTTGCCGTGCTCGGCGGTGATCAGCGCGGCGATGTCGTCGCGGTGCGCGTCGAGCAGCGCCCGGTAGCGGAACAGGACCGCGGTGCGGGCGGCCAGCGAGGACGTGCCCCAGGTGGCGTAGGCGTCCTTGGCGGCGGCGACCGCGGCGTCGACCTCTTCGAGGGAGGCGAGCGCGACCTGGGTGGTGACGGCGCCGGTGGCCGGGTCGGTGACCGGGCCGTAGTTGCCCGAAGCGCCCTCGACGGTCTTGCCACCGATCCAGTGGTTGACGGTCTTCATGACAGAACTCCTTCAGAGGTGGGGGCGTCGGTCGGCGACGTGACGTTCGTACACTTCCCGGGCTTTCACGGCCGGCGGCCGGGTGGCCGTCTCGGCTACGGGAACATCCCACCACGCCTGCGCCGGAGGGGGGCCCGACACAGTGTCTGCCGTTTCGGTCTCGACGTAGACACAAGTGGGACGGTCCTCGGCACGTGCCTCGGTGAGGGCTTCGCGCAGGTCACGCACCGTCTTGGCACGCAGCACCCGCATGCCCAGCGAGCCGGCGTTGGCCGCGAGATCGACGGGCAGCGGCGGGCCGGTGAACGTGCCGTCCGCCGCGCGGTGCCGGTAGGCGGTGCCCAGGCGTTCGGCGCCGACCTGCTCGGACAGGCCGCCGATGGACGCGTAGCCGTGGTTCTGGAGGACGACCAGCTTCACCGGCAGTTCCTGCTGGACGGCGGTGACGAGCTCGGTGGGGTTCATCAGATACGTGCCGTCGCCGACCAGGGCCCAGACGGGGCGGCCGGGCGCGGCGAGCTGCACCCCGATCGCGGCCGGGATCTCGTAGCCCATGCAGGAGTAGCCGTACTCCACGTGGTACTGGTGCGGGGAGCGGGCCCGCCAGAGCTTGTGCAGGTCGCCGGGGAGCGATCCGGCGGCGTTGATCAGGATGTCGTCCTCGGTGACGAGGGCGTCGAGGAGGCCGAGCACCTGTGCCTGGGTGGGCCGGGCGTGCGGGTCCGGGGCGGTGAACGCGGCGGTGACGCGCCGCTCCCACTGCTCCTTGGCCTCGGTGTACTCCGTCTCGTAGGCGGGGTCGACGCGGTGGTTGCGGGCGGCGAGCGCGGCGGTGAGGGCTTCGAGGGCGGCGCGGGCGTCGGCGACGAGCGGGAGGGCGCCGAGCTTGTGGGCGTCGAAGCCGGTGATGTTGATGTTGAGGAAGCGGACCGCCGGGTCGGCGAAGAGCGTGCCGGAGGCGGTGGTGAAGTCGGAGTAGCGGGTGCCGATGCCGATGACCAGGTCGGCGGTGCGGGCCAGCTCGTCGGCGGTCGCGGTGCCGGTGTGGCCGATGCCGCCGATGTCGGCGGGGTGGTCGTGGCGCAGTGAGCCCTTGCCGGCCTGGGTGGCGGCGACCGGGATGCGGGTGGCGGCGGCGAACGCGGCGAGGGTCTCCTCGGCGGCGCTGTGGTGGACCCCGCCGCCCGCCACGATCAGCGGCCTGCGGGCGGTGCGCACCGCCCGTACCGCCCGGTCGAGTTCGTACGGATCGGGGGCGGGGCGGCGTACGTACCAGACGCGCTCGGCGAAGAACTCCTCCGGCCAGTCGTACGCCTGCACCTGCACGTCCTGCGGCAGCGCCAGCGTCACGGCGCCGGTCTCCGCCGGGTCGGTCAGGGTCCGCATGGCCTGGAGGGCGGCGGGGACCAGGGCCTCGGGGCGGGTGATCCGGTCGAAGTAGCGGGAGACGGGACGCAGGCAGTCGTTGACGGAGATGTCACCCGCGGACGGGACTTCGAGCTGCTGGAGGACCGGGTCGGCGGGCCGGGTCGCGAAGGTGTCGCCGGGCAGCAGGAGGACGGGGAGGTGGTTGACCGTGGCGAGGGCGGCGCCGGTGACGAGGTTGGTGGCGCCGGGGCCGATGGAGGTGGTGACGGCTTGCGCGGAGAGCCGGCCCGACTGGCGGGCGTAGCCGACGGCGGCGTGCACCATGGCCTGCTCGTTGCGGCCCTGGAGGTAGGGCATCGCGCGGCCCGACTCGACGAGCGCCTGGCCGATCCCGGCGACGTTGCCGTGGCCGAAGATGCCCCAGGTGGCGCTGATCAGGCGCTGTCGCCGGCCGTCGCGCTCGGTGTACTGGCGGGCCAGGAAGGACACCAGGGCCTGGGCGGTGGTGAGGCGGCGGGTGGTGGCGGTCATGGGCGCGGCTCCGTCCCGTAGAAGGGGAGTCTGGGGTCCACCGGCTGGGCGGGCCAGGTGTCGCGGATCCAGCCGTGGTCCGGGTGATCGCTGATCAGCCACTCCCGCTGCTCCCCCGGGCCCGCCATCACGTTGAGGTAGTAGAGGGTGCGGCCGGGGGAGGCGATGGACGGGCCGTGCCAGCCGTCGGGGATCAGGACCGCGTCGCCGCTGCGGACCTCGGCGAGGACGTCCGTACCGCCGGGGCGGGAGGGCGAGACCCGGTGGTAGCCGAGTCCGTCGTGCTCCACCTCGAAGTAGTAGATCTCCTCCAGCACGGACTCGGCGCCGGGGCGGTGCTCGTCGTGCTTGTGGGGCGGGTAGGAGGACCAGTTGCCGCCGGGGGTGAGCACCTCGACGGCGATCAGCCGGTCGCACTCGAAGGTGTCGGCGGCGGCGAAGTTGTTGACCTGCCGGGAACAGTTCCCGGAGCCGCGCAGCTCGACGGGTACCTCCGGCGCGGGGCCGTAGCGAGCGGGGAGTCGTCGCTCGCACTTCGCTCCTGCCAGGGCGAAGCGGCCTCCGGCGCCGGAGGCGATCTGCGCATGGGCCTCACGCGGTACGTACGCGAAGTCGGATACCCCGCTGAACACGCTTTCCCGGCCCAGCAGTTCAAAGATCTCACCTGAGGCGTGCACCGTACAGCCACCGGTCAACGGCAGAACGATCCACTCGCTCTCCCCGGTGACGAGCGTGTGAACTCCGCCCGGTGCGAGTTCGAGGATCCGCAGGCTGGAGCGGTCCCAGCCGGCCCGCTCCGGGTCGATGTCGAGGGCGTAGGAGCCGCTCGCCGTGCTCCCGGCCTTCAGGTGGTGGCGCGATCCGTCGCCGGTCGTGGTCATGCCCTCGGCCTCCTCTCTCCCGGCCCCGTTCCGCTCGGTCCTGTTCTTCTCGGCTCCAGCAGCGAGACGGCCGTGTCCACGGCCGCTGCCACCTCTCCGTCGGCCGGGTAGAGCAGCGAGCGCCCCACCACCAGACCCTGGACGGTGGGCAGTCGAAGCGCCGTGCGCCATTTCTCGAACGCCCCGTCCAGGTCGTCGCCCACCTCCCCGCCCAGCAGCACCGCGGGCAGCGTCGACGTCTCCATCACCCGGGCCATGTCGTCGGGGTTCTCGGTGACGGGGACCTTGAGCCAGGTGTACGCGGACGTCCCGGCGAGCCCGGAGGCAATGGCGATCGAGGTGGTGACGGCCTCCGCGCCGAGGTCGTTGCGGACGTGGCCGTCGGTGCGGCGACAGAGGAACGGTTCGACGAAGACCGGCAGCCGGTGTGCGGCCATGGCGTCGATGGCGCGGGCGGTGGCGTGCATGGTGTCGAGCGAGCCGGGGTCGTCGTAGTCGATCCGGAGCAGCAGTTTGCCCGCGTCGAAGCGGAGCCGCGCGAGGTCCTCGGGGCGGTGGCCGGTGAACCGGTCGTCGAGTTCGAAGGCCGCGCCCGCGAGTCCGCCGCGGTTCATCGAGCCGATGACGACCTTGTTCTCCAGCGCGCCGAGCAGCAGCAGGTCGTCGAGGATGTCGGCGGTGGCGAGCACTCCGTCGACGCCGGGGCGGGAGAGGGCCAGGCGGAGCCGTTCCAGCAGCTCGAAGCGGTTGGCCATGGCCAGTGCGCGGTCGCCGACGGCGAGCGAGCCGCGGGCCGGATGGTCCGCCGCGATGATCATCAGCCGGCCGTCGCGGCCGACGAGCGGGCGTCTGCGGCGCCGGGCGGCGGCCTCGGCGACGGCCTCGGGGTGGCGCATGCGCAACTGGACGAGCTCGGAGACGGAGGAGGCCGGGGGTGTCATGGAGTGGCTCCGGTGGGGCGGGAGGTGACGGCGCCTTCGGTCAGGGCCGCTTCGACTTCGTACGGGAACGGCATGGCGGACGAGCAGGCGAGCCGGGAGGCGACGATGGCCCCCGCCGCGTTGGCGTACCGCATGATGCGCCCGGTCTCCCAGCCCGCGAGGAGGCCGTGGCAGAGCGCCCCGCCGAAGGCGTCGCCGGCGCCGAGGCCGTTGACGACGTCGACGGGCAGCGGCGGCACTTCGGCCACCGCGCCGTCGCGGTGGACGGCGAGCACACCTTCGGGGCCCTGTTTGACGACGGCGAGTTCGACGCCGGCGCGGATCAGTGCGCGGGCGGCCGCGTGCGGTTCGCGCTCGCCGGTCGCGATCTCGCACTCGTCGATGTTGCCGACGGCGACGGTTGCGAGGGCGAGCGCGTCGCGATAGCGGGCGGTGGGGGTGTTCCCCGATGCGGCCTCGTCCCAGAACATCGGGCGCCAGTCGAGGTCGAAGACGGTGATGCCGCGGCGGTCGCGGGCGCGCAGCGCGGCGAGGGTCGCGGAGCGGCTCGGTTCCGCGCACAGCCCGGTGCCGGTCATCCAGAAGACCCGGGCCGACCGGATCGCCGCGAGGTCCAGCTCCGGGGTGTGGATCTCCAGGTCGGGGGCCTTGGGCTGCCGGTAGAAGTAGAGGGGGAAGTCGTCGGGCGGGAAGATCTCGCAGAAGGTGACCGGTGTCGGATACGCGTCGACGGCCGTCACCCACCGGTCGTCCACCCCGAACTCCCGCAGCTGGTGGTGGAGATACTCCCCGAAGGCGTCCCGGCCGGTGCGCGTCACCACCGCCGTCCGGCGGCCGAGCCGGGCCGCCGCGACGGCCACGTTGGACGGCGAGCCGCCGAGGAACTTCCCGAAGGTTTCGACCCGGGACAGGGGCAGACCGGTCTGGAGGGGGTAGAGATCCACACCGATGCGGCCCATGGTGATGACGTCGTACCGCTCAGGCATGACCATCCCTTCGACCGTCCGTCCGTCCGTTCGGGGTGACTTCCCCAGGTCTAGCCCTCCCCCGGAACCGTGTCAATGCTTTGTCCGGACATACGGACGAATGATTGACACCCGCTCCCCCGGCCGGAACCCTGGACGGCATGACCTCCTCCACAGGGGCCCCGGCCCGTATCCGCATCGGTTCGGCACCCGACTCGTGGGGGGTGTGGTTCCCCGACGATCCGCTCCAGGTGCCCTGGCGGCGCTTCCTCGACGAGGTCTCCGAGGCGGGTTACGAGTGGATCGAGCTCGGCCCGTACGGCTACCTCCCGACCGACCCGGTCCGTCTCGCCGACGAGACCCGCCGCCGGGGGCTCTCGGTGTCGGCCGGGACCGTTTTCACCGGATTGCACCACGGACCGGGCGTCTGGGACCGGACCTGGGCGCATGTCGCCGACATCGCGGCACTCACCCGGGCGACGGGCGCCCGGCATCTGGTGGTCATCCCGTCGTTCTGGCGCGACGACAGGACCGGCGAGGTCCTGGAGGACCGCCGCCTCACCGCGGAACAGTGGCGCGATCTCACCACCCAGACGGAGCGGCTGGGCCGGGAGGTGCTGGACCGCTTCGGGCTGCGCATCGTCGTCCATCCGCACGCCGACACCCATATCGACACCGCGGAGAACGTCGCCCGTTTTCTCGACGCCACCGATCCGGACCTCGTCTCGCTCTGCCTGGACACCGGGCACTACGCCTACTGCGGCGGCGACAGCGTCGAGCTGATCGAGACCTACGGCGAACGGATCGGCTATCTCCACCTCAAGCAGGTCGACCCGGAGATCCTGGCCCGGGTCGTGGCGGACGAGGTGCCGTTCGGCCCGGCCGTGGCGCGCGGCGTGATGTGCGAACCGCCGGGCGGGGTCCCGGCGCTGGAACCCGTGCTGGCCGCCGCCCGCGCACTGGACGTCGACCTGTTCGCCATCGTCGAGCAGGACATGTACCCGTGCCCGCCCGACAAGCCGTTCCCCATCGCCCGCCGCACCCGGGAGTTCCTCCGCTCCTGCGGCGGAACGGGACAGCAGCGCGGAACGGGACAGCAGCGCGGAACGGGACAGCAGCGCGGGCCGGGACACGCCGAACGGGCCGGGGACGTGACGTAGCGGCGGTGCGCGGTGTTGTCCTCGGTGAGAGGCGGGGGTGCGGCCCCGGTCGCACCCCCCGCCGCCGTACACCACACCTCCGCGCAAGGAGCAGCTCACCATGATCCGAAAGATGCCGCCGTCCCGCAGGACGGCCGCGGCCCCGGCACTGACCGCCGCCGCCCTGACCACGGCCGCCCTGGTCGCCGCCCTCGTATCGGCGCCGGGAGCCTCGGCCGACGAGGGCAACCCGGCACCGCCGCCCGGCTCCAGCCCGGTCTGCGCCTTCTACGACGGCGACCGGCCGACCTCCTTCGGCGAGCAGGGCGACGAGGTCTCCCAGGCGCAGTGCCTGCTGGCCAACCGTCACTACCTGCGCTGGTCCGCGGTCGACGGGACGTTCGGGGCCGCGACACTCGTCGCCGTGCAGCGCTTCCAGGCCGACCATCCACCGCTCGTGCCGGACGGCCGGGTCACGCAGGCCACCTGGTCGGCACTCTGGCACGCGGGGCCGAACCACGTGACCCCGCTGCCCTTCCCGTAACCTGCCGCCCTTCCCGCACGACCCCGTCCTTCCGCGCGCGACCCGCACCCCCTTCCTGCCCCGTACGGCGGCGAGCCGCCCCGTACGGGGCACCGCCGCTCGCCCGAATGCCCCACAGCTCCACGCACCATAGGATTCGGACAAATTAGGAGATTATGCGCGAGATGTAGAGGGAGTCCGCGTGAGCTGGAACAGCGACCCTGGCAGTCCGTCACCCGCCGGCCCGTCCGCCCGGCAGTCACCGCCCACCCCGCCCCACCCCCAGGGCCCGCCGGCACCGCCGCAGCCAAGACCCGGCCTCTGGAAACGGTGCCTGTGGGGCGGCATAGCCCTCTGGGTGCTGACGGCGGTCGTCACGTACACCACCAGCAACACCAACCTGCTGCCGACCCTCATCCTGCTCGGCAGCTTCCTGGTCCCGGCCGTCTTCGTCCTGTGGGCGCACGAACGGCACGGCAGCGACCTCGGCGCGGGCCTCATCCTCGGCTGCTTCCTGACCGGCGGAATCCTGGGCGTGCTCGGCGCCTCCGTCATGGAGTCCTATCTACTGCACCCGTCCATCTGGATATTCCTGGGCGTCGGCCTGATCGAGGAGGCCGTGAAGCTCCTGGCGCTGATGTTCGTGCTCCGGCGCCACCCCGGCGTCCACGGCATGCGGGCCGGGCTGGTACTCGGCGCGACGGTCGGATTCGGGTTCGCCGCCTTCGAGAGCGCGGGCTACGCCTTCAACGCCGCCGTCACCATGAAGGGCATCGACCTGCACGCCCTGCTGGAGACCGAGGTGCTGCGCGGGGTGCTCGCACCGTTCGGTCACGGACTCTGGACCGCGATCGCCGGTGGCGTACTGCTGTCGTTCCGGAAGCCGAACGGGCGTTTCCACTTCGCCGCGCCCGTGATCGGCACCTATCTCGGCGTCGCCGTGCTGCACTCGCTCTGGGACTCGATGCACGGCATCGCGATCTGGCTGGTCGCCCGGGTCACCGACACGGGCCTGAGCCGCGCACTCTTCTCGCAGGGCTACATCCCGGCCCCCACCGAAGAACAACAGCACCTGTTCACCCTCTTCTCGGTCGGCGGCATCGTCGTGATCACGCTCGTCGCGCTGGCCTGGCTCCGGTCGCTGGCCCGCAGCGCGCGGCGCCCCTGAAACCGACGACCGGCGAGGCACTCGCATTCATACCCCCTAGGGGTATAGTGTGGAACGTGTCGGGGCGCACCGGCCTCCCCCGGGGCCCCTGACGCCACAACCCTTTGTGCTCGTCGAAGAGGAGAACACCATGACCGCCGAGACCCAGCTCCCCCAGGCCACCGGCTCCTGCTGCTCGCCCAGCGGCTCCTGCCACGACGGCACGGACGCCGGTGTGCAGGCGGGCGGCGTGACCACCGTCTACCAGGTGTCCGGCATGACGTGCGGACACTGCGAGGGCGCCATCTCCGCGGAGGTCTCCGGCATCGAGGGTGTCACCTCGGTGAAGGCCGTGGCCGCCACCGGTCAGGTGACCGTCGTCTCCGAGGCCCCGCTGTCGGACGACGCCGTGCGCGCCGCGGTCGACGAGGCGGGCTACGAGCTCGTCGGCCGGGCCTGAACACCGTCGGGGAACACCCGATACACCGGACGCACCCGCGTCCCCTTTGCCGCCGGGCCGGACCTGCCAGCAGATACTGGTGGGGTACGGCCCGGTCGGCATTTCAGGAGTTCGGACATGCACAGCGCAACAGAGGCCGCGGCCCGGACGGCGGAGGACTCGACCGCCGAGCTCACGATCGGCGGGATGACCTGCGCCTCCTGCGCGGCCCGCGTCGAGAAGAAGCTCAACCGGATGGACGGCGTCACCGCCACCGTCAATTACGCGACCGAGAAGGCCAAGGTCGCCTTCGGCCCCGGGACCGGCCTCGCGGATCTGATCGCCACGGTCGAGAAGACCGGTTATACGGCGCAGCCGGTACACCGCCCCGAACCGCCCGCGCCGTCGCCGCCATCGCCCGCGCCGCCGCCACCGGCGGAGGCAGGCACGAGGACCGACGTGAAGGCCGACGCCGAGGTCGGGAGCAGGGCTGGGAACGAGACCGAAGCCGACACCGGTACCAGTACCGAAGCCGGTACCGAAGCTGGTACCGAAGCCGAGACCGCTGCCGGTGCCGACGCCGGTGAGCAGGAGGACGCCGGCCCGGCTCTCGCCTCGCTGCGGCAGCGCCTGATCGTCTCGGCCGTCCTCGCCGCCCCGGTCGTCCTGCTCGCGATGGTCCCGGCCCTCCAGTTCGACAACTGGCAGTGGCTCTCGCTCACCCTCGCCGCCCCCGTCGTCGTCTGGGGCGCCCTGCCCTTCCACCGCGCGACCTGGACCAACCTCCGGCACGGCGCGGCCACCATGGACACCCTGGTCTCGATCGGCACGCTCGCCGCCTTCGGCTGGTCCCTGTGGGCGCTCTTCCTCGGCGACGCGGGCATGACCGGGATGCGGCACGGCTTCGATTTCACCGTCTCGCGCGACGGCGCCTCCTCCACCATCTATCTGGAGGTCGCGGCCGGGGTCGTCACCTTCATCCTGCTGGGCCGCTACCTGGAGGCCAGGTCCAAGCGGAAGGCGGGCTCCGCCCTGCGGGCGCTGATGCACCTGGGCGCCCGGGACGCCTCCGTCCTCCGGGACGGTACGGAGGTACGCGTCCCCGTCGCCCGGCTCACCGTCGGCGACCGCTTCGTGGTCCGCCCCGGCGAGAAGATCGCCACCGACGGCACCGTCGTCGAGGGTGCCTCGGCCGTGGACGCGTCCATGCTGACCGGCGAGTCCGTGCCCGTGGAGGTCGGCGTCGGCGACTCCGTCACCGGGGCGACGCTCAACGCGGGCGGCCGGCTCGTCGTGGAGGCCACCCGGATCGGCGCCGACACCCAGCTCGCCAGGATGGCAAAGCTCGTCGAGGACGCCCAGAACGGCAAGGCCGAGGTGCAGCGCCTCGCGGACCGGATCTCCGCCGTCTTCGTGCCCGTGGTGCTGCTGATCGCACTCGTCACCCTGGTCGGGTGGCTGCTGGTCACGGACGATGTGACCGCCGCGTTCACCGCCGCCGTGGCCGTACTGATCATCGCCTGCCCCTGCGCCCTGGGCCTGGCGACCCCCACCGCCCTCATGGTCGGCACCGGACGCGGCGCCCAGCTCGGCATCCTGATCAAGGGCCCGGAAGTCCTGGAGACCACCCGCCGCGTCGACACGATCGTCCTGGACAAGACCGGCACCGTCACCACCGGCCGCATGACCCTCCTCGACGTCCACACCGCCGAGGGCACCACCGAGACCGACGTACTGCGCCTCGCCGGAGCCCTGGAACACGCCTCCGAGCACCCCATCGCCCAGGCCGTCGCCACCGGAGCCACCGAACGCACCGGCACCACCCTCCCCACCCCCGAGGACTTCACCAACGTCCCCGGACTCGGCGTCCAGGGCGTCGTCGAGGGCCACGCCGTCCTCGTCGGCCGTGAGCAGCTGCTCGCCGACGCGGGCATCGACATGCCCGGCACACTGTCCGGCGCCGTCGCGGACGCCGCGGACGAAGGCCGTACGGCGGTCGTGGTCGCCTGGGACGGGCAGGCGCGCGGCGTCCTCACCGTGGCGGACAAGGTCAAGGAGTCCAGCGCACAGGCCGTCGCCGAGCTCCGCGCACTCGGCCTCCACCCCGTTCTGCTGACCGGTGACAACCGTGCCGTGGCCGACGCCGTGGCCCGCGCCGTCGGGATCGACGAGGTCCACGCCGAGGTGCTGCCCGAGGAAAAGGTGCACGTCATCGAGCGGCTGCAGGCCCGGGGGCACTCCGTCGCCATGGTCGGTGACGGGGTCAACGACGCGGCCGCCCTCGCCCGGGCCGATCTGGGCCTGGCGATGGGGACCGGCACGGACGCCGCGATCGAGGCGAGCGATCTCACTCTGGTTCGTGGAGATCTCAAGGTGGCCGCCGATGCGATCCGGCTCTCCCGGCGCACCCTGACCACGATCAAGGGCAACCTCTTCTGGGCATTCGGCTATAACGCGGCCGCCCTGCCCCTTGCGGCATTTGGCCTGCTCAACCCTATGATTGCCGGAGCGGCGATGGCCTTCTCATCGGTCTTCGTCGTGACGAACAGCCTCCGGTTGCGCGCCTTCACGTAAAATCCACAAAGAGATCCAGATCACATGGATTTCAGGGTAACCATCCGGCGGGTTCGTGAGTCTAAGAGTGCGATGCCAAGGATGTCTTGGGGGACGTCCGTCGGAGCGTCTTGGGGGACGCGCCGGGCAAGCGTTGGCCGGGGCACGTGCACCGGGGAGCTTTGAGCGGCCCTCCCGTGCGTACGTACCCCGGCAGACCGCACGACGCAGGACAAGTGAAAAGCGCAGTTCGCAGCTAGTCGAGGAACGCAGGAGCTCCGGCTCCCACAGACGCCCGGCCGGATCCCGTGGGGGGAATCCGCTCCGGGACATGGGAAGCGCCTCGCTGTCGGCCCGTGGGGGGATCGATGGCGGGGCGCTTCTCTCTGCCCGGCATGCGGGGACGCAAATCGCCCCGGACACCGCGCTCTGTGCGAAGGCGCGGTACTCGGGGCGAAGTCGACCGGCCTCGGCGGCCGGGGTCGTGCGGGGGGTTGCTACGAGGTTCAGCGGCCCTCGACCGGGACGAAGTCGCGCAGGACCTCGCCGGTGTAGATCTGGCGCGGGCGGCCGATGCGGGAACCCGGCTCCTTGATCATCTCGTGCCACTGGGCGATCCAGCCGGGAAGGCGGCCGAGCGCGAAGAGCACGGTGAACATCTCGGTCGGGAAGCCCATGGCCCGGTAGATCAGACCCGTGTAGAAGTCCACGTTCGGGTAGAGGTTGCGCGAGACGAAGTACTCGTCGGAGAGCGCGTGCTCCTCCAGCTTCAGCGCGATGTCGAGCAGCTCGTCGGACTTGCCGAGCGCGGACAGCACGTCGTGGGCAGCGGCCTTGATGATCTTGGCGCGCGGGTCGAAGGACTTGTACACCCGGTGGCCGAAGCCCATCAGGCGGACGCCGTCCTCCTTGTTCTTCACCTTGCGGATGAAGGAGTCGACGTCGCCGCCGTTGGCCTGGATGCCTTCGAGCATCTCCAGCACCGACTGGTTGGCGCCACCGTGCAGCGGGCCCCACAGGGCCGAGATGCCGGCGGAGATCGAGGCGAACATGTTCGCCTGCGAGGAGCCGACCAGGCGCACGGTGGAGGTCGAACAGTTCTGCTCGTGGTCCGCGTGCAGGATGAGCAGCTTGTCGAGCGCGGAGACGACGACCGGGTCCAGGTCGTACTCCTGGGCCGGGACCGAGAAGGTCATGCGCAGGAAGTTCTCGACGTACCCGAGGTCGTTGCGCGGGTAGACGAAGGGGTGGCCGATCGACTTCTTGTAGGCGTACGCCGCGATCGTCGGCAGCTTGGCGAGCAGCCGGATCGTCGAGAGGTGGCGCTGCTCCTCGTCGAACGGGTTGTGGCTGTCCTGGTAGAACGTGGACAGCGCGCTGACGACCGAGGACAGCATGGCCATCGGGTGGGCGTCGCGCGGGAAGCCGTCGAAGAAACGCTTGACGTCTTCGTGCAGCAGCGTGTGCTGGGTGATCTCGTTCTTGAAGGTCGACAGCTCGTCGACCTTGGGAAGCTCGCCGTTGATGAGCGTGTACGCGACCTCCAGGAACGTCGAGCGCTCGGCGAGCTGCTCGATGGGGTAGCCGCGGTAGCGGAGAATGCCCTGCTCACCGTCGAGGTAGGTGATGGCGGATTTATAGGCTGCGGTGTTGCCGTATCCGCTGTCCAGCGTCACCAGACCGGTATTGGCCCGGAGCTTCCCGATGTCGAAGCCCTTGTCGCCGACGGTGCTGTCGATCACCGGGTAGGTGTACTCGCCGTCGCCGTACCGCAGTACTACAGAGTTGTCGCTCACGTCATCCCTCACCGACGTAGTGCCTCTTCTTCGAGGTTCCCTGACTGTCTCCACCCTCCCCCATTTGGCTCAGGAGAGTGCACTCGGGGTCGTCCATTGGACCTACTCGCGGCACTGAGTGCCGCGAACTTACTCATCCTGCCCCCTCGGTTCCGGTTCCGGAAGGGCTGGGTGATGTTTCCCACCGATTTGATCGATCATCTTTTCCGCCGATCCTCCGCCCGAGCCACCCGAGAGCCGGTAATCCAGCGCCGTACAGCGCCTGCCTGCGGAAACCGTGCGGACCGCCTGGCCGATCGCCTGCCGCGAGCCGACCAGTACGACAAGCTTCTTGGCCCTGGTCACAGCGGTGTACAGCAGGTTCCGCTGGAGCATCATCCAGGCGCTCTTGGTCACGGGGATGACGACGGCGGGGTACTCGCTGCCCTGGGAGCGGTGGATCGTCATGGCGTACGCGTGGGCCAGCTCGTCGAGCTCGTCGAAGTCGTAACCGATCTCCTCGTCCTCGTCGGTGAGCACCGTCAGCGTCTGTTCGTCCGGGTCGAGGGCGGTGACGACGCCGACCGTGCCGTTGAAGACGCCGTTCTCGCCCTTGTCGTAGTTGTTGCGGATCTGGGTGACCTTGTCGCCGACCCGGAAGACCCGGCCGCCGAACCGCTTCTCGGGGAGGTTCGGGCGGCCCGGGGTGATGGCCTGCTGGAGGAGCCCGTTGAGCGTGCCCGCCCCGGCCGGGCCCCGGTGCATCGGGGCGAGGACCTGCACGTCGCGCCGCGCGTCCAGGCCGAACTTGGCGGGAATGCGACGGGCCGCGACATCCACCGCGAGTACTCCGGCGTCCTCCGTCTCGTCCTCCACGAAGAGGAAGAAGTCCTTGAGGCCCTGGGTGAGGGGCGGTATCCCGGAGTTGATCCGGTGGGCGTTGGTGACGACGCCGGACTGCTGGGCCTGGCGGAAGATGGTGGTGAGCCGGACCGCCGGTACGGGGCTGCCGTCGGCGAGCAGATCGCGCAGCACCTCCCCCGCGCCGACCGACGGCAGCTGGTCGACGTCCCCGACGAGCAGCAGATGGGCACCGGGTGCCACCGCTTTCAGCAACTTGTTGGCCAGCAGCAGATCCAGCATCGACGCCTCGTCGACGACGACCAGATCGGCGTCCAGCGGGCGGTCCCGGTCGAAGGCGGCGTCGCCGCCCGGTTTCAGTTCGAGCAGCCGGTGGACGGTGGACGCCTCGGCCCCGGTCAGCTCGGAGAGCCGCTTGGCCGCCCGCCCGGTCGGCGCGGCCAGCACCACCTTGGCCTTCTTGGCCCGCGCCAGCTCCACGATCGACCGGACCGTGAACGACTTCCCGCAGCCGGGCCCGCCGGTCAGCACGGCGACCTTCCGGCTGAGCGCGAGCCGGACCGCCGCCTCCTGCTCGGGCGCCAGCTCCGCCCCCGTACGCGTACCGAGCCAGGCCAGCGCCTTGTCCCAGTCCACGTCCGCGAAGGCCGGCATCCGCTCCTCGGGCGTCCGCAGCAGCCGCTGCACCTGGGCGGCAAGGGCGACCTCGGCCCGGTGGAAGGGGACCAGGTAGATGGCGGTGACGAGCTCGCCGCCCTCGGGCGACGGCACCTTCTCCCGTACGACGCCCTCCGGGTCCTCGGCCAGTTCGGCGAGGCACTCGATGACCAGCCCGGTGTCGACCTGGAGCAGCTTCACCCCGTCCGCGATCAGCCGCTCCTCGGGGAGGAAGCAGTGCCCCTGGTCGGTGGACTGCGACAGCGCGTACTGGAGGCCGGCCTTGACCCTTTCCGGGCTGTCGTGCGGGATGCCGACGGCCTGGGCGATCTTGTCGGCGGTGAGGAAGCCGATGCCCCAGACGTCGGCGGCCAGCCGGTAGGGCTGGTTCTTCACGACGGAGATCGAGGCGTCCTCGTACTTCTTGTAGATACGGACGGCGATGGAGGTGGAGACGCCGACTCCCTGGAGGAAGACCATCACCTCCTTGATCGCCTTCTGTTCCTCCCAGGCGGCCGCGATCATCTTCGTGCGCTTGGGGCCGAGGCCGGGGACCTCGACGAGCCGCTTCGGTTCCTTCTCGATGATGTCGAGGGTGTCGACGCCGAAGTGGGTGGTGATCCGGTCGGCCATCACCGGGCCGATGCCCTTGATCAGCCCGGAGCCGAGATAGCGGCGGATGCCCTGGATGGTGGCGGGCAGGATCGTCGTGTAGTTCTCGACGGTGAACTGCTTGCCGTACTGCGAGTGCGAGCTCCAGCGGCCTTCCATGCGCAGCGATTCGCCGGGCTGCGCACCGAGCAGCGAACCGACCACGGTGAGCAGGTCGTTGGCGCCGCGACCGGTGTCGACGCGCGCGACCGTGTATCCGTTCTCCTCGTTGGCGTACGTGATGCGCTCCAGCACACCTTCGAGGACGGCCATGTTGGACATGCTTCCGACGGTATCGCCTGCCACCGACATCGTGTTCCGGGCCTCCGGGCCGACGGCCGACAGCCGACAGCCGAAAACCTGCCCCGCCGGCCGGCGGCCGACGGGGCAGGGTGTCGCGGTGGTTCAGCGCTTGGTGGTGCTGTTGAAGAGCGAGCGCGACCAGAGGTAGCCGACCAGGGTGATACCGGCGCACCAGGCCAGGGAGATCCAGCCGCTGTTGCCGATCGCCGAGCCGGTGAGCAGGCCGCGCAGGGTCTCGGTCATCGGCGTGAACGGCTGGTACTCGGCGAACCAGCGCAGGCCGGGCGCCATCGAACCGGCCGGCACGAACGCCGAGCCGAGGAACGGCAGGAACTGGATGAGCAGCGGCTTGTTGCTCGCGGACTCGACCGTCTTGGAGATCAGGCCGAGCGCCGCCGACAGCCAGGCCACGGCGAACGCGATGGCCGCGATCAGCCCGGCGACGGCCAGCCACTCCAGCGGGTTCGCGTCGGGGCGGAAGCCGAGCGCGAGGGCCACGCCCACCACCAGGACCAGGCTCACCACCGTGGTGATGACGGAGCCGATGACATGGCCCGTCATGAACGACGAGCGTGTGATGTTCATGGTGCGGAAGCGGTTGATGATGCCCTCGGTCATGTCCTGGCAGACCGCGATCGAGGTCGACATGGCCCCGGCGGCCACGCCCATGATGATGACGCCGGGCGTCAGATACTCCAGATAGGCGTCCCGGCCGCCGTCGCCCGGCAGACCGGCGCCGATCGAGTCCCCGAAGGCGTACACGAAGAGCAGCAGCATCAGGATGGGCATCATGGCCGGGCCGAGCGAGACGGCCGGGTAGCGCAGCGCGTGCTTGATGTTGCGCCGCAGCATCGTCATCGAGTCGTGCACGGCGTACGTGAGGGTGCTCATCGCAGGGTCTCCTTGACGTGGAGCGGGGTGGCGTCGGTGCCGTCGCCGGTCAGGGCGAGGAACACGTCGTCGAGGTCGGGGGTGTGCACGGAGAAGTCGGCGGCCCGTACTCCGGCCGCGTCCAGTCGGTCGAACAGGGCGCGCAGTGCCTCCATGCCGGCGTCGCTCGCCACCCGCAGGGAGAGGTTCTCGTCGTCGCGGGCGGCGCCGGGGAAGGCGGCGGCCGCGCGCTCGAACTCGTCGACGGCGTCGAACCGCAGCCGTACATGGCTGCCGGGGATCTGTGCCTTGAGCTCGTCGGCGGTGCCCTCGGCGACGATCCGGCCGCCGTCGAGCACCGCGATCCGGTCCGCCAGCTGGTCGGCCTCCTCCAGGTACTGCGTGGTGAGGAAGACGGTGACGCCGCCCTCGACCAGCGAGCGCACCGTGTCCCACATCGTGCGGCGGCTGCGCGGGTCGAGCCCGGTCGTCGGCTCGTCCAGGAAGATCACCTTCGGGTCGCCGACCAGCGTCATCGCGAGGTCGAGACGGCGCCGCATACCGCCGGAGAAGGTCGCGGCACGGTTCTTGGCCACGTCGGCGATGCCGAACCGCTCCAGCAGCTCCCCGGCCCGCCTGCGCCCTTCGCGCTTGCCGAGGCGCAGCAGGTCGGCCATGAGGAGCAGGTTCTCCTCGGCGGTGAGCAGGTCGTCGAGCGCGGCGAACTGTCCGGTGACACCAATCGCGGCGCGCACCCCGTCCGGGGAGCCGGCGACGTCGTGGCCCGCGACCTGGGCCTGTCCGCCGTCGGCGGCGATGAGCGTGGACAGGATCTGCACGGTCGTCGTCTTCCCGGCGCCGTTCGGGCCGAGCAGCGCGAACACGGATCCGGCCGGGATGTGCAGGTCGATGCCGTCGAGGACGGTCTTGTCGCCGTACGACTTGCGCAGCCCGACGGTGGAGATGGCCGGGGCGCCGACGGCCTGATGAGTGGACGTGGGCATGACAGATGAAGGCATGGAGCCCTCCGGAGGTGAGGGAAGTGGAGTGAAGGAAGCGAGAGGTGAGAAGTGCCGTAAGTGGTACGGGAGTTGCCGGTGCTCAGGGCTTGGCGCGGCGGATGTCGATGTTGCCCCAGCGGGTGCGGGCGCGGACCTGCACGGTCTGCTCCGTCTCGGCCGGCGGCGCCGAGTCGGCGATCGTGTTGTGCACCTGCCCGCGCTCGGCGCTGACGTCGAGCCAGGCGGCGGTGCCCCGGCGGACGCCGATGTCGATGGCACCGTACGAGGTCTCCAACTGGACGGCGCCGGAGACCACTTCGGCGACGCGCAGGGCGCCGTGGGCGGTGGTGGCGGTGACCGCGGCCTCGGCGCACAGGATGTCGATGTCGCCGTAGGCGCCGCTCGCCCGCAGGTCGCCGACGACGGTGCCGACGGTCGTGCTGCCGTGCGAGTTCTTCAGGACGGCGGGCCCGTCGACCGTGCCGACGCGCAGACTGCCGGAGCTGGTGGTGATCTCGGCCGCGCCCTCGACCCGGTCGACGGAGATCGAGCCGTGGGAGACGGTCAGGTGTACCGGCCCGGTCTCGTCGAGCCGGACGTCGCCGCCCGAGCTCTTCACCCGGACCTTGCCGAGCCGGCCCTCGGCGGCCACCTGGGTCCAGGCGCCGGTGACGTCGACGTCGGAGCCGGCCGGCAGGTCGATCACGACGTCGACGGCGCCGGCGGGGCCGATGAAGCGGCGCTCCTTCGTCCTGACGGTCAGGACGCCGTTCGCGTACGAGACCTCGGTCTGCTCGGCGGCCCGCACGTCCTTGTCCCGCTTGGTGCTCGCGGGCCGTACCTCGACGGCGGTGTCGCCGCGCCCGCTCGCGGTGAGCCGGAGGGAGCCGGCGCCGACGTGTGCGGTGACCGTGATCGGTTCGGGAGTGTCGAAAGAAGGCATGGCTGTACCGTCCTCATGACTCGTCGGGACGTCCCCGCAGGTGGGACGTGGTGTGGGTGGCCCGGTTCGGGCGTGGGTGCGGGTGTGGCCGGAGCCTGTCTAGCGCACCCAGCCCGTGAAGCTCTGTCCTGTGGTGGCGGCCTTCTGGGGTGTACGGGGCTGCGCGCCGCCGTCGACCGCGGCCGACACGGCTCGTACCAGCCACGCGTTGACCGAAAGGCCCTCACGGTTCGCGGCGTCCTCGGCGCGGGCCTTGAGATGGGCGGGCAGGCGCAGGTTGACGCGGGCGGTGCCGCCCTCGTCGCCGTCGGCGGGCGCCGGGGCCGGGGCCTTGAGCGGCTCGGCGGGCCCGCTCCTGTCCTCGTACGCCCCCTCGCCCGTCGGCCGTGTCACCACGAAGTCGGGGTCGAGCCCACGCAGTCGTACGTCGACCGATCCGGGGGCGAGTTCACGGGTGATCTCGTCCATCGCGGCGGAGAGCACGTTGAGCATCGTCAGACGGGTCGCCGACTCCAGCGGAGCGGTGAGCCGCTCGGCCAGCTCACGGGCTTCTTCGCCGCCGGCTTCGGCGGCCACCGCGAGTTCGCGGCGAAGGTTGTCGACATACGGCGTGAGGTCCATGACGCCATAGTGGCACCAGAGTGGCGCCACTCGCAAGCCCGAAAGGGAAGCAACTGCGGGGCACTCGCGCATTGATGGCTCTGACCTGCGAAAATATGCCGACACCAGATTGCGTCAATGCGGTGCCACGCAGATTCCCGGCTTCTCCGACACCTCCGATGGCACCACGTGGCGCCATGTGGTGCCACCTGACACCACCTGACACCACCTGATGCCGCCTGGCATCACCAGGGTTTGTCGACGGACGCCCCCGGACACGAAACGGGGCCCGGTCGCAGGACCGGGCCCCCCTCGCTTTCCCCCAACGCCGAGACTTCCCGATCCCCCCAGATCCCTCCCCGGAAGCACCCGACGCCAGATATGACCCGGCGAACCACCGGACGGTTGTACGCCTTGACGATCTCTTTGCCTTGCGGGCAAAGAGCCTTGTCAGCAGGCGTGTTCGGCGTACCGGGAGGCGACCTCGGCAAGGACTTCGGCGCCGTCCCTGGCCCAGAGCGCCTCGTTGAAGATCTCCACCTCGACCGGGCCGTCGAAGCCGGTGGCCTCGACCAGCGAGCGGAACGCCCGGAAGTCCACGGCCCCGTCGCCGAGTTGGCCGCGGCCCACCAGAACTCCCGCCGGGAGCGGGGTGATCCAGTCGGCCAGCTGGAAGGAGTGGATCCGGCCACCCGCACCGGCACGGGCGATCTGCGCGGCCGCTTGGTCGTCCCACCAGATGTGGTACGTGTCGACGACGACACCGACCTGGTCGGCCGGGAAGCGCTCCGCGATGTCCAGCGCCTGGGAGAGCGTGGAGACGACGCAGCGGTCCGAGGCGAACATCGGGTGCAGCGGCTCGATGGCCAGACGTACGCCGCGTTCGGCCGCGTACGGGGCCAGTTCACCCAGGGCGTCCGCAACGCGTTCACGGGCGCCGTGCAGGTCCTTGCTGCCCTCGGGGAGGCCGCCGGAGACCAGGACCAGGGTGTCGGTGGACAGGGCCGCCGCCTCGTCGAGCGCGGCGCGGTTGTCGTCCAGGGCGCGGGCCCGTTCCGCCGGGTCCAGGGCGGTGAAGAAGCCGCCGCGGCACAGGCTGGTGACGGTCAGGCCGGAGTCGGCGAGGAGCCGGGCGGTGCGCTCGATGCCGTACGACTGGACGGGGGCCCGCCACAGGCCGACCTTGTCGATGCCCGCCTTGACGCAGCCCTCGGCCAGTTCGGGCAGCGACCACTGCTTGATGGTCTCCTGGTTGATGGAGAGACGGCCGTCGCTCATCGGGTGCCTCCGTTGCCGCCGTTGACCGTGAGCAGGGCGCGCATCCGGGATTCGGCCAGCTCCGGGTCGGGGAACAGGCCCAGCCGGTCCGCGAGTTCGTACGCCTTCGCCAGGTGCGGCAGCGAGCGGGCGGACTGGAGACCGCCGACCATCGTGAAGTGGTCCTGGTGGCCGGCCAGCCAGGCGAGGAGGACCACGCCCGTCTTGTAGAAGCGGGTGGGCGCCTGGAAGAGGTGCCGGGACAGCTCGACCGTGGGGTCGAGGAGGTCGCGGAAGCCCTGGGTGTCGCCCGTGTCCAGGACCCGTACCGCGTGGGCGGCCAGCGGGCCCAGCGGGTCGAAGA
Organism: Streptomyces sp. NPDC001890; assembly: GCF_042891445.1. Lineage (NCBI taxonomy): Bacteria > Bacillati > Actinomycetota > Actinomycetes > Kitasatosporales > Streptomycetaceae > Streptomyces > Streptomyces sp. NPDC001890. Next base: position 292,031 of record NZ_JBIATE010000001.1, on the reverse strand, counting down.
TGCCGAGCAGGGCGTGGCTGAAGCCCCGGTCGTCGCCCGCGATCAGCTCGGGGTAGTTGAAGTCGTCGCCGGTGTAGCAGCGCACCCCGCTGGGCAGGCGGCGGCGGACGTCGATCTCGCGCTCCGCGTCGAGCAGGGAGATCTTGATGCCGTCGACCTTGTCCGGGTGTTCCGCGATGACCTTCAGGAACGTGTCGGTGGCGGCGTCGAGGTCCGAGGAGCCCCAGTAGCCGTCCAGCGCGGGGTCGAACATCGGGCCCAGCCAGTGCAGGACGACCGGCTCCGATGCCTGGCGCAGCAGGTGCGCGTACGTCTCCAGGTAGTCCTCGGGGCCGTTCGCCGCCGCGGCGAGCGCGCGGGAGGCCATCAGGATGGCCTGGGCGCCGCTCGCCTCGACGAGCGCGAGCTGCTCCTCGTACGCGGAGCGCACCTCGGCGAGGGTGGCGGGCCCGGCGGGCAGCTGGTCGGTGCCGACGCCGCAGGCGATGCGGCCGCCGACCGCCTTGGCCTCGGCGGCGGAGCGGCGGATCAGTTCGGAGGCGCCGGCCCAGTCCAGGCCCATGCCGCGCTGGGCGGTGTCCATCGCCTCGGCGACGCCCAGGCCGTGCGACCAGAGGTGGCGGCGGAAGGCGAGGGTGGCGTCCCAGTCGACGGCGGCGGGCGAGTCGGGGCTGATGTCGGCGTACGGGTCGGCGACGACATGGGCGGCGGAGAAGACCGTGCGCGAGGTGAGCGGGCCGGCGCCGGGGGCCAGGTCGAGCGGGGTGGTACGCGGTTCGTACGGGCCCTGCGGGAGGTGGATGGTCACTCAGATCAGCTCCGATGCGCCGTGCGCGTACGTGGGGTGGCTCGTCACAGCGACAGCTCCGGTACGTCGAGGCGGCGGCCCTCGGCGTGCGACTTCAGGCCCAGCTCGGCGAGCTGCACGCCGCGGGCACCGGCCATCAGGTCCCAGGTGTACGGCTCGTCCAGGACGATGTGGCGCAGGAAGAGCTCCCACTGGGCCTTGAAGCCGTTGTCGAAGACCGCGTTGTCGGGGACTTCCTGCCACTGGTCGCGGAAAGACTCGGTGACCGGGAGGTCGGGGTTCCAGACCGGCTTGGGAGTGGCCGAGCGGTGCTGGACGCGGCAGTTGCGCAGGCCCGCGACGGCGGAGCCGTGCGTTCCGTCGACCTGGAACTCGACGAGCTCGTCGCGGTTGACGCGGACGGTCCAGGAGGAGTTGATCTGGGCGACCGCGCCGCTCTCCAGCTGGAAGATGCCGTACGCGGAGTCGTCGGCGGTCGCGGCGTAGGGCTTGCCCTGCTCGTCCCAGCGCTGCGGGATGTGTGTCTGGACGTGGGCCTGGACGGTGGAGACCCGGCCGAACAGCTCGTGGAGCACGTACTCCCAGTGCGGGAACATGTCGACGACGATGCCGCCGCCGTCCTCCGCGCGGTAGTTCCAGGAGGGGCGCTGGGCCTCCTGCCAGTCGCCCTCGAAGACCCAGTAGCCGAACTCGCCGCGCACGGAGAGGATCTCGCCGAAGAAGCCGCCGTCGATGAGGCGCTTCAGCTTCAGCAGGCCCGGCAGGAAGATCTTGTCCTGGACGACGCCGTGCTTGATCCCGGCCTCGCGGGCCAGCCGGGCCAGCTCCAGGGCGCCCTCGACGTCCGTGGCGGTGGGCTTCTCGGTGTAGATGTGCTTGCCGGCGGCGATCGCCTTCTTGATCGCGTCCACCCGGGCCGAGGTGACCTGGGCGTCGAAGTAGATGTCGATGGTGTCGTCGGCGAGCACCGCGTCGAGGTCGGTCGACCACTCGGTCAGGCCGCGCTGCGCGGCGAGCTCCTCCAGCGCGTGGGCGCGGCGGCCCACCAGCACGGGCTCGGGCCACAGCACGTCCCCGTCTCCGAGGTCGAGGCCGCCCTGCTCGCGGATCGCGAGGATCGAGCGCACCAGGTGCTGCCGGTAGCCCATGCGACCCGTGACGCCGTTCATGGCGATGCGCACTGTCCTGCGTGTCACGAAACTTCCTCCATACAGCCGTAGCAAGCGCTTTCTATCCAGGATGACGCTAGCCTGCCGACAGCGGCCCGGACAAGAGGGCCCGGCCCGAAACCCTCGGAGGAAAGCGGATGACAGTCACCCTGGCGGATGTGGCGGCTCGCGCCCGGGTGTCGCCGGCCACCGTCTCCCGCGTGCTCAACGGCAACTACCCGGTGGCCGCGTCCACCCGCGAACGGGTCCTGCGCGCGGTGGACGACCTGGACTACGTGCTCAACGGACCGGCGAGTTCGCTCGCGGCGGCCACCTCGGACCTGGTCGGCATCCTGGTCAACGACATCGCGGACCCGTTCTTCGGGATCATGGCGGGCGCGGCGCAGACCGAGATCGGCGGGCCCGGGGACGGCTCCGGCCGGGCGGGCGGCGAGAAGCTGGCCGTCGTCTGCAACACCGGCGGCTCCCCCGAGCGCGAGCTCACCTATCTCACCCTGCTCCAGCGCCAGCGCGCCGCGGCCGTCGTCCTGACCGGCGGCGCGGTGGAGGACCCGGCGCACCAGGCCGCGGTCTCCGCCAAGCTGGCCAAGCTCGCGGACGCGGGCACCCGGGTGGTGCTGTGCGGGCGCCCCCCGCTGCCGGACGGCGGGGCGGTCGTGGCCGCGCTCGCCTTCGACAACCGGGGCGGCGGCCGGCGCCTCACCGAACACCTGCTCTCCCTCGGCCACCGGCGCATCGGCTACGTCGCGGGCCCGCCGGAGCGGACGACGACCCGCCACCGGTTGGAGGGCCACCGCGAGGCGATGCGGGCGGCGGGGCTCGCCGGCGGCGGTACGGACTCGCCCGAGGAGGACCGCCTCACCGTCCACGGCCCCTACGACCGCCGCTCCGGCTACGACGCCACCCTCGAACTCCTGCGCCGCGAACCGGAGGTGACGGCGATCGTCGCCGCCAACGACACGGTGGCGCTGGGCGCGTGCGCGGCGGTCCGGGACCAGGGGCTGCGCATCCCCGAGGACATCTCGGTGGCGGGCTTCGACGACCTGCCGTTCTCGGTGGACGCGGTCCCGGCGCTGACGACCGTACGGCTGCCGCTCTTCGAGGCGGGCGCACGGGCGGGCCGCCTCGCGATGGGCAAGGAGACACCGCCGCCCGGGGGCATCGCGACGATCGCGGCGGAGCTGATGGTGCGGGGGTCGACGGCGCCGCCGCGCGCGTGAGCCGCGCGATATCACGTAAATCCGACATTCGGGAGGACCGCATGACGGCCACGACCATGACCGCGACGAGCGCCTGGGACGTGCTGGACGGCGTCCGTCTACCCCGCGGCTACCGCGTCGAGATCACGGACGGGAAGATCACCATGACGCCGCGGGGTGAGGACCAGTGGAAGGTCGTCCTCGAAGCCGCCCCGCAGATCGATCAGCAGCTCGCCGGACACGGCGTCATCCTGTCGGACGTGATGATCGACTTCCCGTCCAGCCTGTACGGCTACGCACCCGATCTGGCCATCATCGCCCCGGGTTCGGAGCGCAACAGCCGCGGCCGGTTCGAGTGGCACAGCCTGGAGGCGGTCCTGGAGGTCGTGTCCAAGAGCACCCAGGACAACGACTTCAGCAAGAAGTTCCGGATGTACGCCGAGTGCGGCATCCCCGTGTACGTGATCATCGACCCGTCGACGGGCTCCTGCACGGTGTACCGGCACCCGACCCGTACCGGCACCTACAGCGACCAGGACGAGGTGCCGTTCGGGCAGGACCTCGTTCTCCCGCTCGAAGGCCGGGACATCGTCGTCAACACGGACGGATTCCCCGTCGCCGACGACACCTCCCGCTGATTCTTCCCCGGAACGGGGCAGTCGGCCCCCGGCCCCCGGATGCGCCGGCCGCACTCGGGTCCGTACGGTGCGGTGGCACGCACCGACGGAAGGACACGCACGTGAAGCTCGCTTTCTCGACCCTCGGAGTGCCGGGGATGCCGGTCGCCGATGTCGTCCGGCTGGCCGCCGGGCACGGCTATCAGGGGGTGGAGCTGCGCGCCCACCCCGAGGAGCCGGTGCACCCCGGCCTCTCGGCGGACGAACGGGCCGCCGTCGTCCGGGAGTTCAAGGAGGGCGGCGTCGAGATCCTGACCGTCGCCGGGTACGTCAGGGCCGCCGCCGAGGGCGACGACGCGCCGGTGCTGGACGAGCTGGCCGGGCTGGTGGACCTGGCGCACGACCTGGGTGCGCAGAACGTCCGGGTCTTCCCGGGCGGCGGCGGCCAGGACCCCGCCACGGCCGACGCGACCGCCGCCCGGCGACTGGCCGCAGCCGCCGAGCACGCCGCCGACCAGGGCGTACGCATCCTGCTGGAGACCCATGACTCGCACCGGGGCGGCGCCGATGTCGCCCGGGTCGTCGGGACGGTCGGGCACCGGCAGGTGGGCGCGCTGTGGGACATCATGCACACCTGGCTGGCCGGCGAGGAGCCGGCCGCGAGCCATGCGGTGCTGGCCCCGCACCTGGGCTACGTACAGGTGAAGGACATCGCGTCGGCGGAGGACATCGAGCCGTTGACGCTGGGGGCGGGGGTACTGCCGCTGGGTGCCTGCCTGGACACGCTGGACCCGGACAGCTGGGTCTGCTGGGAGTACGAGAAGCGCTGGCACCCGGCCGCGGCGGAGCTGCCGGGGCTGCTGGACGCCGGGCGGGAGCACCTGCTGCGGCTGGGCGCGGGCGGGCGGTAGACAGCACGCGGGCCGGGGGCGCGGCGCTCGGCCGGCTCAGGCGGCCCGCGCCACCTCCGGCTCCGGATCCGGCTCCGGGGCCTTCGAGGTCTCCGGGGCCCCGGAGCGCGGCCGTCGCGCCCCCGCCAGCGACGTCAGCGCCACCCCGCCGACCAGCAGCGCCGCCGCGCACCACCGCAGCGGGCTCACCGACTCGCCCAGCAGCAGCGCGGCGGAGGACATCCCGAAGACCGGGACGAGCAGGGTGAACGGGGCCACCGAGGAGGCCGGGTGGTGGCGGAGCAGGAAGCCCCAGGCGCCGAAGCCGAAGACGGTGGTGATCCAGGCGACGTAGACGATGATCCCGGCGCCGCTCCAGTCCAGCCCGGCCAGCGCCGCCCTGTCGCGGTCCCAGCCCTCGAAGAGGAGGGAGAGGCCGAGCAGCGGGAGCACGGGCACGGTCGAGACCCAGACCATGAAGTTGAGCGAGTCGGGCGGGGCGGCCTTGCGGGTCAGCACGTTGGACACGCCCCAGCAGGCCGCCGCAGCGATCACCAGGACGAAGGCGAGCACGGGCCCGCCCGCCCCTTCGTCGACGGCGGCGACCCCGATGCCGGCGAGCGCCACCCCCATCCCCAGCACCCGTATCCTTCCCGGGCGTTCACCGAGTGCGACGGCGGCGAAGAGGGCGGTGAAGACCGCCTGGACCTGGAGCACCAGGGAGGACAGACCGGCGGGCATCCCGCGGTCCATGCCGATGAAGAGCAGGCCGAACTTCGCCACCCCGAGGACCAGCCCGACGCCCACGATCCACTTCCAGGCGACCTTGGGCCGGCCGACGAGGAAGACTGCGGGCAGCGCGGCGACCAGGAAGCGCAGGGCCGAGAAGAGCAGCGGCGGGAAGTGCCCGAGGCCGAGCTCGATGACGACGAAATTGACACCCCAGACGGCTGCCACCAGGGCGGCCAGGGCGATGTGGAGGGGACGCATGCACCGAGGATCACCTGCACCGACCATGTAGCACCAGCGCGGATTTCTTCATGGTGAAATTGAGTATCGCTAACGATTCACGCGTGAATCGCCAAGGTTCGGGAGGTTGTGGTGCTCGATCTGGCCCGGCTGCGCGCCCTGCACGCCGTCTTCGTCCACGGCTCCGTCGCGGGTGCCGCCACCGCGCTCGGCTACACCCCGTCGGCGGTCTCGCAGCAGATCACCAAGCTGGAGCGGGAGACCCGCACCACGCTGCTGGAACGGCGCGGTCGTGGTGTCGCGCTGACCGAGGAGGCGCTCCATCTGGCCGAGACGGCCCAGCAGTTGCTGGCGATCGTGGAGCGCGCCGAGACGACGCTGGAGGAGCGCAGGGGACTGCCGACCGGGCGGCTGTCGATCGGTGCGTTCGCCTCCGCGGCGCGCGGACTGCTGCCCGGAGTACTGGCCGGGCTGGACCGGGAGCACCCGGCGCTGGAGGTGCGGCTGACCGAGGTCGATCCGCATCTCTCGGTCGACCTGGTGGCCAAGGGCGTGATCGATCTGGCGGTGGCGCACGACTGGGACATCGCCCCGCTGCCCGCCCCCGAGGGCGTGGCGCAGGCGGTGATCGGCGACGACCGCTGCGATCTGCTGGTGCCCGAGGGGCATCGCCTGGCCGGGCGGGAGGCGGTGCGGCGCGAGGAGCTGGCGAAGGAGCGGTGGATCTGCCAGCCGCCGGGGACGGTCTGCCACGACTGGCTCGTACGGACGTTGCGGGCGGCGGGCTGCGAGCCGGACATCCGGCACCAGGCGGAGGAGAACCACACCCAGCTGGCCCTGCTCGCCGCCGGCCTCGGGGTCGCGATGATCCCGCGCCTGGGGCGCGGGCAGCTGCCGCCGGGGGTGGTGGCGGTGCCGCTCGATCCCGTGCCGGTGCGACGGCTGTACGCGCTGTGGCGTACGGAGGCGGCCCGGCGGCCCGCGATCACGGCGGCGGTCTCCGCGCTGCGGGCGCACGGCGCCGCGGTGGGGCTGGGGCAGGGCTGAGGACGGGGCCGGGGCAGGGTCGCGGAGGCAGGCCGCGGGCGGGTGCCGGGACGATCTCTGCCACGCCGGAGACGCCCAAAACGGTCCGGACCCTTGACCGGAAGTTATTTTCTGGATATCCGTGCTCCTTGGAAGTTTCTTTCACCACTCTCACCACCTCTCGTCCCCGAGTACGGCCGAAGGAGCTCACGTGCACCACCGCACCTCCAGACGCACCCTCCTCACCGCCACCGCCGCGACGGCCGTAGCCGCCGTCACGGGCGCGGGCATCGCCCCCGGCGCGCTCGCCGCCCAGCGGTCCGCGAGCAGCGGACAGCACGATTCAGCCGCCACCACCAAGCGCCTCAAGCGGATCATCTCCGGGATGTCCCTGGAGGAGAAGGTCGGGCAGCTCTTCGTGATGCGGGTGTACGGGCATTCCGCCACCGACCCCGACCAGGCCGACATCGACGCCAACATGGCCGAGATCGGGGTCCGCACCGCCGCCGAGATGATCGGCAAGTACCACGTCGGCGGGATCATCTACTTCGCCTGGGCCCACAACACCCGCGACCCGCACCAGATCGCCGAACTCTCCAACGGCATCCAGCGCGCCGGTCTGGCCGGCCCCACCCCCCTGCCGCTCCTCGTCTCCACCGACCAGGAGCACGGCATCGTCTGCCGGGTCGGCGAGCCCGCCACCCTGATGCCGGGCGCGATGGCGCTGGGCGCGGGCGGTTCGCGCTCCGACGCCCGCAGGGCCGGGCAGATCGCGGGCGCCGAACTGGCCGCGATCGGCATCAACCAGAACTACGCCCCGGACGCCGACGTCAACGTCAACCCGGCCAACCCGGTGATCGGCGTACGCTCCTTCGGCTCCGACCCGCAGTCCGTGGCCGCCATGGTCGCCGCGCAGGTGAAGGGGTATCAGAGCAGCGGGATCGCCTCGACGGCCAAGCACTTCCCGGGCCACGGCGACACCAGCACCGACAGCCACACCGGACTGCCCGTCATCACCCACACCCGGGAGCAGTGGGCGGAGCTGGACGAGCCGCCGTTCCGGGCCGCGATCGCCGCCGGCATCGACTCGATCATGACCGCGCACATCGTGGTCCCGGCCCTGGACCCGGCCGAGGACCCGGCGACGCTCTCCCACCCGATCCTCACCGGCATCCTGCGCGAGGAGCTGGGCTACGACGGTGTCGTGGTGACCGACTCGCTCGGCATGGAGGGGGTGCGGACGAAGTACGGCGACGACCGTGTGCCGGTCCTCGCCCTCAAGGCCGGCGTCGACCAGCTGCTCAACCCGCCGAGCCTGGACGTCTCCTGGAACGCCGTCCTGGAGGCCGTGAAGAGCGGTGAGATCAGCGAGGCCCGGATTGATGAATCGATCCTGCGCATCCTGCGGCTGAAGACGAAGCTCGGGCTGTTCGACAACCCGTTCGTCAGCCGCGCGGGGGTGGACCGCACCGTCGGCACCCGGGCGCACCTCGCCGCCGCCGACCGGATCGCCGAGCGCACCACCACGCTGCTCGCCAACGACGGCGCGGTACTGCCGCTCTCCCGCCGCTCCCACAAGAACCTGCTCGTGGTCGGCGCCGATCCCGCTTCCCCGTCCGGCACCACCGGACCGCCGACCACCACCCTGGCCACGGCGTTCGGCGAACTGGGTCACACGGCGACCGCGCTGTCCACCGGCACCGCCCCCACGTCGGCGAAGATCGCCGAGGCGGTGGCCGCCGCTCAGGGCAAGGACGCGGTGGTCGTGGCGACGTACAACGTCTCGGCGACCAGCTCGCAGCGCACCCTGGTGAGCGCACTGGCGGCGACCGGCGTCCCGGTGATCACGGTGGCCATCCGCAATCCGTACGACATCGCCCGGCTGGCCGGGACCGGGTTCGCGGCGAACCTGGCCACGTACTCCTGGACCGATGTCGAACTGCGGGCCGCCGCCCGGGTGATCGCGGGCCGCGCCGAACCGCAGGGCACCCTGCCGGTCCCGGTGCAGCGCGCGGACGACCCGTCGAAGGTGCTGCACCCGGTCGGTTTCGGGCTGACGTACTAGCCGGAAAGCACGGAGCACCGAGCACGACGGAGGGGCTGTGCGGCACGCGCACAGCCCCTCCCCAGCTCACGGAACCGGCTCACGGAGCCGGCTCACGGAACCTGCTCGCGGACCCTGCTCGCGGAACGGCTACCGCCGCAGCCGGCGCTCGTTCCTCACGTCCTGCCGGTCGAGCCGCGTGTCGAACTTCGCGAGCGGCTTCGCCTTCGCCGGGTCGTCCCGCACCGCGGCCGGGGCGACGCCCGCCCAGCGCAGGATCGCCGCGGTGGCCTTCGCGTTGTCGTCCGCGGCGAGCCCGGCCACGTTGGCACCGTGGTTGCCGCCGGGCACGGTCATGACATAGCTGTCGTGCGAGCGGGCGCCGGGCCGGAAGCGCTCCGCGCCCCACGGGTCGTTCTCCCCGTACACGTACAGCATCCGGTCGGCGTGGTTCTTCACCCACGTGTCGACGTCGCGCATCACCGACGGCTGGAACTTCATCGGGATGGAGCGCGGCACGTAGTTGCGCGGCGGCTGGTACCCGTACCGGCTCAGATCGCCGAGCCACGGCTGCTCGATGTCGGGCGAACCGAGCTGGGTACCCGCCTGGTAGTAGTACGGGGTGTACCGCTCCAGGCCCTGGTCCGTGTAGGCGGAGAAGCCGGAGATCGCGTCCACCGAGTCCCAGATCTCCTGGTCGGTGGCCGAGGCCGCGTCGGCCGGAATGGTGTCGCAGTCGGACACCAGGCTGTACTGCCAGTACGCCCAGACGTAGTCCATGACGACGGCCTCGTACGCCTTGTCGAGCGAGCCGGTGGTGTCGAAGGTGTAGCCGTTCGTGGCGGCGTACTCCTGGTACTTCTTCTCCAGCGGCTCGCGGCGGACCAGGGCCTCGCGCTGGACGCCGTTCAGCCGGTCGCGGCACTCCTTGGTGCCGACGTTCTCGAAGAACCGGTCGTAGGCCGAATCCTCCTTGTTCACCACGTCGTTGGGTGCGACGTACGCGACGACGCCGTCCATGTCCCGGGGGTAGAAGCGCTCGAAGTAGGTGGCCGTCATGCCGCCCTTGGAGCCGCCGGTGGCCAGCCAGTTCTTGGTGTAGATCGCCTTCAGCGCGGTGAAGACGCGGTGCTGGTCGCTGGCGGCCTGCCAGATGTCGAGCTTGGACCAGTCGGCGGGCGCCGGGCGGGACGGGGTGAAGAAACGGTACTCCAGCGAGACCTGGTTGCCGTCGACGATCCGGGTCGGCTCGGAGCGGCTGGGGTTGGTGGAGACGTTGTATCCGCCGGTGTAGAAGACCGTCGGGCGGGACGTGTCCTTGTGCAGCAGGGTGATGCGCTGTTGGAAGGTGCCCTTGGACGGGTCCCGGTGGTCGACCGGCTGGGTGTAGTTGAGGACGAAGTAGCGGTAGCCCGCGTAGGGCTTCTCCTCGATGAGGCTCATCCCCGCAATGGCCAGGATGCGGTCCTTGATGTCCGTGCCGGTGCCGTTGTCCGCGGCGGTGCCGGTCCGGATCCCTGCCGGTTCCGCGGCGGTGGCCGCCCCGGCCGAGGCGCCCGTCGCGCCCACCGTGCCGATCAGCACCGCGAGCGACAGGAACCCTCTGAACGCCTTGCGCATACGCCCTCCCAGGAGTCACAACTTTCGCCGTGAACCTAGCGGGGCAACTCCCGTGCCGCCAGACCTGTTCGGCACCCGGAATCCGTGGGTCCGGGCTGGTGAGCGGGGAGTTCAGCAGAGAATCCAGCCCGTGGAGCCCGACTTCCCCGAGATGGTGGCCGAGGCCCTGACGCACCGGTTCAGCGCATGGACCGTCACCGGACCGGCCTGTTTGGTGTACCGGCCCCGGTCGACGACGGGGCTGCCGCCGCGCGCCTGGAGCGTGACGGACATGGTGCGGCGCGGTCCCGGCTTCTTGGCGACGGCTATCGCGCAGGCGTAGGAACGGTTCTTGTAGACGCGCAGCTCCCCGGTCTTGAACGCGACCGTCTTCGCGGGACGTCCGGCACAGACCGACGCGGCGTCGGCGCGGCCGGCCGAGGGACCGCCGAGCACCAGGCCGAGGGCGGCCGCCAACGGCAGGGCGATCGAGCGCACCAGCATCCGGCGGCCGCCCCGGGGACCGTTCCGGCCTCCCGCTCCCCCTCCACCACCACCCTCATCGGACAATGCGACCATTCCGGACCTACGCGCCCCTCTGATCACCAGTAACTCCATCGCCAGTCGAACACTTACGCCCCTGCGCGGCGCATACGCATACATGCGTACGACGCAGGAGGCCATCCGGAGGTTGCGTACGGCGTGCTCCCGCCCCCGGGCAACCGAATCGCCACAGCATGACTCCAACAGGACAGAGCCACACGAAAGGCAGGTACTGCCCATGCTTCAGCTCCGCGACACCCAGGGCCTCCGCAGCCGGCGCCTGATCGGCCGGACGCTGCTCGCCTCCGCTCTTCTCACCGCCGTCGCCGCGGTCCCGGCAGCGGCGGCGGCCCCGGCGGCCGCCACGCCGGTACGCAGCGACCTCGGATCCTCCGCCTACCAGCAGGTCGCCCACTTCTACGGCGCCTACATCGATGCCGTCTCCGCCTCCACCGAGGACGACGGACGGCTCGCCACCGCCCTGCGGACCTTCTATCTGACCCCTCGGCTGCGCTCCGAGCTGAACACCTGGGAACAGCGCAACCACGCGGACGGGGTGCTCCGGGCCCAGAACACCCCGCTCGCCTTCCGGGTCACCGCGGGCGACAGCGCCGCCGGTCACACCTGGTCGACGGTGCGGCTCACCTGGAGCGGCGGCAAGCACCCCACGTACTCGTACCTGACCGTCCGCTCGGACCTGCGGACCGGAAAGATCTCCGGCATCGGCGACTGACCCGGCGCACGGGCCGGCGGACGGGCCCGGCCCTCGCACCTGCGACTGGCCCGGCGGACGGGCCCGGCCCTCACACCTGCGCGGGCTCGTCCTCCCCGATGAACGTGCGCCACAGCACGGCGTAGTGCCCGTCCCTGGCCAGGAGTTCGTCGTGCGTGCCGTCCTCGACGACCCGGCCGTGGTCCATCACCACGACCCGGTCGGCGCGGGCGGCCGTGGTCAGCCGGTGGGCGACGACCAGGGTCGTGCGGCGGCCGGTGAGCCGGTCGGTCGCCTGGTTGACCAGGGCCTCGCTGGCCAGGTCGAGCGAGGCGGTCGCCTCGTCGAGCAGCAGGACGTCCGGGTCGACGAGCTCGGCGCGGGCCAGCGCGATCAGCTGGCGCTGGCCGGCCGAGAGGTTGCGGCCCCGCTCGGCGACCTCGTGCAGATAGCCGCCGTCCAGGGTGGCGATCATGTCGTGGGCGCCGACCGCCCGCGCCGCCGCCTCCACCTCGGCGTCGGTGGCCTCGGGCCGCCCGTAGGCGATGGCGTCGCGGACCGTACCGGCGAAGAGGTACGCCTCCTGCGGTACGACGCCGAGCCGGTGCCGGTACGCGGTGAGGTCGAGGCGGCGCAGATCGGTGCCGTCGGCGGTGACCCGGCCGCCCGTGGGGTCGTAGAACCGGGCGACGAGCTTGACCAGGGTGGACTTGCCCGCGCCGGTCTCGCCGACGAACGCGACCGTCTGGCCGGCCGGTATCCGCAGGTCGACCCCGGCGAGGGCCTCCTCGGCGCCGTCGCCGGAGCCGTACGCGAAGGACACGTCCTCGAAGGCGATCTCGCCGCGCAGCGACAGCACGTCCAGCGGTTCGTCCGCGGCGTCGGTGGAGGTCGGCTCGCGCAGCAGCTCCTGGATGCGGCCGAGGGAGACGGTGGCCTGCTGGTAACCGTCGAAGACCTGGGACAGCTGCTGGACCGGGGCGAAGAACAGATCGATGTAGAGCAGGTACGCGACCAGCGCACCGGTGGTGAGCGTGCCGTTGTCGACCCGGCCCGCGCCGACGATCAGGACGGCGGCCGCGGCCACCGACGACAGCAGCTGCACGAACGGGAAGTAGACCGATATCAGCCACTGGCCCCGGACCCGGGCCTCGCGGTAGTGGTCGCTGCGCTCCGCGAACCGCCGGGTGCCGTCGTGCTCGCGGCCGAACGCCTGCACGATCCGCAGACCGGAGACGGACTCCTGGAGGTCGGCGTTGACGACGCTGATGCGCTCACGGGCCAGCTCGTACGCCTTGACGCTCTTGCGGCGGAAGAAGAACGTGCCGACGACCAGCAACGGAAGCGTCGCGAAGACCACGAGGGCCAGCTGCACGTCCAGGACCAGCAGCGCGACCATGATGCCGAAGAAGGTGACGACGGAGACGAAGGCGGTGACCAGACCGGTCTGCAGGAACGTCGACAGCGCGTCCACGTCCGTCGTCATCCGGGTCATGATGCGGCCGGTCAGCTCGCGCTCGTAGTAGTCCAGGCCGAGCCGCTGGAGCTGCGCGAAGATCTTCAGCCGGAGTGAGTACAGCACCCGTTCGCCGGTGCGGCCCGTCATCCGGGTCTCGCCGATCTGGGCGGCCCACTGCACGAGGACGACCACCAGGGCCAGCGCGGACGCCGCCCAGACCGCGCCGAGCGCCAGCTGCGAGACGCCCTGGTCGATGCCGTGCCGGATCAGCACCGGCAGCAGCAGACCGGCGCCCGCGTCGACCGCGACCAGCACCAGACTCACCAGCAGCGGCAGCCCGAAGCCGCGCAGCAGCCTGCGCAGCCCGTAGGAGTCCTCGGCACGGACGGCCCGTGCCTCGTCGATGTCGGGGGTGTCGGTGGCGGGCGGCAGCGCCTCGACCTGGGCGAGCAGCTCGGGGGTGGCGGGCATGCCGGCCGCGCCGGTGTCGCGCGGCTCCTCCTTGCGGACCCACAGGTGGGGGCTGATGCCGCGCTCGGCGTCGAACTCGGCGTCCAGCTCCTCCTGGAGCGCGCGCTCGTCCTCGGGGGTCGTGTCGGGGGCGGGGGTCAGCCGCTGGTGTCCGGGCGAGGTGCCGCCCAGCTCGTCGGGGTCGGTGAGCAGTCGCCGGTAGAGCGGGGAACGGCGCTCCAGCTCTTCGTGGGTGCCGATGTCGGCGAGCCGGCCGTTCTCCAGGACGGCGATCCGGTCGGCGAGACCGAGGGTGGAGCGGCGGTGGGCGATCAGCAGGGTGGTCCGCCCGGCCATGACCTGGCGCAGCGCCTCGTGGATCTCGTGCTCGACGCGGGCGTCGACGGCGGAGGTGGCGTCGTCGAGGAGGAGCAGCCGGGGGTCGGCGAGGATGGCGCGGGCGAGCGCGACGCGCTGGCGCTGGCCGCCGGAGAGGGTGAGCCCGTGCTCGCCGACCTTGGTGTCGTAGCCCTCGGGCAGCTCCGCGATGAACCGGTCGGCCTGGGCGGCGCGGGCCGCCTCCTCGATCTGTTCCTGGGTGGCGTCGGGAAATCCGTAGGCGATGTTGGCGCGGACGGTGTCGGAGAACAGGAAGCTGTCCTCCGGTACGAGGCCGATGGCGGCCCGCAGGGACCGCTGGGTCAGTTCGCGGACGTCGTGGCCGCCGACCAGGACGGCACCGTGCGTCACGTCGTAGAAGCGGGGCAGCAGCAGCGAGACGGTGGACTTCCCGCTGCCGGACGCGCCGACGACGGCGACGGTCTCGCCGGGCTCGATGGTCAGCGAGAACCCGTCGAGGACGGGGCGCTCGGCGTCGTAGCCGAACCGTACGTCGTCGAACTCGACGCTGGCGGGGGCGTCGGCCGGGAGGTCCTTGGTGCCGTCCTTCATGGTCGGCTCGGTGTCGATCAGTTCCAGTACGCGTTCGACGCCGGCCCTGGCCTGCTGTCCGACGGTGAGGACCATGGCGAGCATCCGGACCGGTCCGACGAGCTGGGCGAGATAGGTGGAGAACGCGACGAACGTACCGAGGGTGATCTCGCCCCGGGTGGCGAGCCAGCCGCCGAGGGCCAGCATCGCGACCTGGCCGAGCGCGGGGACGGCCTGGAGGGCGGGGGTGTAACGGGAGTTCAGCCGGATCGTCCGCAGCCGCCCGGCGAAGAGCCTGCGCCCCACCTCGCGCAGCTTGCCGGTCTCCTGCTCCTCCTGCCCGAACCCCTTGACGACCCGGACCCCGGAGACGGACCCGTCGACCACTCCGGCGACGGCGGCGGCCTGCCCCTGGGCGTACCAGGTGGCGGGGAAGAGCCGGGTGCGGGAGCGGCGGGCGATGAACCAGAGGGCGGGGGCCACGGCGATCGCGACCAGGGTGAGCAGCGGCGAGAGCCACGCCATGATCACCAGGGAGATGAGGAAGAGCAGCACGTTCCCGATGGTCATCGGGAGCATGAACAGGAGTCCCTGGATCAGCTGGAGGTCGCTGGTGGCGCGCCCGACGACCTGGCCGGTGGACAGCTCGTCCTGCCGCTTCCCGTCGAGACGGGTGATCGTCCCGTACATCTCGGTACGCAGGTCGTGCTGCACGTCGAGCGCGAGCCGGCCGCCGTAGTAGCGGCGGATGTAGGTGGCTATGTACACGAGCCCGGCGGCGGCTATGAGGAGCCCGGTCCAGACGGCGAGGGACCGGGTGTGGCCGACCACGACGTCGTCGATGATCACCTTGGTGATCAGCGGGACGAGGGCCATCACCGCCATGCCCGCGAGCGACGAGCCGAGCGCCAGCAGCACATTGCGCCGGTAGCGCCACGCGTACCCGCACAGCCGCCGGGCCCATCCCGGGGCCCGCGCCGCGCCCTGTCCGTCCCCTGCGTCCGTCACCGGTGCCTCCCCGTTCGACCTGCTCTACCGGAAGGCACCAACGCGGTGGGCAGCGGATTTCATCCCGCCGTTACAAAGGGGGGGCCGAGGACGGGGCCATCGGCGTAGGGCGGGTGCGACGGACGGCGTAGGACCGGCCCGCGACCGACTGCGTCAACCAGGCGTGCCCCGCCCACTCGTCCTGCTGACTCCACTGGCGTCTCAAGGTGATATATGCTGCTCTGTATATACGTTTCCTTGCATGGATGATCTTTACACCGTCGAGATCGAGCCGGAGGTCCGTCTGTGGCTGACCAACCTCCCCGCGGCCGACTACGAACGCGCGGAGCACGCCGTCGGCCGGCTCGCGCGGAGCGCGACCACGCTGGGCGAGCCGCACTCGCGGCACCTGGGCGACGGTGTGCGGGAGCTGCGGTTCGATCTGGGGCGCAGCCGCGAAGCCGTACGGATCTCGTACTGGCTCGCGCCCGGACGCCGCATCGTGCTGCTGACCGTCTTCCGCAAGACGCAGCAGCGCGAGAATGCCGAGGTCGTCCGTGCCAGACGGGCGAAGGCCGTCTGCGAAGCGGAACACAAGCCGGCACATGACGTGTTCACCCGCGACGTCTAGGAAGGAAGAGCACGTGGTCAGTCACGCAGAGTGGAAGCTCGCCCGGGACCGGAAGGTCGCAGAGAGCATCTCGGAGGGGGAGGACAGCACCGAGAGCGCCGAGCGCGTGCGGCGGCGCCAGGAGCTCGACCTGGCCTGGGATCTCGGACAAGCGGTCTACGACCGTCGCACCGAGCTCGGCATCGCGCAGACGGAACTGGCAAGGCGGGCCAGAATGACCCAGCCGCAGGTCTCCAAGCTGGAACTCGGCGGCACCATGCCCACGGTTCCGCTGCTCGTCCGCCTGGCACGGGCCATGGACTCCACGTTCAGCATGGAGCTGGACGGCGACACGATGCGGGTGGCGTTCACCGCGCACGCGGGTACCGGGGCCTCGGAGTCGGGCGCCGAGGCGGACGGCGAGCCGGGCGCAGGGCCGGACGGCGGGGCGGGCCCGGCAGCTGCCGAAGCCCGCGCCGCCCACGGCTGAGCGGGGTCACAGCTGAGCGCGGGGCCTCGGTGCGGGTCGGGGCCGCAGGGGACGGCCCCGACCCGCCGGTGCCGGTCCCTACGGCCGCGGCGTCGCGGTGAGCATCCGTACGGCCGGAGCCTCCGGTACCGCGGGCACCGCTTCCTGCGGGGCGGCGGGCGGGGCGATGGTGGAGGTGGTCTTCGCGGCGACGGCCGGGTTGAGGTCCTTGTGGACGGCGCGGGCGACGGCCTGGATGGTGTTGATGCCGTCGTTCATCGTCTTGTTGTCCTGGGTGAGCACGGTGATCGCGTAGTCGTGCCCCTTGCCGGTGAACGCGCCGATGCTGTGCACTCGCCAGCCGTGGGTGGCGCGCGGCAGCCAGCCGTTCTTGACCTGCACGGTCACCCCGGACGGCGCCCCGGCGGGCGTGCCCCAGCGCTGCGAGGAGACGACCTTGCGCATCAGGCCCAGCTCGTAGGCGCGCGCGTTGTCGCTCAGCACGGAGTTCTTGGCGGTCAGCAGGTTCAGCAGCCGCAGCTCGTCCTGGGCGGTGATCTGGGTCAGCCCCCAGTAGCCGCCGGAGCCGGGCACGGTGTGCGTCATCCCGGCGGCCTTGAGGAACGCCTTGACCTTGGTCACCCCGAGCTGCTTCCACAGGCTGGTGGTCGCGTTGTTGTCGGACTTGGTGATCATGGCGGTGGCGAGGTTGATCTCGCGCTGGGTGAGGTAGCGGTTGTGCTTCTTGTTGTCCCAGAGCAGCGTCGCCAGCACGGTCGCCTTCACGACGCTGGCGGAGTCGTACTTCGTCGTCGCCCGCAGGGTGCAGTTGGTCTTGGTCGTGCGGTCGTAGAGCGCCACGGCCGTCGTCGACTTGCGGCCCTTGAGCGCGGCGGTGATGTCCTTCGACAGCTTCGCGGCGAGCCCGGCCTTGCCGGACGTGCAGCTCACCGTCGGCGTCGCCGCCGCGGCGGGCGCCGCGCCGAGCGCCACGGGTGCGAGCACGCCCGCGGCGAGCGTGACGGAGAGCGCGGCCTTGGCGCGACGGGATATGCAGGGCTGTTCTTTCATGCGGCTGGTCCCCCATGAGTGGATCGGTACGGTGCGCCCCCGGCGCACCCGTGAGTAACGACTCACGGGGGGCCGGAAAGTTGCGCATTCGGGGCTGTGTGGTTCGTCGCCCGTCGCGTGGGTATCGGTCACCGGGTGCGACCCGGCACCTTGATCGAATCGGGGGAAAACCTTGACGAGCGCTCAGCCGGTCCGGCACGCCGAGGCGTACCGCTGCGGCCGGCTCTTCGCGGTGGTCGCGGCCCTGCAGCGGCTCGCGCAGAACGAACACCATGCGCTGGGACAGCCTGGAGCCGCGGAGAAGGCCGCCGCTCGGCCGGAACCCGTTCTGCGAGAGCCCCTGCGGGAGATCGTCCAGTACCTGGTGCAGGCCCGGATCCGTGGCCAGGGAGCGGCGGCCGACCCGGTCTTCCGGTCGCTGACCGACTTCCTGCCACCGGCGAGGGCCGTGCCCACCAGCCTCCATCCCGACGAGCGCCCGGACTTCCACCGGGGCCGGGAGGAGCAGGCGGCGCTCATCGCGAAGGAGCACCCGCCCCGCAGGTGAGCCCCGCCCCGCGGACGGGCCCGCCCGCGCCCCGGTCGAGGCCGGGTACGCGGACGGGCGGCGGGCCGGTGCCTACAGGTGCGTCGGCTCGAACATCCTCAGCAGGGCCGGGAGCACGACCACCGAGGGACCGGGCGCCGCGAGGGACGCGGCCAGGTCGGCGGTGAGCGATTCCGGGGTGGTGCGGACCGCCGGGACGCCGAAGGACTCGGCGAGGGCGACGAAGTCGGGGCGGCTGAGCTCCGTCGCCGTGGCCTCGCCGAAGGCGCCCGTCATGTATTCGCGCAGGATGCCGTAGCCGCCGTCGTCGACGATCAGCCAGGTGACCGGGAGGTCGTACTGGCGGGCCGTGGCCAGCTCCGCGATGGAGTACATCGCGCCGCCGTCGCCGGAGACCGCGAGGACCGGCCGCGTACGGTCGGCCGCCGCCGCGCCGAGGGCGGCCGGGAAGCCGTAGCCCAGGCCGCCTGCGCCCTGCGCCGAGTGCATCGTGTTCGGGTGACGGGCGTCGAAGGCGGACCAGGCCCAGTAGGCGAGGATCGTCATGTCCCAGAAGCTGGGCGACGCGTCGGGCAGCGCCCCGCGGACGGAGGCGATCAGCCGCTGCTCCAGGGTGAGTTCCTGGGCGGCGATCCTGTCCCGTACCGCTTCGAGGACGGTACGGACCCGCTCCGGCGCCGACGGGTCCTCACGGCGTTCGACCGCTTCGAGGAGGTCGGACAGCGCCTCGCGGGCGTCGGCGTGGATGCCGAGCGCGGGGTGGTTGGACTCCAGCTTCCCGGCGTCCGCCTCGATCTGGATCACCCGGCCGCGCGGGGCGAACGTGTGGTAGTTCGAGGAGAGTTCACCGAGTCCGGAGCCGATGACCAGCAGGACGTCGGCGGACTCCAGGAAGTCCGTGGTGTAGCGGTCCTCCAGCCAGGACTGGAGCGAGAGCGGGTGCTCCCACGGGAAGGCACCCTTGCCGCCGAAGGTGGTGACGACGGGTGCGTCGAGCTTCTCCGCGAGCGCCAGCAGCTTGCCGGACGCGTCGGACCGTACGACTCCGCCGCCCGCGATGATCGCCGGCCGCTCGGCCTTCGACAGCAGGTCGGCGGCCACGGCGGTCAGTTCGGGACGGGCGTACAGCTCGCGCGGGGCGGCGTCCATCGCCGAGACGACCGGCACGGTGGTCTCGGCCAGGAGCACGTCCTGCGGGATCTCGATCCAGACCGGGCCGTGCGGGGCGGTCAGCGCGGACTCCCAGGCGGCGGCGATCGCCGACGGGATCTGGGAGGCGGTGCGGACGGTGTGGACGGACTTCACGACGTCGCGGAACGACGCCTTCTGGTCGCGCAGTTCGTGGAGATAGCCGTGGCGTCCGCCGCCAAGTCCCGCCACCGGGATCTGGCTGGAGATGGCCAGCACGGGCGCGGAGGCGGCCGCCGCCTCCTGGAGCGCGGCGAGGGAGGTGAGAGCCCCCGGCCCGGTGGAGAGCAGCAGCGGCGCCACTTCCCCGGTGATCCGGCCGTACGCGTCGGCGGCGAAGCCCGCGTTGTTCTCGACGCGCAGCCCGATGTACGTCAGACAGGAGCGGCGCAGCGCGTCGAACATGCCCAGCGCGTGCTGGCCGGGCAGGCCGAAGACGGTGGTCGCGCCGAGGCCCTGGAGGGTCTCGACGACGAGGTCGCCGCCGTTGCGCCCGGCCGGGGGGTTCAGGGCGGCCGCGGTCTGCTCGGGGGTGAGCCGCGGCCGCTCGTCGTGGTGGTCGTGGCTCACTTCGTGCGGGCCTCTGCGATCTGGCGGGACATGATCGTGGTCAGCTCGTACGCGGTGTGGGAGGCGGCGACGGAGGTGATCTCGGCGTGGTCGTACGCGGGGGCGACCTCGACCAGGTCGGCGGAGACCAGGTTGCAGGAGGACAGTCCGCGGACGATCTCCAGGAGCTCGCGGGAGGTCAGGCCGCCGGCCTCGGGGGTGCCGGTGCCGGGGGCGTGCGCCGGGTCCAGCACGTCGATGTCGATGGAGATGTACAGCGGCCGGTCGCCGATGCGCTGGCGCAGCTGGTCGGCGACCTCGTCGACGCCGCGCCGCATGACGTCGGCGGAGGTGACGATGCCGAAGCCCATCTTCGCGTCGTCGTCCAGGTCCTGCTTGCCGTAGAGCGGGCCGCGGGTGCCGACGTGGGAGAGCGCGGAGGTGTCGAGGATGCCTTCCTCGACGGCGCGGCGGAACGGGGTGCCGTGGGTGTACTCGGCGCCGAAGTAGGTGTCCCAGGTGTCGAGGTGCGCGTCGAAGTGGAGCAGGGCGACCGGGCCGTGCTTCTTGGCGACGGAGCGCAGCAGCGGCAGCGCGATGGTGTGGTCGCCGCCGAGCGTCATCATGCGGGCGCCGGTGCCGAGGAGGTCGTCGGCGGCGGCCTCGATGGTCTCGACGGCCTCGTTGATGTTGAACGGGTTCGCGGCGATGTCACCGGCGTCGGCGACCTGGGCGAGCGCGAACGGCGAGGCGTCCTGCGCCGGGTTGTACGGGCGCAGCAGGCGCGAGGCCTCACGGATCGCGTTGCCGCCGAAGCGGGCGCCGGGCCGGTAGGAGACACCGGTGTCGAAGGGCACGCCGACGACGGCGACATCGGCGGTGCCGACCTCGTCGAGCCGGGGCAGCCGGGCGAAGGTCGCGGGTCCGGCGTACCGCGGGACGCGGGAGGAGTCGACGGGGCCGCGCGGCGTTTCGTTGCTGCTCATGTGAAGTGCCTTCCTTCGGGTTGCGTGCGTTGTTCGGTGTGCGGGGCGGGGCTGGGATGGGCGGGAGGGGCGGCCAGTGGCCACCCCTCCCGGGGGCGTGCGGGGACGGTTACGTCGCGGCCGGCTCGTGCACCGGCTCCTCCGTCTCCGCGCCCCGTCCCGCCAGCCGCTCGCGCCAGGCCGCGAGTACGGCCGCGTCGGTCGGCTTCGTCGCCAGGGAGACGATCACGTACGCCGCGAGCGAGGCCAGCAGGCCGTAGTAGATCGGTTCGTTGGCGAGGATGCCGTATCCCGCCATCAGGCCGATCACCGCGAGACCGCCGACCGCCACCGCGGCCAGCGCGCCCGCCGCGGTGCCCCGGCGCCACAGCAGACCGCCGAGGATCGGCACCAGCAGGCCGCCGACGAGCAGGTTGTACGCGACGGTCAGGGCCTCGACGACGTTGTTGAGCGCGATGGAGATCAGGATGACGGCGATGCCCATGATGAGGATGAAGACCCGGTTGCCCTTCACCTCGTCGTGTTCGCCCTCGCCGGCCTCGCCGCCCCTGGACACCACGCCCCGCAGCCGGGACCAGATGTCGTTGTTGGCGACGGTGGCACAGGCGATCAGCGCGCCCGAGGACGTGGACATCACGGCGGCCAGCGCGGCGGCGAGCACCAGCCCGCGCACGCCGATCGGCAGCTCGTCCTTGACGATGGTCGCGAACGCGGAGTCGGGGCTGGGCAGCTTCGGGTACATGACCTTCGCGGCGGTGCCGATGACGGCGCCCGCGAGGGCGTAGACGAGGCAGTAGGTACCGGCGACGGTGCCACCGATCCGGGCGATCCTGTCGCTGCGAGCGGTGAAGACGCGCTGCCAGATGTCCTGGCCGATCAGCATGCCGAAGGTGTAGATCAGCACGTACGTGAAGATCGTCTCGCCGCCGATGCCGAGCGGGTCGAAGTACTCGGTGGGCAGCTTCGCCTTCATCTCGCTGAAGCCGCCCGCCTTGATCACCGCGATGGGCAGCAGGAGCAGCAGCACACCGATGGTCTTGACGACGAACTGCACCATGTCGGTGAGCGTGATCGACCACATCCCGCCGAGCGTGGAGTACGCGACGACGATGGCACCGCCGAGGATGATCGCGATCGTCCGGTTCAAGTCGAAGAGGACGTCGAAGATCGTTGCGTACGCGATGGTCGAGGTGACCGCGAGCATCAGCGTGTACGACCACATCACGACACCGGAGATGATCCCGGCCCGGCCGCCGTAGCGCAGGTCGAGCATCTCGGAGACGGTGTAGACCTTCAGCCGGGCGATCCGCGCCGAGAAGAAGATGGACAGGGCGAGAATTCCGAGACCGATGGTGAAGACCATCCAGGCGCCGGAGAGTCCGTACTGGTAGCCGAGGCCGACACCGCCGATGGTGGAGGCTCCGCCGAGGACTATCGCGGCCATCGTGCCCGAGTACATCCACGGTCCGAGCCTGCGGCCCGCCACCAGGAATTCGCTCTTGGACTTGGCGCGGCGCATGCCCCACCAGCCCATGGCGAGCATGCCGGCCAGATAAATGATGATCACCGCGTAGTCGACGGCCATGGGCTTCCTCCATTTCAGTCACAAGTGCACATGTCTTATGTGAAGAAGACGGTAGGTGGCCCGCAAGCAACGCTGAAGAGTACGTTTCATCCATAATTGAAGTCCCTGATGGATGGACCATCCATGCCGGAAGCCTCGGCCGGGCCGACCCCGATGCCTGCTCACCCGCCCGCTCCCCCACCCACGCCGCCGCCCACCCCGCCGATCCCGCTCGCCGAACTGCTCGCCCACGAGGAGCTCGGACTGCGCCGGATCGCCGGTCCGGCGGAGGCGGATCTGCTGTGGGTGCACACCACGGAGATGGCCGACCCGTACCCCTATCTGCTCGGCGGTGAGCTGCTGCTGAGCGCCGGGGTGCAGCTGAAGGACCCGGACGCGTTCGTGGACCGGCTGATGGAGGCGGGGGCGGCGGCGCTCGGTTTCGGGGTGACGCCGGTGTTCGACACGGTGCCGCAGGCGTTGATCGAGGCGTGCGACCGGCACGGCCTGCCGCTCCTCGAAGTGCCGCCGGAGACCCCGTTCACGGCGATCGCCCGGACGGTGTGGCGGCTGATGGCCGAGGCCCGTCACCGCGAGCTGCGCCGGGTGACGCGCGCCCAGCAGGCCCTGGCCACGGCGGCGGCCCGGCCGGACCCGGTCCCGGCGGTGCTGCATCAGCTGGCGGCCCAGCTGGAGGGCCGGGCGACGCTGCTCTCCGCGGACGGCGAGGAGCTGCACGCCTCGGGCCGCCGCCCGGCCCCCGATGTCGGGGCGGCGCTGGCCAGGCTCACCCAGGTGGTCCGCGCCGGTTCACGGCCCGCCCCGTCGTCCGCCACCGACACACTGCGGGACACCCATCTGTCCGCGTACGCGCTGGGCGGCGGCCAGGGGCTCGTCCTGGCGCTGGCGACGGACCGGCGCGAGGCGGGCGACCACACCATCGCCGGGATCGCGGTCGTCCTGCTCTCCCTGCTGGCCGCCCCGCACCAGGGCGCCGACGCCGCGGGCCGGTCCGCCGCCCTGGTCCGGATGCTGCTGGGCGCGGACCCGCAGGACGTCGCGCCGCTCCTCGGGGGCGCCGAGCAGTGGACGGTGGTGCACGCGCGCCGCAGCGGCGACGGCCCGGTCGACCCGCTCACCGCGGGTGCGCTGGGCGCCGCCCTCGGTTCGGCCCTGGTCGACGCGGGCCGGGGCGGCGACGCGGTACGGGTCCTGATCCCCGGCGGCGACCGGATCACCCCGCAGCCCGGCTGGACGCTCGGCGCGTCCGCCCCCGCCGCCATCACCACCCTCGACCTCGCCGACGGCCAGGCCTCCCGCGCCCTGGGCCGCGCCGTCGCCACCCGCACCCCGCTGGCCCACCACCACAACGGCGGCGGCTCCGGCCTGTCCGCCCTGATCCCGCCCGACCGTGCCGAGGCACACGCCCGCGCCCTCCTCGCCCCGCTCACCGAGCCGCTGACCGAGACCCTGCGCTGCTGGCTGAGCCTCCACGGCAGCTGGGACCGCACGGCCACGGCCCTGCGCATCCACCGCAACACGGTCCGCCAGCGCATCGCCCGCTGCGCGTCCCTGCTGGACGTGGACCTGGACGACATGGACGTACGGACGGAGCTGTGGTTCGCGCTGCGGGTGCGGTGATCAGCCCGGCAGCGCCCGCTACCGCAGCCCGAGGCAGGGCAGCCAGTCGCGCGAGGTGTCGTGGGTGGCGGTGAGCAGGGCGGCGAGGGCGCCCGGGGCCCCGGTGAGCAGGGAGGTCTGCGGTTTTCCGGGGGCGAGGGCCGTGGGCAGCCGGGTGGTCAGGTGCTCGGCCAGCCGGGCGGCCAGTACGGCGGCGGGCGACAGGCGGGCCCAGCGGTGGAAGGCGTCGGCGACGGCCAGCACGCCCGCCGCGCCGTGGCACAGCGCGAGCCGGTCCGTCAGGGGGTCGCCGAAGAGGTGGAAGTCCTCGTCGTACCGCTCCGTGAGAGTGGTGAAGGCGGCCGCCGCCCAGTCGGCAGCCGCCCGGTCGTCCAGCACGTCGGCCGCGTCCCAGAGCGCCCAGGTGATGCCGGGGGTGCCGTAGCACCAGGCCTGCCGGGCCCGTGCCCCGGTGGGTGGCGGGCCGTCGCGGCCGGCGCCGTCCCAGCTTTGGACACCCCGGTCGTCCGCGAAGGACTGCTCCATCAGCCAGTGGGTGGCGCGGCGCAGGGCGTCCGTCAGCCGCGGGCGTGGTCCGGTGCGGCGGACGGTCGCGGTGAGACCGGCGACGAGTCCCGCCACTCCGTGGCCCATCCCGGTGTTCACCCGGCCCTGCAGCCAGCCCAGCCGGGGGTGGCCGGGGTACTGGCCGATGTGCAGCCGGCGCAGGTCGTCGCTGTCGCACAGCGCCGCCAAGTGGGACGCGAACGGCAGGAGTTGGCGGACGGACGGCTTCGGCTCCCGGGCGCAGAGCGCGAGCAGGGTGCCGGCCGGTCCGGCGATGAGGTCGTAGTCGGGCAGGCCGACGTCCGTCGTCCGCCAGGGGTGCGCCGAGGCGGTGTTCAGCAGGTGGTCGCGGAGCCGGTCGGCGGCGCGGTTCAGCGGGGGGTGGATCCGGGCGGCCATGCGCAGGCCGGCGTAGGTTCCGGCCAGGCCGCCGTCGAGCAGCCCGCCGTGGGACAGGCCGCGGCCGACGGTCCGGGACCAGGCGGCCACCGCGTGCCGGGCACTCTCCGCCGCTGCCGGGTCGCCCGCGCGGGCGACCAGCGAGGCCAGTACCGGAATACCGGGGTCTGAGGTCTTTCTCTCGAACTCCGGGTATCCGTCCAGGAGTTGCCGGGAGAGATCGAGTGCCGAAGGGTGCGGTCCGGGGCCGTTCGGTGGCATCGGGCCTCCTCGTCGGGGAGCCACCCGAACCGGTCCGGGTGGCTCCGTTCAACTCAGTGATGGACGCGGGGCGTCCGGGTGGGCACGGTCAGCCGGCGGCCTCAGCCACAGATGACCGAGTCGCAGACGAGGATGGTGCACAGGGCGCTGTAGCTGTCCGTCAGCGCGGGCAGCTCGGTGCCGGTGATGCGCTCGTCCAGCTCGTCGATGAGGGTGTCGAGGTCGGTGATCTCCATGATGGACATGGTGTTTCCTCCTGTTTCCTACTGTTTCCGTGGTGGGTTGCCGCCCCGGCAACCGTCCGCACCGGGTGCGGGCGGGCCGGGGACGTCTCGGGCGAGGGCGGCGGCGGTCCGCACCGCAAGCTCCTCGGCGGTCCGGTCGAAGGGCAGCCTGAGCATCAACTCGGCGGCGACCGGTGCGCCCCGGTGCAGTGCGTCGCACAACGTCGGCCCGTGCGGTCCGGCCACCGGGCCGGGCAGCATCTCCTCGATGACCAGCTCGTCACCGGGCAGCGCGGCGCAGGCCCGCTCGATGGCGTTCAGCGCGGTCAGCGCTTCGAGGTCGACCGGCACCGGCTTGGCCTCGAAGGCGGGCCGTACGAAGACGAACCGGGGCAGCGCGGCGGACCGTACGAGTGTGGCCAGCGTCCTCACCCGGTCGAGGTCCCCGTCGCCCGGCCGCCACAGCAGGGCTCTGGGCACCCGCCAGGTGGCCGGGGAGACGACCAGGTCGGTGCCGATCGTCACCCTGGGCGTACGGACGGGAGCCGGGTGCGCGGGGAAGGCCGCGGCGAGACCGTCGAGCCGGAGCATCGTGCCCGCCCAGGGGTGCCCGGCCGACAGCAGCAGCCGGACCAGCACGTCGTACGGGGGCATCGGGTTACGGGTCGCGTGGTGGACGGGCACCACGCGCTCACCGTCCACCTCGGCGACGATCCGGCCGCCGGACCGGCGCAGGGTGATGCGGTCGAGGGGGAGGTGGCGGTGGTCGGTACGGTCCGGGCCACCGGCACCGAAGTACGCCGCCGGGTTGGGGTCGCCGGTCCACCAGCGGGTGGTGACGGGCCGTCGGACGGCGTTGGCCGCGCGCTCCGTCACCGGCGGGACCAGCAGTTCGACGAACCTCACCCCTGCCCGTCGCTCCACGGCTGCCAGGAAGTCGCGGTAACTGTCGACGGAGCCGTAGCCGCTGCCGCCGTAGAGGGCCTGGAGCGCTTCGGCGAACCTGGCGTCGATGATCCCGGCGGGCGAGGCGGTCTCCAGCACCGCGACGGGTCCCGGGCCGGGCAACGGGCGCAGCAGACAGTCCAGCGGCCAGGGCGGCACCGCCTTCTCGGCCGGCGGCGCGCCGAGAGCGTCCAGGAGGTCGTCGTCGATGTCCACCTGCGCCTCGTCGCGGTGGGCGGCGAGGCGGTCGAGGAGCCGGGCGTACCCGGATTCCGGCGCGTGGGCCGGGTGCCATCCCCCGTACCGGCGTGGGACAGGTCCGGGGGACGGCCGCTCGCCCGAGCCCGAGCCCGAGCCCGGCAGCAGTTCGGCCAGGATCTCGCCGACCGGACGCGGGTGCTCGTCCAGCCGCTCGGTGCCCGGCACGGGCGGCGGCGTGTCGGCGCCCGTGTCCCGGTCGGCCCGGCGCAGCGCGGCCAGGCGGTGGGCGGTCCGCAGGGCGTGCTGGACGCGGGCGGCGGCCCGTTCGGGCACGCGGGCGTCCAGGCCGCGGTAGGAGTCGAGGAACCAGCCGCCCGGCCCGAGGTCCCCCGGCTGGGGCAGCCGCCCGTCGCCGGCCACCCGGGCGGCCGGGGACCAGGCGGTGTGCTGTTGGCGCGGGGCCACACAGAGCTGGAGCACGCCCAGCCCCATCAGGTGGGTGAGGAATCCGCGCAGTACGACCGGGTCGGCGACCGGCAGCGCGCACTCCAGCTCCGCGAGGGTGCGCGGCCCTTCGGCGAACAGGGAGAGCAGCAGGTCCAGCAGCGCGGTACGCCGCACCGCGACCTGCCTCAGCCGCCCCGGATCGCCCGGGTCGATCGCGTAGCAGCGCAGCGTTCCGCCCGTACCGTCCTCGTCCTTGCCGTCGGTGAGGTGCAGCGGGGCGGGCGCGAGCGCGGTGTCCGGGTCGGCGCCCCGCAGGTCCCGCGCACCGGCGAGGGTACGTACGGTGTGGACGTTCTCCACGGCGGCGGCGGCCAGCCCGGACAGTTCGGCACCGGGGGCGAGCAGCGGGGACCCCGCCCCGTCGGCGAAGCCGGTACCGCCGACCGGGACCGGAGCGACCTGCCCCACCCAGCCGCGCGGCGTGGTCTTCGCCGCCGCCCGCCCCACCGCTCGCCACAGGTACGCGGAACGCTTGCGCAGCCGCTTCCCGCTCCACGTCCCGCCCCCGGCCAGGCGCACGGCCACCTCTTCCGCCGGCCCGGGGCTCGCGGCGTCGACGAACTCCCGCAGGACCGGGCCGTCGGACACCTGGGACCAGGCCAGCGCCCCCACCCGCTCGCGCTCGTCACCGAGCGCGCGCTCCAGCTCCGCCCGGGTCGCGAGCGCCGACGCGGCTTCGCGGCACAGCGCCCCCGCCTCCCGTACGAGCCACTCGGGTGCGGCGGTCAGCGTCTCCAGGAATCCGCAGTCCGCCGGGCCCGGCGCCGCGCCGGAGTGCAGCCGCCGCCGCAGGGCCAGCACGGCGCGGCGCTCGCTGTCCGTCAGGCGCCGGTCGGGGACGACGAGGCCGAGCCCCTCGGCGAGGCGCCGGGCGTGCGCGGACTGCCGCTCGACGGTGCCGGCGTGCTCGACGACCCGGGCGAACAGCCCGGAGCCGCCTGCGGCCGTCCACATCGCGAGAGGGACTCCGGAGGCGCGCACCAGGGCGGTGGCGCCCAGGGTCCGGCCACCGGCCGTGCCGGGGCGGGCGGGTGCCGGGGAGGTCGCATCCGGCGGAGTGCCCCCCGGCGGGACGACGGGGAGTCCGGTCATGTCACGCCACCACCCCGTTGCCCGCGACGCCGGCTGCCGTCCCGTCGTCGAACAGCGCCTCGGCGACCAGGCTCTGGCGGGCGTGCGAGAGCCGGGCCCGGTTCCAGTGGAAGATCACCGCATGGGCGGCGGCGCGGCGCGGGCCGCGTACCGCGTACCCGGACTCGAAGTAGCCGGTGCGCCAGCGGTTCGCGGCCAGGCGCACCGCCTCGCAGTGGCGCTCCTGGTCCGCGCGCGACGTTCCGGGCAGACCGGCGAGGAGCTGGTCGCGGGGCTGTTCCCAGTAGGCGCGGATGCCCTCGGCCGCCCGGCGGAGCGCGGCGTCCCGCAGGCCCCCGGGAAGACGGCGTCCGGTGTCCGTGCGCACCGCGTCCCAGACGCCCCGGTGTTCCCAGCCGACGATGCCCAGGCCGTCGAACATGTCCCGGAGCAGGGCGAGGGAGAACCGCCAGTCCGCCGCGGCGTTCGGGTCTCCTTCCCCGGGCCGCCGGGTGTGGTGGCCGAGCCAGGCCAGGGAGTCCGCGGTGAACAACTCGTGCACCCACGGCATGGAGCCCGGCCCGCCGAAGAGGTAGGACTCCGGCTCGTACACCGCACACACCGGAGGCCCGGCCAGTCCTCCGAACTCCTTGATCCGGTCGAGGAGTTCGGCCTGCAACAGAACGGTGCCCGTCATCCTGTCCGCCTGGAAACGCACCCGCAGACCGGGCGGCTTGTGCATGAAGAAGAAGGCGCGCGCGGTGTGTCCGTCGAGGAGGTCGTGTGCGGTGCCGGCGAGCCATTCGTACAGGCGCGGCCATGAACTCGGCTGCGGGGCCAGGTTCACCTGAACCCAGCTCGCCTCCGGGTGCTCCACTCCCGACATGGGACCTCCGTGTGTCGTGTTCCGGGCATGACGGGGCAGCTCGTGGACCGTCGGATGCGTCCGCGGAGTGGGCGCCGCGGCCTCGCTCAGGTATCGGGAGAAGCCCTGCTTCGTGCTGTGTCTTCTGCGGATCGCGGATTCACGGGACGCTTCGAAGCGCCCTGGCCGCCTGTCGGCCGGACCGGATGCGCCCGGGGCCGACCGGTCGGAACCGGAGGCCCTGTCCGTCTGCGCCGGACCGGTCGGGTCCGTCAACAGGTCAATTCCCGCGTCCACACCACCTGAAAGAGATATGGCAATAAGTCAGATGATGGACGGGTGTGCGCTTGGCGTGGCCCATGAGCCAGGAGCGCAGAAACCCACGCCGTCGCACGATCCACAGCAACGGCAGGCCCGAGCCACGCCTGCCCCATGGCCGCGAACACCTCCGGCGACGAACAGGCGAGGTGTTCGCGCCGGTGCACGAAGGCGTGCCGCGATCTTCCACGAGGGCTTCGAGCGCCCCCGTTTCCGCCTGTCTGCGCAGGTCAAGGCCGTGCCACGCTGGCGGCGACCAGGGCACGGAACCCTGGGCACCGTCTGAAAAGAGGTCTCTGTCTTGAACCGCTTCAGCGCGCTTGCCGTCACCTCTCTCGCCCTCGCCCTGGGGCTGGCCACCGGGCCCGCCGCGGGCGCCGCTCCGGAGAACGCCGCCACCGGGAGTGCCGTTTCCGGGAGCGCCAGGGCTTCCTTCAGTTGCAGCCCCGGGTACTTCTGTATCTACAGCGACTGGAACGGGGGTGGTACCCGCTGCCAGTGGTCCGACGAGCGGCGGGCGAATACCGCCGACGACTGCTCGTTCATCCAGCGGGGCCAGAACGTCCGCTCCGTGTGGAACGCGACCGGGCACCGCGTGCAGTACTACACCCAGACCAACTACAACTCGCGGGTCGGCTCCACTCCCGCCGGCAGCGGTGGCAACCTCCAGGGGAACTACCAGATCCGTTCCTTCAAGCCGCAGTAGCGGCGACAGTCACAGAGGTACGCACAACGGTCCTCCCCGGCCAGCCGCCGGGGAGGGCCTCCGCATGTCCGCGGTCGGGCGACGGACGCGGTCGGGCGACGGAGGCAGTCGGGCGACGCCCACGGACGGGCGATGTCCGCGGCCGGGCGTGCCGCGCATCACCCTGGACAGCTCCCATGACTGCCGGGTAACTTTTGAACGTATCTGAGCAAGCGCTTAGCCAGGCCGCCGGCCGGGCCGACGCCGACCGAAGCTGATCTAGGAGGCACCCCGTGCGCCGTACGGTATTCAACGAGGACCACGAGGCGTTCCGGGAGACCATACGCGCCTTCATCGAGGCTGAGGTCGTCCCCCACTTCGACGAGTGGTTCCAGCAGGGCATCGTGCCGCGCGAGCTCTACACCAAGCTCGCCGACCTCGGCCTGTTCGGCATCAACGTGCCCGAGGAGTTCGGCGGCGCCGGCCTGGAGACCCACAAGTTCGAGGCCATCCAGTACGAGGAGACCGCCCGCGCGGGCGTCAACTTCGGCGGCTCCAACGTGCACGTCCTGCTCGCCCTGCCGTACATCAAGATGCTCGCCAACGACGAGCAGAAGAAGCGCTACCTGCCCAAGTTCGTCTCCGGCGAGGAGATGTGGGCCCTCGCGATGACCGAGCCGGGCACCGGTTCCGACCTCGCGGGCATGAAGACCACCGCCAAGCTCTCCGAAGACGGCACGCACTACGTGCTCAACGGCTCCAAGACCTTCATCACGGGCGGCGTCCACGCCGACCGCGTCATCGTCTGCGCCCGCACCTCCGCGCCCACCGCCGAGGACCGCCGCTACGGCATCTCGCTGTTCGCCGTCGACACCAAGTCCGAGGGCTACTCCCTGGGCCGCAAGCTCGACAAGCTCGGCCTGCGCACGTCCGACACCGCCGAGCTGGCCTTCGTCGATGTGAAGGTGCCCGTCGGGGACCTGCTCGGCGAGGAGAACAAGGGCTTCTACTACCTCGGCCAGAACCTGCCGTCCGAGCGCTGGGGTATCGCGTTCGGCGCGTACGCGCAGGCCAAGGCCGCGGTCCGGTTCGCGCAGCAGTACGTGCAGGAGCGCACCGTCTTCGGCAAGACCGTCGCGTCCTTCCAGAACACCAAGTTCGAGCTGGCCGCCTGCCAGGCCGAGGTGGACGCCGCCGAGGCCGTCGCCGACCGCGCTCTGGAGGCCCTCGACGCCGGTGAGCTGAGCGCCGCCGAGGCCGCCTCCGCGAAGCTGTTCTGCACCGAGGTCGCGCACCGCGTCATCGACCGCTGCCTCCAGCTGCACGGCGGCTACGGCTACATGAACGAGTACCCGATCGCCCGCCTGTACGCGGACAACCGGGTCAACCGCATCTACGGCGGCACCAACGAGGTCATGAAGTCGATCATCGCCAAGTCCATGGGCCTGTGAGAGCGGCTACGTTCCTTCCATGAGCGCAGCACTCGACTCCCTGCTCGATCTGCTCGACCTGGAGCAGATCGAGCGGGACATCTTCCGGGGTACGAGCCGTTCGGCGGTCGTCCCCCGGGTCTTCGGCGGCCAGGTCGCGGCCCAGGCCCTGGTCGCCGCGGGCCGCACCGTCCCCGCCGACCGGACCGCCCACTCCCTGCATTCCTATTTCCTCCGGATGGGCGACCCGGGCGCGCCGATCGTCTACAGCGTCGACCGCATCCGCGACGGCCGCTCCTTCACCACCCGCCGGGTCGTCGCCGTCCAGCACGGCCAGCCGATCTTCCACCTCTCGGCCTCGTTCCAGACGTACGAGGAGGGCCTGGAGCACCAGGCGGCCATGCCGTCCGCCCCGGCCCCGGAGACGCTGCCCACGGCGGAGCAGATGCTGCCCAGGTACGCGGACCGCTTCAGCGGGCCGGGGGTCGTGGACCGGCTGATCGAGGCACGGGCCGCGGTCGATCTGCGGTACGTGGACGAGCCGCCCTTCGGCACCGTCGGCGAACCGCGCGAGCCCCGCTCCCAGGTGTGGTTCCGCACGAACGGCAAGCTCGCGGACGACCCGCTGCTCCACGTCTGCATGGCCACGTACGTCTCCGACATGACGCTGCTCGACTCGGTGCTCCTCGCCCATGGGCGAGGCGGCTGGGCGGTCGGCGACGTGGTCGGCGCGAGCCTGGACCACGCGATGTGGTTCCACCGGCCGTTCCGGGCCGACGAATGGCTCCTTTACGACCAGGAGTCGCCGTCCGCGTCCGGCGGGCGCGGGCTCGGCCAGGCCCGGATCTACACCCAGGACGGCCGGCTGGCGATCACCGTCATCCAGGAGGGCGTGGTCCGCGTACCCCGGGACTGACGGGCCGTATCCCGTCGATTCGGACATACTCCCCACCATGAGCGACGAGACCACGAGTGGTACGAAGTCCGGTGGTGGGGAGTCCGTGTTCACGGTCGTCGTCGCGGCGGCCGCCAATCTCGGCATCGCCGTGGCGAAGGCCGTCGCCGGGGTGATCAGCGGATCGAGCGCGATGCTCTCCGAGGCGGCGCACTCGGTCGCCGACACGGTCACCGAGCTGCTGCTGCTCACCGCGCTGAAGCGCAGCGAGAAGCCCGCGGACGAGGAACACCCGCTGGGCTACGGCCCCGAGCGCTACATCTGGGCGATGCTCGCCTCCGTGGCCACGTTCGTCGGCGGTGCGGTGTTCTCCGTCTACGACGGCGTCCACACCCTCGCGGCGGGCGAGGAGCTCGGCGATCCGCTCGTCTCGTACATCGTGCTCGCGGTGGCCTTCCTGCTGGAGGGCTACTCGCTGCGCACCGGGGTCCGGCAGGTCCGCGGCGAGGCCGCGCGACTGCGGGCGCCCGTCGGGCACTACTTCCGCCACACCCCCGACACCGCGGTCAAGGCCGTGGTGATGGAGGACTCGGCGGCGCTGGCGGGTCTGCTGCTCGCCGCGGGCGGCCTGCTCGGCGGCCAGCTGACCGGCTCCGGGGTCTGGGACGGCATCGCGTCGATCCTGATCGGCCTGCTGCTGGTGTACGTCGCCTGGGTGCTGGGCCGGTCCAACGCCCAGCTGCTGATCGGGCGCCCGGTGTCGAAGCCGATGCGGGCCGGCGTCCGCGAGGAGCTGCTCTCCGTCCCGCACATCATCGACGTACTGGAACTCACCACGCTCATCCAGGGCCCGACCGAGATCCTGATCGCCGCGAAGATCGACTTCCGGGACGCCTCGACCGCCGACCAGATCGAGTGGGCGTGCGAGGAGGCCGAGGAGCAGCTGCGCGAGCGCTACCCGTCGATCCGCCGGGTGTACCTGGACCCGACCCCGGGTCTGCGGCAGCGGGGGCGCGGGGCGGGCGGGACGGGTACCGGGCCGGTCTGACCGGGCGGGCCCGGCCGGGCCGGGGGCGGGCCCGGCCCGCGTCAGCCCCTCGTCAGTCCCTCGTGAGCCCCGCCGCGTCCAGCAGGTACTCCGTCATCGGGTCGTAGAACCGCGGGTCCAGCACATGGTCGTCCAGCGGGACGGCCACCTGGAGCGTCCCCTCCGCCTCGCCGAGGAAGAGCGCCGGGTCGTTGCAGTCCGCGTACCCGATCGCGTCGAGACCGCGCTGCGCCGCGCAACCCGCCCAGCCGTGGTCGGCGACGACCAGGTCCGGCAGCGGGCGGCCCTCGCGCTCCAGGCCGTCCAGGATGGCGGCCATCGGGGCGGGCGAGTGGGTGTGCCAGAGGGTCGCGCCGCGCTCCTGCACAGCGACGTCCGCGAACTGGAACACCATGCCCTCGTCGGCGATCAGCCCCGAGGGAATCCGTACGATCTCGCATCCGGCGGCCCGCAGCGCGTCCGCGGTCTGCCGGTGCACGTCGAGGAGCCCGCCCGGATGGCCGGTCGCGAACAGCACCCGCTCCGCCCCCGCCGCCGCCTTCCGCAGCCGCGCCGCCGCCCGCTCCAGGGCGTCGACCGTCAGCTCCGGGTCGATGGTGTCCTGCCCGAACCGGTGCTCCGGATCGTCGCTGACCCCGCAGCGCTCGGCCATCACCGCCAGCACGTCCTGCTCGTCGCGCCACCGGTCTCCGAGCTCCAGGCCGAGCCAGTAGTGGCGGTCGCCGTTGGCGAGCTTGCGGTAGTGGGAGAGGTTGTTGTCGCGCGGTGTGGCGACGTCTCCGGCGATACGCGTACGGACGAGATGTTCGACGAGAGCGGCACGGCTGGGTATCGGCATGAACCCATTGTGCCGTCAGGTGTGCGCAGTGTGCCGGGTGTCTTGCCCGACGGACTGATCGAACCCGGCCACCGGTCAGGGCAGGCGGGGCGCGTACGTGACCTTCTCCAGGTGGTAGTACCGGGCGACGCACCGCGCCGGCCACACCCGCCGGCCGCCCCCGCCGAACGGCTCCAGCATCCCGCCGACCGACACCGGTGTGTACGGGAGCACCTGGGCGCCGCGCGCCGCCCCGTCCCGCAGCGAGCGGTCCTGGCGGTCCCAGCGCTGGGCGCGTACCTCCATCTCCGTACCCAGCCGGAACAGCGGGACGGCGAGGCCGACGCAGGTCAGCGCGCAGACGGCGGCGACGACCGCCGTCGCCGTACGGGCCCCCCACCGGCGGGCGCGCACCTCCCGCCCCAGCAGCGCGCCGACGCCGGCCAGCAGCAGCACGTACACCAGCAGGAAGTCGCCCCAGACGCGGGCCGCCGTCACCACGCCCGTCCCGAAGACCGGGTAGGTGATGACGATGCAGAGGCAGCCGGAGACCAGGACGACGAGGACAGCGACGAGGACCGGGAGCAGGGGCCTGCGCACCAGGGGCCCGTCCGGTCCGTGCCGGCCGCCGCGCACCGAGAGGCCCAGCAGTACGCCGACGGCGAGCGCCCCCGCGTACTGCCACGTCGTGAGGACCGTCCCCAGGATCTCGCCGAACGCCCGCAGCGCAAGGGCCAGTTGCTCCGCACCCAGCATGGATCCCGTGTCCGCGCCGATCCGTTCGCGCCGGGCGTGCGCGCCGGGCGAGAAGTACAGGACGGCCGTCCCGGTCACGATCCCGGCGAAGGCGGCAGCGCACCAGATGCGCGTACGGACGGCACCGGTGCTGGTGCCGGTGCCGGGATCCGACCGGAAGCTGAGCAGCAGTACGGCGCAGAGCGCGACGCACGCGACGAGCGACGTCTCCTCCGACAGCGTTCCGATGAAGATCCCGGCGGCGAGGGCGACGGCCACGGCGAGGGCCCGGCCCCGGCGGCTCCGCGCGCGCAGCAGCGGAATCACGGCGGCGCAGGCCAGCACCGGGGAGACGGTGTGCGAGACGGAGGAGGCGGGCCAGTAGAACGTCTTGTACGTGTCGGGCGTCGCGAGCAGGAAGACCGCCGCAACCGTCGCGGCCACCAGCAACGGCATCCCGCGCGGCGCGGTCAGCCCGGCCCGGCCGAGCGCGGCAAGGGTCAGCGCCCAGAGGACGCCGACCACGATCACCCCGCTGACCAGCGCGAACCACTGCTGGCCCGGTACGCCGAACGCCCCGTACCCGACGACCAGCAGGGCGTTGGCGACGCGCCCGTTGTCGTGCAGGTAGAACTTCGCGATCATCCCGGAGGCGCCCTCGTCCCGCACGACGGGGAGGAAGCACCAGTCGTCCGCTCCCGGGCGGACCAGCCGGCCGATCCAGAAGGCCGCGCCGAGCAGGGCGAGCGGGAACAGGGTGAGGGCCGCCGTCCGGACCGCCGCCCACCGGCCCGCCTCCCGCTCACTCTCCCTCCGCTCGTTCTTCTCCCGCTCGCCCGCCTCCCCTGCACCGACGGGATTCGACGTGCCCGCGGTCATGCGCAGTGGTGCCCTTCGTGGTTCCGCAATGCCGCCGACCCGTTCGGGGAAACGCTCGGGGTTGCGTACGAGGACGCGTCCAGGGATTCGTCCGGGGATGCGTACGGGGAAACACGCCGGGCAACGTGCGGGGATTCACTCGATTCCCGCACCACGTAATGCGGCCGCTGTTTGGTCTCGCAATAGATGCGTCCCACGTATTCACCGATGACCCCCAGCGTGGCGAGCTGGATTCCACCGAGGGCCACGACAGCGGTCAGCAGGGTGGTGTAGCCGGGCACGGCGATTCCGTGCAGTGCGACGCCGCCGATGGTCCACAGGGCGTATCCCAGCGCCGCCAGCGCGAGCGCGAGACCGACGTGGATGGCCAGGCGCAGCGGGCGGCTGTTGAAGGAGATCAGGCCGTCGATCCCGTAGTTGAGCAGACGCCTGCCGCCCCATTTCGAGCTCCCCGCCGCCCGCCTCACGTTGCGGTAGGTGAAGGAGGCGGTGTCGAAGCCGATCCAGGAGAAGATCCCCTTGGAGAAGCGGTTGGTCTCGGGCAGTGCGAGCACCGCGTCCACGGCGGTGCGCGACAGCAGCCTGAAGTCGCCTTCGCCGTCGACGACGGGCACGTCCATGCACCGGCCCATGGCGCGGTAGTAGGCGGTGCTGAGCAGCGTGCGCAGGGCGCCCTCGCCGGTGCGGTCCCGTCTCGCGACGACCTGGTCGTACCCGCGCTGCCGCAGCTCCAGCATGCGGGGCAGCAGTTCCGGGGGGTGCTGGAGGTCGGCGTCCATGAGGACGACGGCGTCGCCGCGTGACATGCGCAGCCCGGCGAGCATGGCGGCCTCCTTGCCGAAATTGCGGCTGAAGGAGGTGTAGCGGACGCGCTGGTCCACGGTGGCGAGCGAGCCGATCCGGGCTCTGGTGCGGTCGCTGCTGCCGTCGTCGACATAACAGATCTCGAACGTCCGCCGGATCGGTTCGAGAACGGAGATCAGCGCGCGGTGAAACGCCTCGATCACCTCGTCCTCGTTGAAACAGGGGACAACGATCGAAACCTGACATGTTTTCATTTAAATTTCCCATCAGGCGTGGACGAGACGACTCGAACCATATGCCTGTGGATCACCACGACACCCCGAAGGGCGGAGCCGCACCGGGAATCGGGGGAGAATTTGAATAATCCCCCTCCGCCATTTCTCCCCTTGCGCATCAATTCATATATTCAAAGCGCCGATGGTATCCATCTCGCGCCCGCACGCGGGTATTCACCTCACGCGCGGGCCGCCGCCTCGAACGCCCCGCGGGCCAGCCGGTGCAGCAGCGCCGCCGTGTCCGCGCGGTCCGGCTGGGCACCGGGCCGGCCCAGGTGCGGGGTCGAGTTCAGCAGGCCGAAAACGGCGTGGACGGCGGCGCGGGCCTCGTGCTCGGGCAGGTCCGGATACATCTCGCGGACCACCTCCACCCACACCTCGACGTACTGCCGCTGCAGCTGGCGGACCCGCTTGCGGTCGGCCTCCCGGAGGCGGTCCAGCTCGCGATCGTGG
Source organism: Streptomyces sp. NPDC001890 (assembly GCF_042891445.1). NCBI lineage: Bacteria > Bacillati > Actinomycetota > Actinomycetes > Kitasatosporales > Streptomycetaceae > Streptomyces > Streptomyces sp. NPDC001890. Next base: position 254,646 of record NZ_JBIATE010000001.1, on the reverse strand, counting down.
AGGGTGATCAGAGGGCGGTCGTCGAGGGCGAAGTCGATGTGCCCCTCGATGAGCGCGTCGAGCAGGGCCCGCGGGGAGCTGTCCTCGCACGCCGCGTCCTCCGACACGCGCAGCCGCCCGCCGGCCAGCAGCCGCTCGCTGATGCCGACCAGCAGCTCGGCGAGCATCGCGTCCTTGCCGGGGAAGTGGCGGTAGAGCCCGGGACCGCTGATGCCGACGGCGGCTCCTATCTCGTCGACACCGACGCCGTGGAAACCGCGCTCGGCAAAGAGGCGGGCGGCCTCCTTGAGGATCTGCTCGCGGCGGGTGGGGGCGTCCGTCCTCGTGGTCATGGATTCGATTCTAGACAGTGCGGTTAGCGACCGTTAACCTGAAGTCGGACGTTAACGGTCACTAACTACTGCGGTACGGGCAAGGGGGCTCGACACGATGCAGCAGGCACCGGTGCTGGCGAGCGCGGCCGATCCCGCCTCCGAGGTCTGGAAGGCCAACGAGGCGGCGCATCACGCGCTCGCCGACGAGCTGCGTGAGCGGCTCGCCACGGCCAGGCTCGGCGGGGGTGAGAGGGCCCGCGCCCGGCATGTGGCGCGCGGCAAGCTGCTGCCCAGGGACCGGGTGGACACCCTGCTCGACCCGGGTTCCCCGTTCCTGGAGCTGGCCCCGCTGGCGGCCGAGGGGCTGTACGGGGGCGCCGCTCCGGCGGCCGGGGTGATCGCCGGGATCGGCCGGGTCAGCGGCCGGGAGTGCGTGATCGTCGCCAATGACGCGACCGTCAAGGGCGGCACGTACTACCCGATGACGGTGAAGAAGCACCTGCGGGCCCAGGAAGTGGCGCTGGAGAACCGTCTCCCCTGCCTCTATCTCGTCGACTCGGGCGGCGCGTTCCTGCCGATGCAGGACGAGGTCTTCCCCGACCGCGAGCACTTCGGGCGGATCTTCTACAACCAGGCCCGGATGTCCGGGGTCGGGATCCCGCAGATCGCCGCGGTCCTGGGCTCGTGCACGGCGGGCGGGGCGTACGTCCCCGCGATGAGCGACGAGGCCGTGATCGTCCGCAACCAGGGCACGATCTTCCTGGGCGGTCCGCCGCTGGTGAAGGCCGCGACCGGTGAGGTCGTGACGGCCGAGGAGCTGGGCGGCGGCGAGGTGCACTCCCGTACGTCGGGGGTGACCGACCATCTCGCCGAGGACGACGCGCACGCGCTGCGGATCGTGCGCAACATCGTGGCCACCCTGCCGGACCGGGGCGCGCTGCCGTGGTCCGTGCGGCCCGTCGAGGAGCCGAAGGCCGACCCCGCGGGTCTGTACGGCGCCGTCCCGGTCGACTCCCGCACCCCGTACGACGTGCGCGAGGTGATCGCCCGGGTCGTCGACGGCTCGCGGTTCGCCGAGTTCAAGGCCGAGTACGGGACGACGCTGATCACCGGCTTCGCCCACATCCACGGCCACCCGGTCGGGATCGTCGCCAACAACGGCATCCTGTTCTCCGAGTCCGCCCAGAAGGGCGCCCACTTCATCGAGCTGTGCGACCAGCGCGGCATCCCGCTGGTCTTCCTGCAGAACATCTCCGGGTTCATGGTCGGCCGGGACTACGAGGCCGGCGGGATCGCCAAGCACGGCGCCAAGATGGTCACGGCGGTCGCCTGCACCCGCGTCCCGAAGCTGACCGTGGTGGTCGGTGGTTCGTACGGGGCGGGCAACTACTCCATGTGCGGCCGGGCCTACTCCCCCCGCTTCCTGTGGATGTGGCCCAACGCGAAGATCTCCGTCATGGGCGGCGAGCAGGCCGCGTCCGTCCTCGCGACGGTCAAGCGCGACCAGCTGGGCGACGACTGGAGCGCGGCCGACGAGGAGGCCTTCAAGGCCCCGATCCGCGAGCAGTACGAGACCCAGGGCAATGCCTACTACGCCACGGCCAGGCTCTGGGACGACGGTGTGATCGACCCGCTGGAGACCCGGCAGGTGCTGGGGCTGGCCCTGACCGCGTGTGCAAACGCTCCGCTGGGTGAACCCGGCTTCGGCGTCTTCCGGATGTGAGGAACAGATGACGATGTTCGACACGGTTCTGGTCGCCAACCGCGGCGAGATCGCGGTGCGTGTCATCCGCACGCTGCGGGAGCTGGGCGTCCGCTCGGTCGCCGTCTTCAGCGACGCGGACGCGGACGCCCGGCATGTCCGGGAGGCCGACACGGCGGTACGGATCGGGCCCGCCCCGGCCGCGATGAGCTATCTGAGCGTGCCCGCGCTGCTGGACGCGGCCCGTCGCACCGGCGCGCAGGCCGTCCACCCTGGATACGGATTCCTCGCCGAGAACGCGGGCTTCGCGCGGGCGTGCGCCGAGGCCGGGCTGGTCTTCATCGGCCCGCCCGCCTCCGCGATCACGCTGATGGGCGACAAGATCCGGGCCAAGGAGACGGTCGCGGCGGCCGGGGTCCCGGTGGTGCCCGGCTCGTCCGGGAGCGGGCTCACCGACGCCCAGCTGGTCGACGCGGCCGGCGGGATCGGGATGCCGGTGCTGCTGAAGCCCTCGGCGGGCGGCGGCGGCAAGGGCATGCGGCTGGTGCGCGACGAGACGCTGCTCGGGGACGAGATCGCGGCCGCCCGGCGCGAGGCGCGGTCCTCGTTCGGCGACGACACTCTGCTGGTGGAGCGGTGGATCGACCGCCCCCGGCACATCGAGATCCAGGTGCTGGCCGACGCCCACGGCAACGTGGTCCACCTCGGCGAGCGCGAGTGCTCGCTCCAGCGCCGCCACCAGAAGATCATCGAGGAGGCGCCCTCGGTCCTGCTCGACGAGGAGACCCGGGCGGCGATGGGCGAGGCGGCCGTCCAGGCGGCCCGCTCCTGCGGCTACGTCGGCGCGGGCACGGTGGAGTTCATCGTCCCGGGCAACGACCCCGCCTCGTACTACTTCATGGAGATGAACACCCGCCTCCAGGTCGAGCACCCGGTCACCGAGCTGATCACCGGCCTGGACCTGGTGGAGTGGCAGCTCAGGGTCGCAGCAGGCGAGCAACTCCCGTACGGCCAGCAGGACATCGCACTCACCGGCCACGCCATCGAGGCCCGGATCTGCGCCGAGGACCCGGCCCGCGGCTTCCTGCCCTCCGGCGGCACGGTCCTCACGCTGCACGAGCCGCAGGGCGACGGCGTGCGGACGGACTCCGGGCTCGGCACCGGCGGCGAGGTCGGCAGCCTGTACGACCCGATGCTGTCGAAGGTCATCGCGTACGGCCCCGACCGGCCCACCGCGCTGCGCCGGCTGCGGGCGGCGCTGGCGGACACGGTGATCCTCGGCGTCCCGACCAACGCCGGATTCCTGCGCCGGCTGCTCGCCCATCCGGCGGTGGCTGCGGGCGATCTGGACACGGGTCTGGTGGAGCGCGAGGCGTCCGGCCTGGTCCCGGAGGGCGTCCCCGAAGAGGTGTACGCGGCGGCGGCGCTGCTGCGGCACTTTGCCGACTCCCCCACCGACGCCCCCTCCGGCTGGGTGGACCCGTTCTCGGTGCCGAGCGGCTGGCGCCTCGGCGGCACCCCGGCCCGCACGGTGCTCGACTTCCGGCTGCCGGGCCACGACCCGGTGCAGGTCTCGCTGCGCGCCTGCCCGGCGGGTACGGAGCTGACGTTCGGTCACGTCGGGGAGGGCGCCGAACCGCCGCAGCCCGTGACGGGGGCCTGCGGCCCGCTGGCCCCGCTGCCCGGCGGCAGGGAGACGGCCAGGCTGGTCGAGGTCTCCGGGCCCCGGCTCACCCTCGAACTCGCCGGTGTCACCCACACGTTCAGCCACGCCCCCTCCCCGGACGGGGTGTGGCTCGGCCGGGACGGCGACAGCTGGCACGTACAGGATCACGACCCGGTGGAGGCGTCGCTGGCCGGCGCGGGCCGTGCCGGGGCGGACACCCTCGCCGCGCCCATGCCGGGCACCGTGACGGTCGTGAAGGTGGCGGTCGGTGACGAGGTCGTGGCCGGTCAGAGCCTGCTCGTGGTGGAGGCGATGAAGATGGAGCACGTCATCTCCGCGCCACACGCCGGGACCGTGACCGAACTGGACGTCAGCGCCGGCACCACGGTCGCCATGGACCAGATCCTGGCCGTGGTCGCCCCCGTGGAGGCCCCCGTGGCTCCCGTGGAGGAAGCATGACGACATCCCGCCCCCTCCCCATGACCGTCCCGGCCCAGGACCTGCCCGCCCGGGTCCGTATCCACGAGGTCGGCGCCCGCGACGGGCTGCAGAACGAGAAGGCCGTCGTACCGACCGAGGTGAAGGCGGAGTTCATCCACCGGCTGGCCGCGTCGGGCCTGACCACGATCGAGGCGACCAGCTTCGTGCACCCCAAGTGGGTGCCCCAACTGGCCGACGCCGAGGACCTGTTCCCCCGCCTGGCCGACATCGACGGCGTCGCGCTGCCGGTCCTGGTCCCGAACGAACGCGGTCTGGACCGGGCGCTGGCGCTCGGCGCCCGCCGGATCGCGGTGTTCGGCTCGGCGACCGAGACGTTCGCCGCCCGCAACCTCAACCGCACCGTCGACGAGTCGCTCGCCATGTTCGAGCCGGTCGTCGCGCGCGCCAAGGCCGACAAGGTGCATGTCCGCGGCTACCTGTCGATGTGCTTCGGCGACCCGTGGGAGGGACCCGTCCCCGTCCACCAGGTCGTCCGGGTCGCCAAGGCGCTGATGGACCTCGGCTGCGACGAGCTGTCCCTCGGCGACACCATCGGCGTGGCCACACCCGGCCACGTACAGACCCTGCTGGCCGAGCTGAACGAGGAAGGCGTACCCACCGACACCATCGGCGTGCACTTCCACGACACGTACGGCCAGGCCCTGTCCAACACCCTCGCCGCGCTCCAGCACGGGGTGACCACGGTGGACGCCTCCGCGGGCGGCCTCGGCGGCTGCCCGTACGCGAAGAGCGCCACCGGGAACCTCGCCACCGAGGACCTCGTGTGGATGCTCCAGGGCCTCGGTATCGAAACCGGGGTCGATCTCGACGCGCTCACCGCCACCAGCGTCTGGCTCGCCGACCGGCTGGGCCGCCCCAGCCCGTCCCGTACCGTCCGCGCGCTCTCGGCGCGATAGCCACCCCGTCTCCCGTCCCCCGTTTCCCCAAGGAGTGACCCCTGCCATGCCCCTGGACCACCGGCTGACCGCCGAACACGAGGAACTGCGGCGCACCGTCGAGGAGTTCGCGCACGACGTGGTCGCGCCGAAGATCGGTGACTTCTACGAACGGCACGAGTTCCCGTACGAGATCGTGCGCGAGATGGGGCGGATGGGCCTGTTCGGGCTCCCGTTCCCCGAGGAGTACGGCGGCATGGGCGGCGACTACCTCGCCCTCGGGATCGCCCTGGAGGAGCTGGCCCGGGTCGACTCCTCCGTGGCGATCACCCTGGAGGCCGGGGTCTCGCTCGGCGCGATGCCGGTCTACCACTTCGGCACCGAGGAGCAGAAGCAGCGGTGGCTGCCGAAGCTCTGCTCGGGCGAGGCGCTCGGCGCGTTCGGCCTGACCGAGCCGGACGGCGGCTCGGACGCGGGCGGCACCCGGACGACGGCGGTGCGCGACGAGGCCACCGGCGAGTGGGTGATCAACGGCTCCAAGTGCTTCATCACCAACTCCGGCACGGACATCACGGAGCTGGTCACGGTGACCGCGGTGACCGGCCGCAAGGAGAACGGCGCCCCGCTCATCTCCTCGATCATCGTGCCGTCCGGCACCCCCGGCTTCACGGTCGCGGCCCCGTACTCCAAGGTCGGCTGGAACGCCTCGGACACCCGCGAGCTGTCCTTCTCCGACGTCCGCGTCCCGCTGGAGAACCTGCTGGGCGAGGAGGGCCGCGGCTACGCCCAGTTCCTGCGCATCCTGGACGAGGGCCGGATCGCCATCTCCGCCCTGTCCACGGGCCTGGCCCAGGGCTGCGTCGACGAGTCGGTGAAGTACGCCGCCGAGCGCCACGCCTTCGGCCGTCCGATCGGCTCCAACCAGGCCATCCAGTTCAAGATCGCGGACATGGAGATGCGCGCCCACATGGCCCGCGTCGGCTGGCGCGACGCCGCCTCGCGCATGGTGGCGGGCGAACCCTTCAAGAAGGAGGCCGCGATCGCGAAGCTGTACTCCTCGACGGTGGCGGTGGACAACGCCCGCGAGGCGACCCAGATCCACGGCGGCTACGGCTTCATGAACGAGTACCCGGTGGCCAGGATGTGGCGCGACTCCAAGATCCTGGAGATCGGCGAGGGCACGAGCGAGGTCCAGCGCATGCTGATCGCCCGCGAACTGGGCCTGCCGTCCTGACGCACGGGTGACACGACGGGGCGGACCTCTTCGGAGGCCCGCCCCGTTCGTATGCCCGCACTCACCCGCCGGCCACCGCCGTCGGGGAGCCGGTGGCCGGGGCTGTACGGGACGCGCAGTGGCGTGCGCCGGTGACGACGAGTGAGACGTTCTGCCCACCGAAGCCGAAGGAGTTGCTGAGCACGGCCTCCTGGGGGACGTCTCGTCGCTCTGCGACGACATCGAGATCGATGTCGGGACCGACTCCGGCGGCGGTGACGTTGCGGGTCGGCGGGATGATGCCGTGCTCCACGCTGAGGACGGCGATGAGCGCTTCGATCGCGCCGGCGGCGCCGAAGAGATGACCGAGCGCCGCCTTGGGGGCCGTCACGGTGGCGCGGCCGAAGACCTCTCCGATCGCGTGCGCCTCGGCGGCGTCACCGACCGGAGTTCCGGTGGCGTGGGCGTTGATGTGGCTGACCTGCTCGGGAGCCAGACCGGCTTGCGCGAGGGCCTTCCGCATGGCCGAGATCTGCCCGGAGCCGTCGGCGGCGGGCGCCGTGATGTGGTGAGCGTCGGCGGCGATGCCGGCGCCCGCGAGCACCGCGTGGACGCGCGCGCCCCGGGCGTCGGCGTGCTCGGCGCTTTCGAGCACCACGACAGCGGCGCCTTCGCTGAGGACGAATCCGCTGCGGTCCGCAGCGAACGGCCGGGACGCCGACGTGGGTTCGGCGGTATGCCGCGACAGTGCTTTCGCCTGGGCGAAGCCGGCGACGGTGATCGGGGTGATCGCGGCCTCGGTCCCGCCCGCGATGACCACGTCCGCCTCGCCGGAACGGATGAGCCTGGCCCCCAGCGCGATCGCCTCGGCACCGGAGGAGCACGCCGAGACGGGCGTGTAGACCCCGGCCCGTGCGCCGTATTCGATGCTGATCAGCGCCGCCGCCGCATTGGGCATGAGCATGGGGACCGTGCGGGGCGAGACGCGCCGGGTCCCGGCCGCTTCCAGTACGTCGTCCTCCTTCAGCAACGTCCGTACGCCACCGATGCCCGTGCCGATCGCCGATGCGAGCCGGTCCGGGTCCACCTCCGGGGCGCCTGCATCGGCCCAGGCTTCGGCCGCCGCCACGAAGGCCGCCTGCTGCGAGCGGTCGAGCCGTCTGGCCGTTACCGGCGGCAGCAACTCGGCGGGGTCGATCGCCATCGTCCCCGCTGCCGTGTCGGGAAGGCCGACGTCCTCGTGGCCGCGCAGGGCGCCGCCCCGGATGCCGGACTCGCCGGCGAGCAGGGCGTTCCAGGTGGACGCCACATCTGCCCCGAGTGGGGTGATCGCGCCGAGTCCGGTCACGACGACTTCAGTCCGGTGCATGCCCTTCAATCTTTCTTGTATGCGATACAAGCGAACAGCCCTGTTGTATCACATACAATTTTTGCGTGGAGAAGAAACGGACCGAACCCCGATCGACGTCGACCCGATCGCGTGACCGCGGTCGCGCGACGAGGCGCCGGCTGATCGAGGCAACCGCACGTCTCTGCAAGGAGCGGCCCGGCACCGAGGTGAGCGTCGCGGAGATCGCGAAAGCGGCAGGCGCCTTCCCCAATCAGGTCACCTACTACTTCGGCTCCAAGGACTCGCTGCTCGTGCACGCCGCCTTTCTCGGCCTGCTGCACGACGCCCGGCGGATCGAGCGCATCGGTCGCCAAGCCCCCGACGCGGCGACGTTCCGGCGCAATATCGCCCGCGCCGTGCTGGCCATGCCCTCGCTCCCGTCAGTCGCACGAGCACTCGCCGCCGGAATCTCCAAGCCCGAACTCGCCCCCGTGGTCGACCGGCACCTCCAGCTGCTGTTCCGGCAGTCCGAGGGCTACGTGCGCCGACTCATCGACGGCCGCGGCTGGCGGGCCCGCAGGCCGCTCGACGTGGAGGCCAGGACGTTCTGGAGCACCGCGCTCGGTGCGGTGCTGCTCGTCCGCGCCGGGGCACACGGCACCGCCGCCGACCTCGACCTCGCCGGAGCACTGACCATCCACGACGAATCCGATCCCGGCTAAGGGCTGTCCCGTAATCCCTGGTGGATCAGCGTGCGGCGTCGGACGCGGTGCATCGCAAGGCGGAGGGACGCCCGAATACTGGATGTATTCGGGCGTTCCGACAACGCGGCGAGGTGCCGTGGCCGTCGTCGCACGCCCGCCAGGGATTACGGGACAGCCCTCAGGGCTGTCCGGTCGAACGGGCCGGCTCGTGGCCGACGGGCGCGGCGCGGCGGGTCAGTAGCGGTGGCCGGGCCAGTGGGGGTCGTCCCAGCGGGCGTCGCCGGTGAGGCCCAGGAGCCTTATCCGGTGGAGGAGTTCGTCAGGTGCTCCGTGGGCGACGAGCCGGGGGCGGGCGTGGTCGAGCAGCCAGGCCGTCAGTTCGGCGCACTTCTCCTGCCTGTTGTCCCAGGCGTCCCAGGGGAGGTCGTCGCCGAGCAGTTCGTACTCCCAGTGGTCGGCGGCCGCGGCGAGGTGCCGGTCGGCCGTGGTTCCGGGCTGCGACTCCCAGCGGGCCAGCCACGGACGGAGCTCGCCGGACGCCTCGGCGATCAGGGCGAGGAGGTCGTGGGCACAGAGGGCGGGGGCCGGGTCGGTGAGCGTGTCGGCCCACCAGGCGTCGAGGAACTCCCGTACCGCTGCGGCCTGTTCGGCGGGCCACTGCTGCCAGTGGCCACGGGCGAACGAGCGGCCGATGTCGTCCGGGTCGCTGTACGGGTCGGTCCGGCCGGCTACGAGGGACCGGGCGAGCTGAGGGAGTATCCGGCGCAGTACGGAGGGGTGATCGCTCCAGTCGGGCGCCCGCCAGGTGCGGCGCAGCAGGTCGGGGTCCAGCTCCCGGTCCGCCACTTTGAGCCGGGCGAGCTCCTCGGCGCTGCCCCAGTGGCACTCGCAGTTGTTCTCGTCGGGGTGGGCGGTCATTCCGCGGAAGGTGACCGCGAGGCCGTCCAGTGCGGCGTCGAGGCGGCGGCGGGTGGGGCGCGGCGCGGAGTGTGTCATGGGCGTTCGCCTTCAGGGCTCCGGAGGCTGACGCCGGCCGAAGGTCGTCACCTTACCGGGGAGGGAGGGACGGGACGCCGACGGGGCGGGGGCCTCCGCCCCCGCCCCGTCGCAAGGTCAGGCCTTGGCCGTGGCCTGTTCCACCGCGGCGTCGGCGCCGGTGGCGGACTCGGTGCGGCGCGCGGCCGGGATGGCGGCGGCGATCACCGCCGCGACCAGGGCGACGCCGCAGCCGACCATGAGGCCGGTACGGAAGCCGTTCTCGGAGGTGAGGCTGTAGCCGCCCATGGTGACGGTCATCTGGGAGAGGACCACACCGATCACCGCGGCGCCGATCGACGTACCGAGCGAGCGCATCAGCGTGTTGAAGCCGTTGGCGGCGGCGGTCTCGGACAGCGGGACCGAGCCCATGATCAGTGCGGGCATCGCACCGTACGCCAGGCCGACACCGCTGCTGGTCACCATGCCCACCACCATCAGGCCCCACGCGGAGCCCATGAGCACCAGTGCCAGGCCGTAGCCGACCGCGATGACCAGGATGCCGCACACCAGGGTGAACTTCGGGCCCCGGGCGTCGATGAGCTTTCCGCCGAGCGGGGAGACGATCATCATCATGATCCCGCCGGGTGCCAGCCACAGGCCCGCCGCGAGCATCGACTGGCCCAGGCCGTAGCCGGTGGCGGAGGGGAGCTGGAGCAGCTGCGGCGCGATCAGCATGCTGGCGTACATGCCGAAGCCGACGAAGACGGAGGCGAGGTTGGTCATCAGCACCCGGGGACGCGCGGTGGTGCGCAGGTCGACCAGCGGATCGCGGGTACGCAGCTCCCACCGGCCCCAGGCGAGCAGTACGACGACGGCGGCGGCGAACAGGCCGAGCGTGGTGGCCGAGCCCCAGCCCCAGTCGGCGCCCTTGGAGACCGCGAGCAGCAGGCAGACCAGGCCCGCCCCGAGACCGAGCGCGCCGAGCACGTCGAACCGCTGCCCCTTGGCGCCGGCCGGCACATCGGGGATCAGGAACCAGATCAGCACCGCGACCACGGTGGCCAGGGCGGCCGAGCCCCAGAACAGCACCCGCCAGTTCGTGTACTGGGCGACCGCCGCGGCGATCGGCAGGCCGAGCGCGCCGCCGATGCCCATGGAGGCGCTGACCAGCGCGATGGAGGAGCTGAGCTTCTCCGCCGGGACCACGTCACGCAGCAGGGCGATGCCGAGCGGCAGCACCCCCATGCCCATGCCCTGCAGACCGCGGCCGACGATCATGGGGACGACGGACGAGGAGAGCGCGCACACCACCGAACCGGCGATCAGCGGCACGGAGCACACGAGCAGCATCCGGCGCTTGCCGACCATGTCGCCCAGGCGTCCGGAGACGGGCACGCAGACGGCGGACACCAGCAGGGTGACGGTGATCACCCACGCCGCGTTCGAGGGGGTGGTGCTCAGGATCTGCGGCAGTTCCGCGATGAGCGGGGTGACCAGGGTCTGCATGATCGCCGCCGTGGTGCCGGCGATGGCCAGCGTGGCGACTACACCGCCGCTGCGGGTTGATGGCTGGGGCGCGCCCATCCGGGACTCCTCGGGTATATGTCGGAAGAAGACTATGCATCGTACACACTTCATGCATCGAGCACGTTATATGTACGCTGCATAGACCTGTGGGAGGATGAGACCCGACATCCGGAAACACGCCGGGACGCCCGGACGACAACAGGAGGCGGCAGGCGCATGGCCAGGCCCACACACGAGGTCGAGTACGAGCAGATGCTCCTCAGCCGCCACGGCCTCCTGCAGAACAAGGGCGGGCGGCGCAAGGACGGCCTGATGGACCGCAGCGCCTACATCCTGCTCAGCCGCGTCCGCGTCCAGGGGCCGATGTCGATCGGGGAGCTCAGCGACGCCTTCGGGCTCGACGCCTCCACCCTCAACCGGCAGACCGCGGCGGCCATGCGCGCCGGACTCGTGGAACGCATCCCGGACCCCGAGGGCGGCATGGCCCGCAAGTTCCGGATCACCGACGAGGGCGCCCGCATGCTCGACGCGGAACGCGAGGGCCTCGTCGACTCCCTGGAGCGGGTCATGGCCAACTGGTCGGACGAGGACATCTCCGGCTTCGCGGCCTACCTGAGGCGCTTCAACACCGACATCGAACGCCTGGCCGGCCGCCCCTGGCCGCGCCCCTGACCGCTCGCGACGCACGGGCCGCGGCCGACGCACGGGAGCGCGGCGTGTCGGCGGAAGGGCCCGCGGTACGGCCGGCCGGGGAATCCGCTCGACAGTGCGCCGTCCCGCCCGGCAGAGTCCGTCCATGAAGCCGCAGCACTGGCCCCTGTACGGGCTCCGCCTCCGCACGCCCCGCCTGGAACTACGCCTCCCCGACCTGGAGTTGCTGGACGGCCTCGCGTCGGTCGCCGCCGGTGGGGTGCACGCGCCGGACGAGATGCCGTTCACCGTCCCCTGGACCGACGTACCGCCCGAGGAGCGCGGCCGGGCGGTGTTCCAGCACGTGCTGTCCACCGTCGCCGACTGGTCGGCGCGGGACTGGGCGCTGAGTCTCGCCGTGCTGCACGAGGGCAGGGTGGTCGGGCGGCAGGACCTGACGGCCGAGGACTTCGCCGTGACCGGCCAGGTCAGCACCGGATCGTGGCTGGGCCTGGCCCACCAGGGCCGGGGCATCGGCACCGAGATGCGGGCCGCCGCCCTGCATCTCGCCTTCGCCGGCCTCGGGGCCCGGACCGCGGTGTCGGCCGCGATGACCGACAACCCGCGCTCGCTGGGTGTCTCGCACCGGCTCGGCTACCTGCCGGACGGCCTCACGGTCGCCGCCGTACGGGGAGTGCCCGTCACCCTGCAGCGGCTGCGGATGGACCGGGCGCGCTGGGAGGAGTGCCGGAGCATCGAGGTCACCGTCGAGGGACTCGAAGGCTGCCGGGGGGAGTTCGGGGCATGACACTGCTGGTGCACACCTTCGTGTACGACGGGCCGGGGAAGCTGCGGCTGCTCGACGACCCCGAGGACGGCAGCGACATGGCCGGGTTCGAGAGCAGCCGGACCAGACTCTGGGGTTCGGAGCACGCGCGGGCCGTCGGGGCCCGGTTCCTTCCTCGGCTGGCCGCCGACGACCTGTACGTACAGCCGGAGGAGGTCGAGGACTTCCTCGCCGAGTGCGAGCTGCTGCGCGGGCACACGGCGGAGCTCGGTGCGCACAGCGGCTACGGGGAGAAGTACGTGGCGGCCCGGCTCGCCAACATCACCCGGGCCGCGCTGCGGGCCCGGCCGGTGGGCGGCGGGGTGCTGGTCTGGTGAGCGGCGACGACCGGAAGCGAAGGAGGGGCGCACCGGGTCCGTCCGGCGACCCGAGGCGCGTGGTCGCCGGACGGGCCCGGTCAGTTCACTGAGCCGCCCAGGGGACCTGCGGCGCCCGGTAGTAGTTGATGCCCAGCGCCGAGAACCTCGGCCCCAGCGCGCCGAGGCGCACCTTGTACGTGTCCCAGTCGTGCGTGGCCGCGGGCGACCAGCCGAGCTCCGCGACCCCGGGCAGCCGGGGGAACGCCATCTGCTCGATCTCGTCGCTGTTGGTCAGGGTCTCCGACCAGAGCGGCGCCTCGACTCCGAGAATCGACTCCGCCGGGGCACCGGCCAGGTACGTCGCCGGGTCCCAGTCGTACGAGCGCTGCACCGAGACGTAACCGGCCCAGGCCAGGCCCAGCTTGGTGTCCTTGTCGTACTTCATGTCGAGGTAGCTGCGGTCGGCCGGGGACAGCACCAGCTTCGTGCCGTTCACGGCGGCGGCCGCGACCTGCTCGCGTTCGGCGGCGCCCGTCCTGTCGTAACCCCAGTACTGGGCGACCGCGCCCTTCACCGGGGTGCCCCCGGTCAGCTGGTGCCAGCCGATCACGGTCTTGCCGTACTTGCCGACGATGGCCTGCGCCTTGTCCATGAAGGCCACGTAGTCCTCGTGGCTGGTGGAGTGCGCCTCGTCGCCGCCGATGTGGAGGTACTTGCCCGGGGTGAGCTCGGCGAGCTCGCGGATCACGTCGTCCACGAAGTCGTACGTGACCTCCTTCGGCACGCAGAGCGAGCTGAAGCCGACATTGGTGCCGGTGTACAGCGGCGGCGCGACCCCGTTGCAGTTCAGCTCCGCGTACGAGGCGAGTGCCGCGTTGGTGTGGCCGGGCAGGTCGATCTCCGGGACGACCTCCAGGTAGCGGGAGGCCGCGTACCGGACGATCTCCCGGTAGTCGCTCTTGGTGTAGTAGCCGCCGGGGCCGCCGCCGACCTCCGTCTGCCCGCCGTACGTGGCGAGCCGCGGCCAGGAGTCGATGGCGATCCGCCAGCCCTGGTCGTCGGAGAGATGCAGATGGAGCTTGTTCATCTTGTAGAGGGCGAGCTGGTCGATGTACCGCTTGACCTCGCCGACCGAGAAGAAGTGCCGGGAGACGTCGAGCATCGCGCTGCGGTACCCGTAGCGCGGCATGTCCGTGACCGTGCCGCCCGCGACGGTCCACGGACCCTGCTGGGGGCTCTTCTTCTCCACGTCGGCCGGGAGCAGCTGCCGGAGCGTCTGGACGCCGTGGAAGAGCCCGGCGGGGCCGCGTGCGGTGATGGTGACGGAGCCCCGGCTCGACTTCAGGCGGTAGCCCTCGGCGCCCAGTTCACCGTTGCCGGGGTCGAGGCGCAGCCGGATGCCGTCGCCCGCGTCGCCGGTGACCGGCAGCGCGTATCCGGTGGACGGACGCAGCACGCCCGCCAGGTAGTCGCCGACCTTCCGGGCCTCGCCGGAGCCGTCGACGCGGATCCTGGTGTCCGCCGTGATGGTGTACGGGGTGCCGCCGGGCCTCGCCTCGGCGGGGGCGGGCACGATCTGGTCGAGCGGACGGGGTGCGGCGGCGGCCGGGCCGCTGTCCGCCGCCTGCCCTTCCGCCGCCGCGCCGATACCGGAGATCCCGGCCGCCGTGACGAGCAGCAGCGAGCCGAGAAGACGGGGAAGTGCGGTGCGCTGTGTCCTGTGCAGTCTCACAAGCCGGGTCCCTTTCGACGGGTTCACACCTGTGGAGCTCCTGAACAACCGAACCATCACCATGCGTATCGTGCGCCTCACACATGGTCAAGGTGTAGACCACTTCCTCGTTGTGGGGGCTGGCAGAATCTGCCGCATGGCGGAAATAATCCAGCGTGACGGAACCTGGACCTTCGATGGCGAATCGGTACGGATCACGCCGGGCCGGGGCAAGGGCATCCACCCGCTCCGGGAGGGGCTGGGCGAACGCGTCGTCCCGCTGGCCGCGTTGGCGGGGATCTCCTTCGAGCCGGACCGCAAGGGCGGCCGGCTGCGACTGCGGCTGCGCGACGGTGCGTGCCCGGTCCTGCGTGCGGCGGAGGGCCGGCTCAAGGACGGTGCGGACCCCTACCAGTTGACCGTGGAGAAGGACCGGACCGGGGTGGCCCAGTACTTCGTCGACGAGGTGCGCAACGCCCTGCTGGTCGAGCAGGTGCCCACCGGGGCGGTGGACGGGTTCCTGCTGCCGGGGCCCGCGGTGCCGGTCGCCGGTGGCGGCGGGGACGGCACGGCCTCGTTCGACGGGGAGACCGTCCGGCTCACCTGGAACTGGAAGGCCAAGGAGGTCAAGACCTCGGGCGGCCCGGTGTCGTTCCCGGTGTCCGAGGTGACCGCCGTGCACTGGGTGCCCGCCATCGGCCTGGAGAACGGGCACCTGCGCTTCGTACGGGGCGGGGGGACGGCACCGGTCCCGGCGGCCGAGTACGACCCGTACTCGCTGGACCTGTGGGGACTGTCCAAGAAGGAGGACACGGCGGTACTGGTCGCGGCGGCGGTACTGGTACGGCTGCCCGGCACGGCGGGGAGGACGGCGGGGCCGGACGGCGCCCTCGAAGGCGTCACCGCCACGGCTCCGGAGCTCGCACCCCCGGCCGCACCCGCGGAACCCGCCGCACCCGCGCCGCCGACACCTCCCGCACCGTCCGCACCGTCCGGCGACGATCACGACGCCCTGCTGCGCCGGCTGCGCGAACTCGGTGATCTGCACCGGGCCGGGGTTCTCACCGACGACGAGTTCACCGCCGCCAAGCAGGCCGTGCTCAAGCGCCTCTGAGCGGGCACCCCCGCCCGTTCCGCCCGCCCCGGGGTTCCGCGAGACGGCAATCACACCCATCCCTGCCCGATATCGGGCAGAATTGTTGCGTAAGCGCCCCGACCACCGCAATATCAACGAGTGCTCGAACGCCGCCCGTCGCATGACGACCTCATCGATCACCTGGTGCGCAGCACCGCGCTCCAGCGCGGTGAAGCCGCCCGGGTGATCCTCGACGTGCTGGCGTACTTCGACGAGACGACCGACGACTTCGTCCGCCGCCGCCACCGCGAACTGCAGTCCGGCGGCCTGGTCAACGCGGAGATCTTCGAGCGGATCGCGGCCGAGCTGCCGCACCGCGCGGTCGCGCCGCCGGAGCTCTCGCTCCGCCAGCTGCGCCGCATCGTCTACGGCTGAGCAACGGGCACCACAAGTACGTCGATGGAGGGGCAGAGACTTTATGTGCGGAATCGTCGGATACATCGGGAAGCGTGATGTGGCTCCGCTGCTGCTGGAAGGGCTGCAGCGACTGGAATACCGGGGTTACGACTCCGCGGGCATCGTCATCACCGGCAAGGCGTCGGCGGGCAAGCCCGCCACCCTGCGGATGGTGAAGGCCAAGGGCCGGGTCCGCGAGCTGGAGGCCCGCGTCCCCAAGCGCTTCACCGGCACCACCGGTATCGCCCACACCCGCTGGGCCACCCACGGCGCCCCGAGCGACGAGAACGCGCACCCGCACCTGGACGCCGAGAACAAGGTCGCCGTCGTCCACAACGGCATCATCGACAACGCCTCCGAGCTCCGTGCGAAGCTCGTCGCCGACGGTGTCGTCTTCCTCTCCGAGACCGACACCGAGGTCCTGGTCCACCTGATCGCCCGCGCCCAGGCGGAGACCCTGGAGGAGAAGGTCCGCGAGGCGCTGCGCTCGGTCGAGGGCACGTACGGCATCGCCGTCATGCACGCCGACTTCAACGACCGCATCGTGGTCGCCCGCAACGGCTCCCCGGTCGTGCTCGGCATCGGCGAGAAGGAGATGTTCGTCGCCTCGGACGTCGCCGCGCTGGTCGCCCACACCCGCCAGGTCGTGACCCTGGACGACGGCGAGATGGCCACCCTCAAGGCCGACGACTTCCGCACGTACACCACGGAGGGCTCGTCCACGACGGCCACGCCGACCACCGTGGAGTGGGAGGCCGAGTCGTACGACATGGGCGGCCACGACACGTACATGCACAAGGAGATCTCCGAGCAGGCCGACGCCGTCGACCGGGTGCTGCGCGGCCGGATCGACGACCGCTTCGCCACCGTGCACCTGGGCGGCCTCAACCTGGACGCCCGCGAGGCGCGCGGGGTCCGCCGGATCAAGATCCTCGGCTGCGGCACCTCGTACCACGCGGGCCAGATCGGCGCGCAGCTGATCGAGGAGCTGGCCCGTATCCCCGCGGACGCCGAGCCGGCCTCCGAGTTCCGCTACCGCAACCCGGTCGTCGACCCGGACACGCTGTACGTCGCGGTCTCCCAGTCCGGTGAGACGTACGACGTGCTGGCCGCCGTCCAGGAGCTCAAGCGCAAGGGCGCCCGGGTGCTCGGCGTCGTCAACGTGGTGGGTTCCGCGATCGCCCGGGAGGCGGACGGCGGTACGTACGTCCACGCCGGCCCCGAGGTCTGCGTCGTCTCCACCAAGTGCTTCACCAACACGGTCGTCGCGTTCGCGCTGCTCGCCCTGCACCTGGGCCGGATCCGGGACCTGTCGGTCGCCGACGGCAAGCGGATCATCGAGGGGCTGCGCAGGCTGCCGGCCCAGATCAGCGAGATCCTGGCGAACGAGGACGAGATCAAGAAGATGGCGGCCGAGTACGCGGACGCCAAGTCGATGATGTTCATCGGCCGGGTGCGCGGCTACCCCGTCGCCCGGGAGGCCTCGCTGAAGCTCAAGGAGGTCTCGTACATCCACGCGGAGGCGTACCCGGCCTCCGAGCTGAAGCACGGGCCGCTGGCGCTGATCGAGCCCGCGATGCCGACGGTCGCGATCGTGCCGGACGACGATCTGCTGGAGAAGAACCGCGCCGCGATGGAGGAGATCAAGGCCCGCAGCGGCCGCATCCTCGCCGTCGCCCACCAGGTGCAGGAGAAGGCCGACCACACCATCGTCGTGCCGAAGAACGAGAACGAGCTGGACCCGATCCTGATGGGCATCCCGCTCCAGCTCTTCGCGTACCACACGGCGCTGGCCATGGGCCGTGACATCGACAAGCCGCGCAACCTGGCGAAGTCCGTCACCGTCGAATAGACCCGCACCGGGGGCGGCCCCGGCGCGCGCCATTCTGTCCTGGTGCGCGCCGGGCGCCCTCGAATCCGCCATCGAGGGCATGAATTGCCGGTTTACGCGGGCGATTTGACGCCATGTCGAACGGGGACGTCGCACCGGGTCGCAGGGGTGACGGAGGCGTTGCGGGGGCGGTTACGGGGGCGGTGACGGAGGCGTTGCGGGGGCGGCGGGCGCTCAGGGGATGACGACGACCGGGCGCTGCGCGCGCCGGGCGAGGCGGCCCGCCACCGAGCCGAAGATCCGGCCCACGATGCCGTGCGTGGAGCCGACGACGATGGCGTCGGCCGAGTACTCCCGGCCGACCTCCTCCAGCTCGTGGCAGATGTCCCCGCCGCGCTCCACGAGGACCCAGGGGACCTCGGAGAGGTAGTCCGCGCAGGCGAGCTCCAGACCGAGCACCTCGGTGCGGTGGTCGGGCACGTCCACGAAGACGGGCGGCTCGCAGCCTGCCCAGACCGTGGTCGGCAGCCGGTTGGCGACATGGACGATGATCAGACCGGAGCCCGATCTTCGGGCCATTCCGATGGCATAGGCGAGGGCGCGCTCACTGGAGGTCGAGCCGTCGAAGCCGACGACGACCCCATGGCGGAACGCGGGGTCGCATGAATGACGTGTTTCTTCGACCGTCTGCGGGTCCGACATGGGGTCGGCTACCTGCTTGCGGTCGGCGGGTTCGGGGATTTCGTGACCGGCCATCGGTGTCTCGGCGAAGAGAGTCCTCGTGAGGAGAGCGACTTGGGGAAGGTGCGTCAGCGGGCGGTGTTGCGGTGTCCGGGAATCGTCTTCCCAACCCCTTACCCCCAAGGGTACGGCGCCACTCCTCCACTGCCCAGACCCGCGCAAAGCGCGCGCGACGTTTCACGGAGCATGCCCGAGGCGGACCCCGGATGGCAATGCCGCTTGTGCTGTACACCGACGCCGCCGGGCCCGGACGGCCGCCCCCGGTGACCGGACGGCGCCGTGACCGTCACCCTTTCCGGACGCCGGAGGGCCCCGCTCCTCCACGCGGCCGCCGGACGGATCACCGTCCCGGGAGCGGACCCGGGGACCGGACCCGGGGGCCGGCAATCCGATCCCGTACGTCACACCGCCCCCGTTCCGGACCGCCCGTCGCCCCCGTTCCAGACCGCCCGCCCCGTTCCCCGCACGCCGTCCGGCCGACGACGGACACCGGCCCGTCCGGCGGAATCCGATCGCCGGCGTTTGCCACCGGCCCGTTCCGTGCGATCGCCCGTCCGACCTGCCAAGGGGGCGCAAAGAAGCGGTTGATCACCCGGGTTGTGCGCCGGTTCAATGACTGAATCACACACGCACAACCATCTATTTTCAGCCAACTTCATACCCCCACCGACACCTTGTCGATTTGGCCGATCAACCCCCTTGTCACCAGGCAGGAAGAGACCGCGCGGTACGCTTCCACCCAACGGGGACGGGCCATGAACGCCAGGCGCACTTCCCTGAGCGTCCACCGGATGAAACGCTTCGTGATCGAATGCTTCCCGCCAAGTTGCCTTGTCGACATAACGGCGGTTGGTGAACTTGTCACGTCGGCACCATGGGACGCAGTAGATTCGATCTTGGGTATCGAAGTCTGGGGAACTCGTGCATGACCGAGGGGAACAGTGCAGGTGCGACAGGCCCGTAAGGACCAGGGAGACGCGAACACCGAGGGGGGCTTAGCGTCATGAGCCAGGACTCCGCCGCCGCAACGGAGGCTGTACGGAAGCTCAGTGGCCGTCGACGACGAGAAGTCGTCGCCGTGCTGCTGTTCAGCGGCGGCCCCATCTTCGAGAGTTCGATCCCGCTCTCCGTGTTCGGAATCGACCGCCAGGACGCGGGAGTTCCGCGCTACCGACTCCTCGTCTGCGGTGGAGAAGAAGGGCCGCTGCGGACCACCGGGGGGCTCGAACTCACCGCGCCCTACGGGCTGGAGGCGATCAGCAGGGCCGGCACCGTCGTGGTGCCCGCCTGGCGTTCGATCACCTCGCCGCCGCCCGCCGAGGCGCTGGAGGCGCTGCGCCGCGCCCATGAGGAGGGCGCCCGCATCGTCGGACTGTGCACGGGCGCGTTCGTGCTCGCCGCCGCGGGCCTGCTGGACGGCCGGCCGGCGACCACACACTGGATGTACGCACCGACGCTGGCCAAGCGCTATCCGTCGGTGCACGTCGATCCGCGCGAGCTCTTCGTCGACGACGGCGATGTGCTCACCTCCGCCGGCACGGCCGCCGGGATCGATCTCTGTCTGCACATAGTCCGCACGGACCACGGCACGGAGGCCGCCGGGGCACTGGCCCGCCGGCTCGTCGTGCCGCCGCGGCGCAGTGGCGGTCAGGAGCGCTACCTCGACAGGTCTTTACCGGAGGAGATCGGCTCCGACCCGCTCGCAGAGGTCGTGGCCTGGGCACTGGAGCACCTCCACGAGCAGTTCGACGTGGAGACGCTGGCCGCACGCGCCTACATGAGCAGGCGGACCTTCGACCGCAGGTTCCGTTCGCTCACCGGCAGCGCACCGCTCCAGTGGCTGATCACCCAGCGGGTGCTGCAGGCGCAGCGGCTGCTGGAGACGTCCGAGTACTCGGTCGACGAGGTGGCGGGCCGCTGCGGCTTCCGCTCGCCGGTCGCGCTGCGCGGACACTTCCGGCGTCAGCTGGGCTCCTCCCCCGCCGCGTACCGGGCCGCCTACCGGGCCCGCCGTCCGCAGGGCGGTGGCGCGGAGCCCGTGGCCGCGGTGACCGAGGCCGTGGTGCCCGCCCAGGGCAACGCGGCGATCCGGCGCGCCACTGCCACGGCCGCACCGTCGGGTACGCATGTCGTCACGGCGCCACCGGCCGGCCCGGTCCAGTCGGAGCAGGGGAAACCCGGCCCCGACGCGTACACGACCGGCCGACCGACCCTGCCGGGGCAACGGAGTGCCCCGTAGGGTGGGGCCATGAACGATCGCATGGTGTGGATCGACTGCGAGATGACCGGGCTCTCGTTGACGGAAGACGCACTCATCGAGGTGGCCGCACTGGTCACCGACTCGGAGCTGAACGTGCTCGGCGAAGGGGTGGACATCGTGATCCGCCCGCCGGACGCGGCCCTGGAGACCATGCCCGAGGTGGTGCGGCAGATGCACACCGCCTCGGGCCTCCTCGACGAGCTGGCCGGGGGCACCACCCTGGCCGACGCCGAGGCCCAGGTGCTGAACTACGTCCGCGAGCACGTGAAGGAGCCCGGCAAGGCCCCGCTCTGCGGGAACTCGGTCTCCACCGACCGCGGGTTCCTGGCGCGGGACATGTCGGCCCTGGAGGGCTACCTCCACTACCGGATCGTCGATGTCTCCTCGATCAAGGAGCTGGCGCGCCGCTGGTACCCGCGGGCGTACTTCAACAGTCCGGCCAAGAACGGCAACCACCGGGCGCTCGCGGACATCCGTGACTCCATCACGGAGCTGCGTTACTACCGCGAGGCGGTCTTCGTGCCGCAGCCCGGCCCGGATTCGGAACGTGCGAAGGCCATCGCGGCGCGCGTCGCACCGCCCGCACCGTAGGACCTTGTGAAGCCGCTGGTCATAGCCCTTTCGGGGGTTGGGACCGGCGGCTGAACAACTGGGGCGCGAGCACCCTCTCGGACCCTGTACACTTTTTCTCGGCCGGTCAGAAAAAGACCGGACATGGTGGGTATAGCTCAGATGGTAGAGCACCTGGTTGTGGTCCAGGATGTCGCGGGTTCGAGTCCCGTTACTCACCCTTAACGATCAAGGGCTGACCTGTGAAAACGGGTCAGCCCTTCTTCATGCGCCCAGCCTTGGGAACACGGCGGGAACACGATGTCCACACACAGCCGTATCGCCCCCTCATGGCGGGCATCGTGGAACGGCCCGAGAAGGACGGCTCCATCACCTTCCAGGTGAAGTGGCGCGAGGCCGGCCGACCGGCATCGAGGAGCGGACCCGCGAGGACTACCGCCGAGACCTCCGCATCCACCTGTCCCTGCTCCGGCACACCGACGCGGCCGGCCAGGAAGGCGCCGACTCGACCATCCCCGGGCCAGCAGGGCCTGCGGGTCCTGGCCCAGCAGGAGCGGCCGGGGCCGACGGGAAGGACGGCACGAACGGCCGCGATGGCGCCGACGGCCGGACCTGCCCGAGCGGCTACTCGCTTCAGCCGCCGCCGGGTGACCCGGATGCCCTGGTGTGCCGCCGTACTACGCCGAGCAGTCCGGATCCTTCGCCGAGCAGCCCCCGCGCAGCCGGTCTGCCGCCGGACCGCCGCCGCTCATGACCACGCCCCCTGCCCGGCCGAAGCCGGGCAGGGGGCGTGGTCATGCCGCTTCGTACCGGCGGGCCCTGCCGCCTGAAGCCGTCAGCGGACGTCGAACGAGTGGGTGTTGTAGCCGTTGGTGGCGCTACAGGCAACGACTCGGGCGTAGGTGGGGGCGCTGACTGCAGCAGGGTTCACGCACTTGTTGTGCGCCTCGTTCTTCAGCTGGTACCGGTTGGCCTTGCTGGAGACCTCCATGCTGAAGATCTGCTCGTCCCACCGGGCGTCACACGGACGCTGCTGGAGGGCTTCAGCGTCGCCTCCACCCACTGCGGTGACGCACATGTCGCTGTTGAGATTGCGAAGCATGAAGGTGCTGCTGGTGACCGGGTCGATGGCCCACTTCTGAGCCAGGTCGTCGGTGTCGACCTGGTACTGGATCTGGGCGCCGCCGACTGTCGAGCCACCGGCAACGCCGAGGACATGGCCGGTCTGCCAGTTGCGGACCTTGGTGCCGCTCAGCGGCCCGGTCGCGTCGGCGGTGCCCACCCCGAGTACGGTCGCACTCAGTGCTACGGCGAGCATGGCGCAGGCAGATCGAATGCGCATGAAGGACTCCTCCACTTCACAGCGGTCACACTACGTGTCCGATTGATTACGAAGTGTATAGAGCTGACTTGGAGGTTCCCCGCCAACGCACCGCAAACGACGAGGGTGACTCGGCTCGCCCGATCAGGCAGCCCTCAGCTGCGGCAGTCACCGCTCATGACAACGCCCCTGCCCGGCTTCGGCCGGTGCAGGGGGCGGTTTCGTGCGTCCGGGGTCAGGCCCCAAGCGCATCCATGAGGTGATCATCGAGGTCGGCGACGAAGTCCTCCCGACGCCACGGCCGCAGCTCCACCCTGGCCCGCCACAGACGGATCGCAGGCACCCGGCCACCGGTCGTCGCTGCCGCGAGCACTCACTCATGCAGCAGCTCAGCGGCCGACTGCGGCTCACCCATCCGGATCCGGGCCAACGCTTGATCAGTCGTCACGATCGCCCGCTGCGCCTGCTCCCGAGGAGCAACGAGGGCAGCCGCAGCACCGGCGAATCGAGTCCCGTTTCCGAGTCCCCCTCAGTCGCCGCCCCTGTCGCCGCATCGGCCGCCCTCCCGGGCGGCCGTGTGCCGGTCGTCACGAGGAGTCGCGGACGACCAGTTCGGTGGGGAGCACGATCTGCGGGCGTTCCTGGGTCTCGCTCGCGATCTCCTTGAGCAGGACGCGGGCCATGGTGCGGCCCATCTCCTCGATGGGCTGGCGGACGCTGGTGAGGGCCGGGTCCATGTGGCGGGCCACCGCCGAGTCGTCGAAGCCGATGAGGGCCACGTCGTCCGGGATGCGGCGGCCGGCCTCGCGCAGGACCTGGCGGGCGCCCGCGGCCATGACGTCGGAGGCGGCGAAGACCGCGTCGACGTCGGGGCGGCGGGCCAGCAGCTCGCGCATGGCCCGTGCGCCGCTCTCCTCGGAGAAGTCGGCGGGGGCGATCAGCCGCTCGTCCGGTTCGAGGCCGGCCTCCCGGACCCCGGCGCGGTAGCCGTCGAGGCGGCGCTGCGCACCGTGGACGTCCCCGGGCCCGGTGATCGTGGCGATGGTGCGGCGCCCCCGGGTCACGAGATGGGCGACCGCGGCCCGGGCGCCCCCGAAGTTGTCGGAGTCGACCGCGGCGAGCGTTTCGGAGGCCGACCTGCGGCCGCCCATCACGGCCGGCATCCCGAGCTGTTCCAGCAGGTCCGGCAGTGGGTCGTCGGCGTGGACGGAGACCATCAGCACACCGTCGACGCGGTGCGCGGTCAGGTACTGGGCCAGCCGGCGGCGCTCGCGGTCGCTGCCGACGAGGGTGAGCAGCAGCTGCATGTCGGTGTCGGCGAGCGCGGCGCCGACCCCGCGGACGATGTCGGAGAAGTACGGCTCGGCGAAGAAGCGGGTCTCCGATTCGGGCACCACCAGGGCGATGGCGTCCGTGCGGTTCGCGGCGAGCGCGCGGGCCGCGCGGTTGGGTACGTAGCCCAGCTCGGCGACGGCCGCCTCCACCGCCTCACGGGTCTGCGCGCTGACCCGTGGTGAACCGTTGATGACCCGCGAGGCCGTGCCGCGCCCCACCCCCGCCCGTGCCGCGACTTCTTCGAGCGTGGGCCGGCCACCGCTCCGTACTCGCGCTGCCGTCATGGCTGCCTCCCGTTCGCGGTCAATTTCTCACAGCCGGGTGGCCTGGCCAAGTCCTGGTATCGGCGCCTCCGGCAGCCCGTGCGGGACGGGCCACCGCTCCGCATCACCCTTCTGGGAGCGCTCCCATTCTACGCTGGCGGCTGATCATGTCGGCGTACCAGTGGGCGCTCGCCTTGGGGATGCGGCGCTGGGTGGCGTAGTCGACGTAGACGGCGCCGAAGCGCTTGGAGTACCCGTAGCCCCACTCGAAGTTGTCCATCAGGGACCAGAGGAAGTAGCCGCGTACGTCCGCCCCGGCGGCGATCGCCCGCCGTACGGCGTCCAGGTGTCCGCGCAGGTACTCGATGCGCTCGGGGTCCTCCACCCGGCCCTCGGGCGAGACGTAGTCGTCGAAGGCGGCGCCGTTCTCGGTGACCATCAGCGGCAGGGCGGGGTTGTCCCGGGCCACGTCCATGAGGAGCTCGTACAGCCCGTCGGGGTCGATCGCCCAGTTCATGGCGGTGCGCTCACGGCCCTCGGCCAGGTGGAAGGCGACGTGTTCGGAGCCGGGCCACGGGGAGTGGTCGCTGTTGCCGTGGCCGTCGTCGCGTGCGTCGCCGGCACCGTCGGCGGGCGTGGAGACCAGCGTCGGTGTGTAGTAGTTGACGCCCAGGACGTCGACCGGGCGGGAGATGACCGCCGGGTCGCCGTCGTGGACCAGCTCCGACCAGTCGACCAGGTGCTCGGTGTCGGCGATCAGGTCCTCGGGGTACGCGCCGTGCAGCATCGGGCCGGTGAAGATCCGGTTGCCGACCGCGTCGATCCGGCGGGCGGCGTCCGCGTCGGCGGCGCTGCCGGTCAGCGGGCGGACGTGGTGGAGGTTGAGGGTGACCGAGATCCGCGCGGTGGCGGGGAGGCGGTCGCGCAGGACCCCGGTCGCCCGGCCGTGGGCGAGGTTGAGGTGGTGGGCGGCGCGCAGCGCGGCGGCGGGCTCGGTGCGGCCGGGGGCGTGCACGCCGGAGCCGTAGCCGAGGAAGGCCGAGCACCACGGCTCGTTGAGGGTGGTCCAGGTGCTGACGCGGTCGCCGAGGGCCCCGGCCATGATGTCGGCGTAGTCGGCGAAGCGTTCGGCGGTCACGCGCTCGGGCCAGCCGCCCGCGTCCTCCAACTCCTGGGGCAGGTCCCAGTGGTAGAGGGTGGCGACGGGTGCGATGCCCGCTTCGAGGAGTTCGTCGACGAGCCTGCGGTAGAAGTCCAGGCCGCGTTCGACGGCGGGGCCGCGGCCGGTGGGCTGCACTCGGGGCCAGGAGACGGAGAAGCGGTAGGCCGTCAGGCCGAGCCGCTTCATCAGCGCCACGTCGTCGCGGTAGCGGTGGTAGTGGTCGGCGGCGATGTCTCCGGTGTCGCCGTTGCGGACCTTGCCCGGGGTGCGGCTGAAGGTGTCCCAGATGGAGGGGGTCCGGCCGTCCTCGGCCGCGGCGCCCTCGACCTGGTAGGCGGCGGTGGCCGCCCCCCAGACGAAGCCGGGCGGGAATTGCGCTGCTTCGGGTGCGGCCTTCGGGGCGGTGTCGGGTCGTACGGCAGTCATGCGGGAGCGCTCCCAGGGTGGATGGGCAGGGGGGAGGGGAAGGGGTGGTGCGGTATCGGCTCTTGGCGGCGGCATCGGCCCTTGGCCGCGGTATCAGCCTTTGACGGCGGTATCAGCCCTTGACGGCGCCGGACATGATCCCGCCGACAATCCGCTTGCCGAAGACCACGAAGACCACGAGCAGCGGCAGGGTGCTGATCAGCGCGCCCGCCATCACGATGCTCTGGTCGGGGACGTAGGAGGCGCTCAGCTGGCCGAGGGCCACCTGGAGCGTGGGGTTCTCCTGGTTCAGGGCGAGGTACGGCCAGAAGAAGTCGTTCCAGGCCTGTACGAAGGTCAGCATGCCCAGCACCATCATGGCCGGGCGGGCCACGGGGAGCACGATGCTCCACACGACACGGAGGTTGTTCGCCCCGTCCACCTTGCCCGCCTCGATGAGTTCGTAGGGCAGCGCCTCACTGAGGTACTGCCGCATGAAGAACACGCCGAACGCGCTCACCAGCGTCGGGAAGATCACCGACTCCAGCTGACCGCCCCATCCGATGTCGGACATCATCATGAACAGCGGTACGACGCTGAGTTGAGGCGGGATCGTGAGCGTGGCGACGACCGCGGTCATCAGCGCGCCGCGGCCCCTGAAGCGCATCTTGGCGAAGGCGTAGCCGGCCAGGGTGCAGAAGAAGAGTGTCGCCGCGGTGATGCTCGCGGACACGACGAGCGTGTTCCAGATGGCCTTGCCGAGGTGGGCCTGTTCCCAGGCCGCTTCGAGGTTGTGGAACAGGTTGCCGCCGGGGACGAACGGCGGGGTGGTGTCCAGTATCTCGTCCTGGGTACGGGACGCCGCGACGAGCGTCCAGTACAGCGGGAAGAGGGAGCCGATGCCGACGACGGCGAGGGCGAAGTAGGCGAAGGGGCCGGCGTGGTGCTGGCGGCCCGCACCCTGCTGGAACCTGTTGCGCCGCGAAGGAGCGCCGGGGGCGGCGGCCTTGGACACGTGGCGGCTGTCCGGGGCGGTGCGGGGACTGGTCGTGGTCATGGGTATCGCTCCCGGTCAGGCCGAGGTCTTGCGCATGGAGCGCCCGACGAGCCAGTTGATCGCGGCAATGAGCAGCAGCAGGGCGAGCATGGCCCAGGCGACCGCGGCGGCCGGACCGAGGTGTCCGAGCTTCCAGCCGTAGTTGTAGAGGTAGACACTGAGCGTCTCGTACTGGTGCTCGTTGCCCCCCTGCGCTCCGATGGTGCCGCCCTCCAGGAGCAGCGGCTCGCCGAACAGCTGCATCGACCCGATGGTCGAGATGACGATCGTGAAGAGGATCGTGGGCCGCAGCGCCGGGATCGTCACGTTGCGGAACTGCTGCCAGCGCGAGGCGCCGTCGAGCGAGGCGGCCTCGTAGAGGTCGGACGGGACGGCCTGCATCGCGGCCAGGTAGATCAGGGCGTTGTAGCCGGTCCAGCGCCAGATCACGATGACCGAGATGGCGATCTTGGACGACCAGTGGCCATTGGCCCAGTTGGTGTCGCCGAGACCGATGAAGTCCAGGGCCCAGTTCAGCAGGCCGCCGTCGGCGCGGAAGACGAGGGCGAAGACCAGGGCGGCGGAGGCCACGGAGGTGGCGTACGGGGTGAGGATGACCGTCCGCCAGAAGGTGCTGGCACGCAGCTTGTAGTTCAGCAGGTGGGCCAGGCCCAGTGCCACCAGCAGCTGCGGGACGGTGGAGATCACACCGATGACGAAAGTGTTGCCGACGGCCGTCCAGAACTCCGGGTCCTGGAGGATCCTGCTGAAGTTCTCCCAGCCGACCCATTCCATCTGGTCGAGGCTGATCATCTCCACCCGGTGCAGGGCGATCCAGCCGGTGTAGAGCAGGGGATAGAGCCCGAAGGCGCCGAAGACGAGGAAGAAGGGGGCGATGTAGGCGTAGGGGGACGCCTTGTCGTCGAATCGCCACAGCCGGCTGCGCCATGCCTGGCGGCCCGGGGTCATGGCCTTCGGGATACGACGGCCCGGCTTCGAGCCGGGTGCGCCCCGGGCGGGTATCGAGGTTGCCACAGGTGGGAGTCCTTCCCTGGGGTGTGCCGACACCGCGGGGGCAGGCCGCAGTTCCGGTCAGGCCGGTCCGGCGGTGATGGTGTCGGAGTCCGTGCGCGGGGCCGGCCCTGGGGGCGGCCCCGGTGCGGGTGGGCCGGGACGCGGAGGTGGGGTCCCGGCCGCCCGCATCGAAGGGGAGCTCAGCCGATCACCTTGTCGATGGCCTCCGTGGCGGCCTTCCAGGCGTCGTCCGGCGCGGTGCCCCGCTGCTCCATGTTGTTGATCTGGGTGGAGATGCTGTCCTTGATGATGCCGTCCTTCGGGCCCAGCACGGCCGCGGGGATGACCTGGGCCTCCTCGGCGTAGATCTCACCGATGGGGGCGTCGTTGAAGTACGCGAGCTCGGCGCTCTTCACCTCGGGGAGCTCGTAGGCGCCCTTGTTCGACGGGAAGACACCGACGGCCTTGAACACGGCGGCCTGCTGCTCGGGGGCGGTCAGCCACTTGACGAGCTTCTGCGCCTCCTCGACGTTCTTTCCCTTGGCGGGCACGGCGAGGAAGGAACCGCCCCAGTTGGCCGCGGTCTCGCCCGGGGTGCGGGCGATGTCCCACTTGCCCTTGAACTCGTCACCGGCGTACGTGGCGATCTGCGCGGCCATCCACGCGGGGCAGGCGACCGTGGCGACCGTGCCCTTGCGCAGTGCCGCCTTCCACGGGTCCTGGAACTGGGCCAGGCCGGCGGTCAGATCCTTCGCGGCGGCCTCGGCGGCGAGGTTCCAGCCCGCCTTGACGCCGGCGCTGTCCTTGTAGATCGCCTTGCCGTCCTTGGCGTAGTACTGCTCCTCGTTGGAGGAGACCACGCTGTTGTACATGGCGCTGGCGGAGTCCATGTAGAAGGTGCCCTTGGGGGCCTTCTTCTTGTACTCCTCGCCGAGCTTGAGGTAGTCGTCCCAGCCTCCGGCGACCTTGGCGGCGACCTCCTCGCGGTCGGCCGGGAGACCGGCCTGCTCGAACAGGTCGCGGCGGTAGCAGAGCGACATCGGGCCGATGTCGGTGCCCGCGCCGATGACCTTGCCGTCGTCGGTGGTGGCCTGCAGCGCCTTCCAGCCGACCCACTGGTCGGAGTCGATGACCCCGGCCAGGTCGGCGAAGGCGTCCGCCTTGGTGTCGACGAGCTCCTTCACCCGGCCGACCTCGATGCCCTGGACGTCGGCCAGCCCGCTGCCCGTGTTGAGCTGCTGGAGGAACTTCGGGTAGTAGACCTGCTCGTCGGCGGTGACGTTCTCCTTGACCGTGATGTTCGGGTGCAGTTCGTGGTACTTGGCGAAGAGTCCGGCCTCCTTGTAGCCGAACTGCCCGAAGTCGGCGACGGTCAGCGTGATGTTCCCGTTCGCGTCGGGGCCGGTGCTGCCCGACGGGTCCGAGTCGCTGCTGCAGCCGGTCAGCAACAGGGCCGAGGCCGTCAGGCCCGTGGTGACCAGGACCGCGGCTCTGCGGCCTCGGCCGGTGACGGTGCGGGTGATGCGCATTCCACTGCTCCTTGTTCCGGGGTGGGACGTTGCGGGGTGGCGTTGCGGGGTGGCGTGCCGGGCGGGGTGTTCCTGGGCGAGGTGTTTCTGGGCGAGGTGTTCCGGGGTGGGGCGTTCCGGGGGGTCCGAGTGAGGGGGAGGGCATGCGCGGTGCGTTCGGGCGGGAGGGGCCGCCCGGCGTGGGAGCGCTCCCATGCGTCGATGTCGGAAGGTTCCTGCCTCGGAGGGGTGGGTGTCAAGAGTTGAAGACGCTTCCGTTGCCCGAGCGTGTCCGGCAAGTCACGCGACCGTGTCCTGCCGAGGGCTTGCCACAACCCGTATGCACTGCCCGGGATTTCACGCCGCCCGGGGAACGCGCAGGTCGCAGGCGTGACGAGCGGGACGCACCGCGCGCCGGTCGCCCCGGGCCCCGCAGCCGTGCCCGCCGCCGGCGACGGTTCCCGTCATCCGTGGTTCACACCGGCCCGCCCGCCGGAAGGTGAACGGGGCACCACACGGCGGGGCGGGCGCGGGCACGTCCGCCTTCTCTCTCCGAAGCCGCTCTCCCCCGAGCCGCGGGGCCGCGCCTACGCCTGGCGCAGCCGGGCCAGCGTGGATTCGAGTTCCGTCCGTACGGCCCGGCCCGCCGATTCCGCGTCACCCGCCACCACGGCCCGGACCAGCGCGTCATGGGCGGCGTCGCCGTGGTCCGGGTCCTCGCGGCGCAGGCCGACCAGCTCCACGAGGTCGATCAGCCCCTGCCGCAGCGCGGGCGCGAACTCGCCGAAGAGGTCGGTGAGTACGGGATTGTGCGCGGCGGCCACCACGGCCCGGTGCAGCGCGATGTCCGCGTCGACGAACTCGGCGTCGCCCCCGGCCCCGGCCGCCCGCCGCGCGGTGAGCGCCTCGTCGAGGGCGATCAGATCCTCGTCCGTGCGGCGGCTCGCGGCCAGCCGGGCGGCCTGGACCTCGATCAGCATGCGGACCTCGTACACATCGGTGACGGCGGCCCGGCGCAGCCGCGCCGGCCAGTCCTCCGTCACCCGGTCGGCGACGACGAAGACGCCCGCACCCTGCCGGGACCGGAGCAGCCCGAGCGTGGCCAGCGTGCGCACCGCCTCGCGGACCGTGGAGCGGCCCACGCCGAGCGTCCTTGCCAGGGTCGTCTCGCCGGGAATCCGCGTGCCGACCGGCCAGTGCCCCTCGGTGATCTGCTCGCGCAGTTGGTGCGTGGCCTGTTCGACCAGGGGGCTGGGGCGGAGCGGACCGAGCGAGGACACGGGTTCACCTGTCAGGTTGTCTGAGGACTTGCTTTCTGGCTACCCTACCGGCCATGACGCTCAGCGGTCTCCTTCTTCTCGGCTGCCGCGGCGGGGCCTGAAGCGACCGGCACCCCGCCGCGGGATGCCGTGCTGCGCCGGTCGCGTCCGGCGATGCGAGAAGAGACCCGCCTCATGTCCGACCGTCAGTCACCGATGCACGGCTTCCCCACGATCTGCACCCCGCGCGGGCCCGTGCCCGCCGACGCGCCCCGCTGGAATCCGCAGCGGGCGAGCTCCATGCCCTCCCACCGCTACCGCTCGGCCTTCGACCGCGTCGAGGTCCCGCTGACCGGCCGCACCTGGCCGCAGGCCCGTATCGAACACGCCCCGCTCTGGGTACCGGTGGACCTGCGCGACGGCAACCAGGCGCTGGCCGAGCCCATGGACACGCCGCGCAAGCGCCGGATGTTCGATCTGCTCGTCGCGATGGGCTTCAAGGAGATCGAGATCGGCTATCCCTCCGCGAGCCGCACCGACTTCGACTTCGTCCGGCACCTGGCCGAGGGCGACGCGGTGCCGGACGACGTCACCGTGGTCGTCTTCACCCCGGCCAGACCGGATCTGATCGAGCGGACCTTCGAGTCCATCGAGGGGATGGCCCGCGCGGTCGTCCATCTGTACATCCCGACCGCACCCGTCTGGCGCGACGTGGTGCTCGGCCGCGGCAGGGCCGAGGTGCACGCCACGGTGCTGGAGTCCGCGCGGCAGATGGAGCGGCTGGCACGGGCAGCGGCCGGGGCGGACATCCGGTTCGAGTTCTCCCCGGAGGTGTTCGTCCTCACCGAGCCGGACTTCGTCCTGGAGATCTGCAACAGCCTCACCGCCCTGTGGGACGCCTCCCCGGACCGGCCGGTCATCCACAACCTGCCCGCCACGGTGGAGATCGCGACGCCGAACGTGTACGCGGACCAGATCGAGTACATGCACCGCCATCTGGACCGGCGGGACTCGGTGATCCTCTCCGTCCATCCGCACAACGACCGCGGCACCGGCACCGCCTGCGCCGAACTCGCCGTACTGGCGGGCGCGCAGCGGGTGGAGGGCTGCCTGTTCGGCAACGGGGAGCGCACCGGCAATGTCGACCTGGTCAATCTGGCGCTGAATCTGCACGCCCAGGGCGTCGACCCGATGATCGACTTCTCGGACATCGACGAGATCCGCCGCACGGTCGAGTACTGCAACCGGCTGCCGGTGCCGCCCCGCCACCCCTATGGCGGCGATCTCGTGTACACGGCGTTCTCCGGCACCCACCAGGACGCCATCAGCAAGGGCTTCGACCACCACGCGAGCAGCGGCTCCGAGCTGTGGTCGGTGCCGTACCTGCCGATCGACCCGGCGGACGTGGGGCGTACGTACGAGGCGGTCATCCGGGTCAACAGCCAGTCCGGCAAGGGCGGCATCGCCCATCTGCTGCGGAGCAACCACGGGGTGGACCTGCCGGCCCGGCTGCGCGCCGACTTCTCCCGTACGGTGCAGGCCGCGACCGACGACACTGGTCTGGAGGCCACGCCGAAGGATCTGTGGGAGCTGTTCGACGCGGCGTACCTGGCCCCCGGGCGGGACGGGAACGTGGCCCTGACCTCCTGGTCGACGGACCGGAACCCGGCCGGTGAGCACCGGTTCATCTGCTCGCTGCGAGTGGACGACCGGGAGGGCGACTACGAGGGCACGGGCAATGGCCCGGTGTCGGCGTTCACCCGGGTGCTGGCCGCCGCGGGCATCGAGGTGGACATCCTCGACTTCACGCAGCACGCGACGGGTGCGGGGCAGGGCAGCCCGGCAATGGCGTACGTGGAGTGCCGGGTGGGCAAGGAGGTGTGCTGGGGTGCGGGCCGGGACACCTCCGTCCTCACGGCCTCGATCCTGGCGGTGCTGTCGGCGGTGAACCGGGCCGCCTGACGGGCGGACAGGGGCGCGCGTCCCGGCCGGTGAGTGGGGGGGTGGGGGCCGGCCGGAACGCGCGGGAGGGGTGTTGGTCTGCGGATTCCTGCTGCGGGTGCTGGTCCGCGGATTCCTGCTGGGGGTGCTGGTTTGCGGGTGCCGGGCGGCTACTTGTACGCGCCGAGCGCCTTCGTGAAGGCCAGTGGCTCCTGGACGATGGAGCTGCACGAGGCGTCGGCGCTCGGCTTCGCCCCGCCCGCGCACGCCTTGTCGCGGGTGCCCGACCACATCGCCAGCCGGCCGAGCCCCTTCTGCCGGGCGAACTCCACCAGCTGCGTGGCGTCCTCCACCTTGAAGATCTCGGTGCTGACGTCGTTGACACCGATCATCGGCGTGACGGCGACGGCCTTCCAGGCGGCGGCGTCCGACAGCCCGAGCACGCCCTTGATCTGGGCCTGCGTGGCGGTGGCCGCCTGGATCGCGTACGTGCCCATGTCACCGCTGTACGCGGCGCCGTAGTCCATCGCCATGACGTTGACCGCGCCGACCCGGACGCCGTTCTTCTTGGCGTCGGCGATCAGGTCGACGCCCGGCTGGGTGAGCCCCTCGGGCATGACCGGCAGAGTGAAGGAGACGTCCAGGCCGGGGTGGGACTTCTGGAGCTGGGCGATGGCCTGGGAGCGGCGGGTGTTGGCCGCCGTGTCGGGCAGCGCGCCGCCCTCGATGTCGAAGTCGACCTTGGTGAGCTCGTAGGTGTCGATGACCTTGCCGTACGCGGCGGCGAGTTCGGACGCCGAGGAGCAGTGCAGCGCCAGCTCCGCACCGGCCGCGCCGCCGAAGGAGACCCGGACGTCGCCGCCCTTGGCGCGCAGCGCGCCGATCTGGGAGGCGACGTGGTCGTCGCCGAGGCCGGTGACGCCGCCCCAGAGCGGGGTGCAGCTGCCGCCCGAGGTGATGAAGGCGAGGTTGAACTCCTTCACACCGGTCTTGTCGGCGGTGTCGAGGAGGTCGTACGCCGGGTAGAGCGAGGTGTCGACGTACGGGGCGAAGCCCGCGCCGTCCGCGGAACCGCTGCCGCCGCCGGTGGAGCCGGTCCGTGTGGGGGTGGGCGTGGGGGCCGTGGTGGCGGTCCTGGTCGGCTCGGCGGTGGGGGACGCGGTCGCCGTGGGGGTGGCGCTGGGGGCCGGGGTGCCGGTGGGGCGGCCACTGGGTTCCGGGGTGGCTCCGGTGTCGAGCGAGCACTTGGCGTCGTCGATGAGGCAGCCGGTCGGGTCGCCGCCCTCGCCGTCCGAGGTGGTGACGAAGCCGATGGTGACCGACTTGCCGGGCGCCAGGCCCTTGTCCCAGCTCGCGGGCTTCACGGTGACGTGGCTGCCGCTGACGGTGTGTTCGCCGTTCCACAGGGAGCTGAGCTCCGTGCCCGCGGGCAGGTCGAATTCGAGCGTCCAGTCCGCCCGGACCTGGTCGGTGTCGTTGGTGACGACGTACTGCCCGGTGTAGCCGCCGGCCCAGCCGCTGGTCCTGGTGTACGCGGCGCCGACCGCCGCGGCCTGGGCCGTGCCGGTGAGTGCGAAGACCGTGCCGCCCATGACGGCCGCGGCGACGACCGCGCCGATCGCCTTGGTCCTGGTGCTCGCCGTGCGCCGGTGCGTACTGGTGCCCATCGCGTGCCTGCCTCTGTCCTGCGGGAGTGGGATGCGGGAGCACGCTAGCCGCAGCCGAACCGGCAAATGCCGTACTTCGGACCCGGATCGGCCCTCTTAGGACTCCCTTAAGCGACGCATCGGAAGCCTTTAAAGGTTCAGACCACTTCCGGAACGGAAGCGGAGCGCTCCGTTCCGAAGCGTCACCCCGCGTCGCCGCCGTCCCACCCGGTGCCCGCGCCGTTCCCGCTCGGGCCGTCGCCCTTCGAGGCCGATCCAGATGCGCACCTCCGTGCCGCCGAGCACCGAGCGCCCGATCCGCACATCGCCGCCGGTGGACTCCGCGACCCGGCGGACGATGTCGAGGCCGAGCCCGGTCGACCCCACCGCCCCCTGCGCGCCCTCTGCCCCGCCCCGGCCGCTGCCGCCGCGGGCGAGGGCCGCCGCCGGGTCGGCGATGCCGCCGCCCGCGTCCGAGACCAGCACGATCACCGCCTCACCGCTGTGGTGCACATCGACGGCGAAGGCGGTCCCCTCGGGGGTGTGCCGGAAGACGTTGCCGAGCAACGCGTCGAGGGCGGCGACCAGTTCGGGCCTGGCGACCGGGACGCGTACCACCCGGTCCACCCCCGCCAGCCGCACCTCGCGGCCCTCGTCCTCGGCGAGCGCCGACCAGAACGCCATCCGGTCCCGGATGACCTCGCAGAGGTCGCAGCCCGCCCCGGCGGCGCCGCCCAGCCCCTGGGTCTGCGGGCGCTGCTCGCGGGCGGTCCTGATGATGGTGTCGACCTCGTGCTCCAACTGCAGGACCGCGGCCCGGGTCTGCTCGGCGGCAGGCCCCTCCCCGAGCGAGGCGGCGTTGAGCCGGAGCACGGTGAGCGGGGTGCGCAGCCGGTGCGAGAGGTCGGCGGCCAGCTCCCGTTCGTTGGCGAGGAGCTGGACGACCTGGTCGGCCATGGAGTTGAACGCGGCGGCGGCCGACCGCAGTTCGGTCGGGCCCTCCTCCGGGACCCGGGTGCCCAGCCGGCCCTCCCCCAGGTCGTGGGCGGCGCCCGCGAGCCGCTGTGCGGGCTCCACCATCCGTACGCCGAGCCGGTCGGCGACCGCGACGGAGCCGACGATCAGCGCGGCGCCGACGCCCGCCAGCACCAGCCAGGCGGTGGCGACGCCGTGGGAGACCGCGTCCTCGGGTACGAACACCTCGACGACGGCGATGTCCGCGGAGCCGATCGCGGTCGGCTGGAGCAGCACGAAGCCGCCCGGCACCCCGGTGGTCGAGGCGCGCCCCGACTTCCGTACGGTCTCCAGGTCCTCGCCGGTGGCGTGCCCGGTGCCGATCTCCAGCGGCCGGCCGGCCGCCTCGTCGGCGGCGGGGATGTGAACGGCCATCCGGCCCGCGCCGCCGGGTTCGGTGGTCAGGACGGCCTTTTCGAGTGGGGTGCGGTCGGTGGTGATGGAGAGCGTCGGGCCGATGGTGGCGGCCTGCCGTTCGGCGTCGGAGAAGGCCCGGTCCCTGGCCATCTCCTTGACCACGAGGCCGAGGGGCACGGCGAAGGCGACCACGACCATCGCGGTGACGGCCAGACAGACCTTGACCAGCGCCCATCTCATGCGGGCCGCTCCGGGCCGGGTGGTTCGAGCTTCACGCCGACACCGCGCAGGGTGTGCAGATAGCGCGGCCGGGCGGCCGTCTCCCCCAGTTTCCGGCGCAGCCAGGAGAGATGGACGTCGATGGTCTGGTCGTCGCCGTAGGACTGCTGCCAGACCTGGGCCAGGAGTTCCTTGCGGGGCACGACGACCCCGGGCCGGCCCGCGAGGAAGGCGAGCAGGTCGAACTCACGGCGGGTCAGGTCGATTGCGGCGCCGTCCAGTTCGGCCTGGCGGCGCAGCGGGTCGATGGCGAGCCCGCCGACCCGGATGACGCGCGGCGCCGGCGCCTCGCCCCCGGCGGCGCGCGAGCGGCGCAGCACGGCGGCCATCCGCGCGGACAGGTGCTCCACCGAGAACGGCTTGGTGAGGTAGTCGTCCGCGCCGTCGTTGAGCAGCCGGACGATCTCGCTCTCGTCGTCCCGCGCGGTGGCGACGATCACCGGCACGTCGGTGATGCCCCGGAGCATCTTCAGCGCCTCCGCGCCGTCGAGGTCGGGCAGGCCGAGGTCGAGGACGACCACGTCGAAGCGGAAGTGGGCGACCTCGCGCAGGGCTTCGAGCGCGGTGCCCACGCTGCGCACCGTATGGGACGCCTCGGTCAGGTGCCGGATGAGGGCGGAACGTACGAACTGGTCGTCCTCGACCACGAGCACACTTGCCATGGGCGGCACCGTACGCCATCCGGGGCGGGGTGGTACCGCCTGCGGGGGTACCGGGACAACGGGCGGTGTGATGGGGCAGGATGTGCGGGTTCAGCCGAAGGCCGAGGGCGGCGGCGCCGGGGACGGCTTGGCGTCCGCGTCGCTCACCGCGGCCGCGCCGCCGGTGAAGTCGGCCAGCGCCCGCCCGTGTTCGACGCGTCCGGGATGCGGATCGGTCGCCACCCGGCGGGTCAGCTCCGCGACCTTCAGCGGCAGGTCCGAGGCGAGCAGCACGGCGTTGCCGAAGCGGCGGCCGCGCCACACGGTCGGGTCGGCGGCCAGCGCCAGTTCCGGGAAGACCGCGGCCGCGGTGGCGATCTGGCCGCGCAGATGGGTCAGCGGCGGCCCGTCCGCGAGGTTGGCCACGTAGCTCCCGCCCGGTTTCAGGACCCGGCGGACCTCGGCGAGGAATTCGGTGCTGGTGAGGTGTGCGGGGGTGCGGGCCCCGCTGAAGACGTCGGCGATGACGAGATCCGCCCAGCCGTCCTGGATCTTCCCGAGTCCGGCGCGGGCGTCGGTGGTCCTGACCCGGATCCTGGCCTGCGGGTCCAGCGGCAGTTCCCGGCGGACCAGCTGGACGAGGGCGGCGTCCACCTCGACGACCTGCTGGGTGGACCGGGGCCGGGTCGCGGCGATGTAGCGGGCGAGCGTGAAGGCGCCGCCGCCCAGGTGCACCACGTGCAGGGGCTGTCCGGGGGGTGCGACGAGATCGGCGATGTGGCCGATCCTGCGCTGGTACTCGAAGGACAGGAACGTGGGGTCGTCGAGATCCACATGGGACTGCGGGGCGCCGTCCAGCGTCAGCGTCCAGGCGTGCGGCCGCTCCCGGTCGGGCACCAGCTCGGCGAGGGAGCCGTCCACCGGTTCGGCGAGGGGCTCCGCCCTCCGCCCGGCTCGCCCGGCGCCGCGTTCGGTCCTGCGCTCGGTCCTGCCATCGGCCTTGCCGTCGTCCTTGCGGTCGGACCGCTTACGGGCGCCCGCACCCCCGCCCGACGCTCCTCGACGTGCCACCGCTGCTCGTGCCTGCTCACTGCTCTTCGCTCCGGGCCGGCAGGGAACCGGCCGTGCCGGGGAAACCCGCACACCTGCCCATTATGGGCGCGGCCGGCGGACCGACGGTCGGGGGTCGGCGAACCGGCGGTCGGCGGTCGGCGGTCGGCGCACGGTCAGCGGCAGCTGTCGGCCGCCTCGATCAGCCGGGCCGCCTGGTCGAGTGCGGCCCGCAGCACGGCCGGGTCGGTGACCGGGGCGTCGCCCTCGGGCGGCAGCAGCCAGCCGCTGCCGGTGACCGGCGGCTCGGCGGGGATGCGCAGCCCGCGGCCGGCGGTCCGTGTACAGGCGCTGCCCGGTACGTCCCACCCCTCGGCGGTCCCCGGCGGCACGAGGAAACCGAGAGTGTCGCAGGTGCCGTCGTGCAGGACCGGGCCGATGTCCTGCTCGGCGTCCCGGCGCAGGATGTCCACGGCCTCCAGGCCCTGACGGGCCGGGACGGTCACCAGGTCGCAGGGCTCGGCCCCGTGGCCCGCCGGGGACGCGGATGGCGCGGCACCCGTCGCGGCCGGGGTCGTCGCATTCGTCCGTGCGTCGGTCTCCGTGCCGGGATGCAACAAGGGACCTCTCCTCTCATCGCCGGGCGGAGTCGGTTTCCGTCTCCGCATGGACCAACGCGCCGACCGCGTCAAGGGCTACGGTGCCACGCCGCCGCAAAGGGTGGCAGTTCATGGCGGATCGCGGGCGAGATGCCCGACTTTGCACGTAAACGCTCTGTGTGTGGCTCGTCACAGCAGGTACGTTCTTGCTCCGCCGGGGACACCGGAAGCAGGAACCCCGGCTGCGGAAGAGAGGTTCCGGTCCATGGTGTCGACAGGGGCAGTTCCCAACCTCGCCTTCCGGCGGCTGCGCGGACAGCGCTCCGCCGGGGAGTTCGCTGCCGCGGTACGCAGGTCCGCCCGTGAGATCGGCGAGCAGGTCGCGTGCGACGCCCGGTACATCGGACGCGTGGAGTCCGGGGAGATCCGCTGCCCGAACTACGCGTACGAACGGGTCTTCCTGCACATGTTCCCCGGGAGGACCCTGGCGGACCTGGGCTTCTCGCCGCGCGAAACCGTGCGTGGCCGGGCGGCGCGGGCCACCGCCGAACCCCCACCGCCCCCTGTGCTCCACAGCGAGACCGACGAGGAGAGCGACGTGCTGCGTCGCGTGTTCATGACGAGCGGCACCACCACGATGGCGGCCGCGACCCTGGGCCTGGGCGGCACATCCGCCGCTGCCGCCGTCCTGCCCGACCCGCGCCGGGTCGGCGAGCGGGAGGTCGGCGCCGTCGAGAAGGCGGTGCGGCAGATCCGGCTGCTCGACGACCGGCACGGCGCCGACGGCCTGTACCGCAGTGCGTCCCGGCCGCTGCGGGCGGCGTACGCGCTGCTCGACTCCGGGACGGCCACCAAGCGCTCCACCGCCGACCGGCTGCATGCCGGGGCGGGTGAACTGGCCATCTCGGTGGGCTGGCTGGCCCATGACTCGGGCCGGTACGAGGACGCCCGCTCGCACTACGCGGAGGCGCTCGCCACGGCGCGGGTGGCCGGTGACGCGGCGCTGGAGGCGCACGCGTTCTGCAACACGTCGTTCCTGGCCCGGGACACCGGGCGGCCCCGCGAGTCCGTGCGCGCGGCGGAGGCCGGGCAGCGGGCGGCGCAGCCGCTGGGCTCGCCCCGGCTGCTGGCACTGCTCGCGCTGCGCGAGGCGGGGGGCCGGGCGGGGCTCGGGGACCGTACGGGCTGCGAGCAGGCGATCGGCCGGGCGCACACCGCGTTCGGGCGGGGGCCCCGCGACGCCGATCCGGAATGGATGACGTTCTTCCGGGAGGCGGAGCTGGAGATGCTCCAGGCGCAGTGCTGGTCGGCGCTGGGCGACTGGTCCCGGGCGGCCGGGCACGCGCGGCGGGCCACCCGGCTCCAGGACCCGCACTTCACCCGGAACCTGGCGCTGTACCGGGCCGAGCTGACCTGGGACCTCGCGCGGGCGGGCCGGGCCGTGGAGGCGGCTGCGGCGGGCCATCAGGTGCTGGACCTGCTGGACCGCGTCCGGTCGACCCGCATCCGGGCCATGCTGGCCCGGTCGGCGGGGGTGCTGGTGCCGCAGCGGGGCGTGGCGGAGGTACGGGAGTTCCTGGAGCGGTACGAGCAGGCGGCGGAGGCCGCCACCCCATAGGTCTCAGCGGTCCAGGTGACCGGTGTCGTTCCAGCGCTCGATCACGGGAGCCCCGTACGCCCATCCCAGCACCGAGAACGACGTCGGGTCGAGCCGGATCCGCGCCGCGAACGACACGTCCTCGCCGAGCCACCGCGCCCCCAACGCCCGCAGGATGTGGCCGTGGGCGAAGACCAGCACGTCGCGGTCGGCCGAGCGGGCCCAGTCCACGATCTCGTCGGCGCGGGCGGACAGCTCGGCCAGGGTCTCCCCCTCCGGCACCCCGTCACGCCAGATGAACCAGTCCGGGCGGATCGCCTTGATCTCGGCCGGGGTCATCCCCTCGTACGCCCCGTAGTCCCACTCCATGAGCGCGTCCCACGGCTCGGCCCGGTCCGCGAATCCCGCGAGCTCGCAGGTCTCCCTGGCCCGTACCAGCGGGCTGGTGCGCACCTGGAGGCCCGGCAGATCCGCCCACGGACCCCGCCGCAGCCGCTCGCCGAGGAGCCTGGCGCCCGCGCGGCCGGCGTCGAGCAGCGGGATGTCCGTCCTGCCGGTGTGGTTGCCCTTGACGGACCATTCCGTCTGGCCGTGGCGGGCGAGCAGGATACGCGGTGCCATGACGGCTCTCCCTGAACTGAGGTCTGAGGCCGGAGATCGGGACGCGGCGGATCATCCGGTTTTCCCATCATCTCGCACATGATCGCGAGGCAACCTCCGGGGCCCGCCCGGCGTCCCACTCTGCGCGGACTTTTCTTTACCCGCACGGGGCTCCGGAACGGACCCCCGGGGAACCCCGACCGACCCACGCCGTACGGTTGAACGCCCGCCGTCGGTCGCATGAACACATGATGGAGAGCTTCCGGATGCAGCATGCCAGCACCGCACCCGTGCCGCGCCCGAGGCTTCGCTGGTGGACCGAGCTGCCACTGCTCGCCCTGGTGTACGGGCTCTACTCGGCGGGACGGCTGGTGGCGCGCGGTGACGTGTCCACCGCCATCGACCACGGCCTGAGCATCCTGCGCCTGGAGCAGAAGCTCCACATCAACCTGGAACATCCGCTCAACCGGCTGTTCACCGCGCACCCTTCGATAGGCATACCCGCCGACTTCGCGTACGCGTCCCTGCACTACCTCGTCACCCCGGCAGTCCTGATCTGGCTCTTCCGCCGCCGCCAGGAGGTGTACCGCCGGGCCCGCACCTGGCTGATGGCCTCCACCCTGTTCGGCCTGATCGGCTTCACCCTGCTGCCGACCTGCCCGCCCCGGCTGCTGGAGGCCCGGTACGGCTTCGTCGACACGATGGCGCAGTACAGCTCGTACGGCTGGTGGGGTGCGGAGGCCAGCGCTCCGCGCGGCATGGGCGGGATGACCAACCAGTACGCGGCGATGCCGAGCCTGCACGTCGGCTGGGCGCTCTGGTGCGGCATCCTGCTGTGGCGCCACAGCAAGAACCCGTACATCCGGGCCGCGGGTGTCGCCTACCCCCTGATCACCACGTTCATCGTGATGGGCACGGCCAACCACTACCTCCTCGACGCGGTCGCGGGCGCCGCCGTGATGGGCGTCGGAGCCCTGCTGGCACGGCCCGTGATGCGGCTCGCGGACCGGATCAAGGACCGGGTCGGGGCCCGCTTCCCGCGGGTCGTCCCGGTCGCGGAGTCCCCGATTGTCAGTGCCGGATGCAAGACTTCCGCGGGTGAGCGAATCCCTGGCCAGCGGACCACCTCCGCAGACTCCACCGATGCCGCGGCATCGGCCGACGCAGACGCCTCGGCCGGTCGCGCACCCCGGACCGATCCCGGCGCCCGCGCAAGGGCGGGAGCGGCCGGCGACGACGCTCCGGCAGCGGCTCGCTGAGCTGCGGGGACCGACCGTCCCACCGCGTCCGCTGGACGCCCGCGCGCTGGCCGCCCTCGCCGCCAACCCCGGCTGCCGGCGCCGCGCCCTGCTGGACGGCGCCGGGGTGGACAAGGGCGCGCTGGCCTCGGCGCTCGGTTCACCGGCCCCCTTCGGGCAGTCGCAGTTCGCCTTCGTCCGGGGCAACGCCTTCGAGGCCAGGGTCAAGGGCGACGGCGGCACGGAGCTGATGCGGCTGCTGTACGAGCGTCTCGGCGGCCCCGGCGCGGCGCCGGGCGAGGTCTCGGTGCCCGATCTGACGGCGGCGGGCCCCGAGGGCCGCGCCGCGCGTACGGCGCTCGCGCTGCGGGAGGCGACCGAGGCGGGCGGCTGGGCGCTGCTCGACCACCCGATGCTGGCCCTGGAGGTGGCGGGCTCCCCCGCCTATCTGGAGCCGGACGCGGTGGCGGTGCACCCCGACGGCACGTGGACGGTCGTCGAGATCAAGTCCTTCCCCATGATCGACGGCTCGGCCGACGCGGCGAAGGTCGGCGCGGCGGCCCGGCAGTCCGCCGTGTACGTGCTGGCGCTGGAGCGGATCGCGGAGCTGACCGAGGGCGCCGAGGTCGGCCACCGGGTGCTGCTGGTCTGCCCGAAGGACTTCTCCAACCTGCCCACCGCCTCGGTCGTCGACGTACGCAAGCAGCGCGCGGTCACCCGCCGCCAGCTCACCCGGCTGACCCGGATCGAGGACATCGCGGCGGCCCTGCCCGAGGGCACCACCTTCGACCCCGAGTGCCCCCGCCGGCAGCTCGACGCCGCGGTCGAAGCGGTCGGCGCGGCGTACGCCCCGGAGTGCCTGGCCGCCTGCGAGCTGGCCTTCCACTGCCGGGCGAAGGCGCGCGAGGCCGGTGCGGTGGAGGCGCTGGGGCGCAGT
Organism: Streptomyces sp. NPDC001890; assembly: GCF_042891445.1. Classification (NCBI taxonomy): domain Bacteria; kingdom Bacillati; phylum Actinomycetota; class Actinomycetes; order Kitasatosporales; family Streptomycetaceae; genus Streptomyces; species Streptomyces sp. NPDC001890. The sequence continues at coordinate 212,214 of NZ_JBIATE010000001.1, read as the reverse complement.
GTGCGCGGTGAGCTCGGCGGGCTGACCACGGTGGGCGAGGTGCTCGCGGCGGCCGCGGGCAAGGAGGGCGACCCGGCGGACCCGACGGTCGCGGCGCTGCGGCGCGCGGCGGCCCTGCGCGCCGAGGCGCTGACGGGCGGTCCGGCATGTCGCTGATCAGCACCCTGGCCCGGCTGGAGGCCGTGGAGAGCGGCCGGGCCCGGCCGATGGCCACGGTCCGGCACCGCCATCTCACCGACCGGCCGCTCGTCCTGGTCCCGCTGACCACGGCCGGCGAGGCGGGCGCCCCGCTGGGCGCGCTCGTCGGGACGGACCGTCAGGCGCCCCGGCTGCTGGCGGTCTCGCAGCCGCGCGACCGGGATCTGCGGTTCGCGTTCCTCGCCGAGCTGGCCGAGGCGGTGCTGCCGCACATCGAGTCGTACGAGGACGTCGTCGAGCCGGCCGAGCGCAACGAGACCGATCCGGAGACCGGGAAGAAGGTCAAGGTCGAGGTCGAACTGTGCGCGGACGCGCCGCAGCTGGTCGTGCCGAGCCGGGCGGGCATCGAGTTCGTCCGGCTGCTGGGCCGCTCGATGCGGTTCCGCCGCACCGCCGAGGACGATCCCGACGCCCCGTACCCCGCCCCCGCCCGGGTCCCGCTGCTGGGCCGCTGGCTGACGCACTACGGGGAGCGGGCCAGGGTGCCCGGCTCCTCGCTGCTGCTCGCCGCGACCGATCTGCTGAACCGGCACTGGGCGACCGGGCAGAGCAGCCTGGAGGATCAGCATCTGGGCGCGCTGCTGGCCTGGATCGACGCCCCGCCGGGCGAGTCGGGGGCCGCCGCGGCGCTCCGTGCGGAGCTGGAGCGGGACGGAGCGGGGCAGCTGCGGTGCCCGCCGGCCGGTCCGGCCACGGACCCGGCGTTCGATAACCGGCTGCTGGCGCCCGCCATCGAGAAGTACGACCGGGCGCGCACCTCGCTGGCGGCCGCCGAGGACGGTCTGGCGGCCGATGCCCGACTCGGCGAACTGACCGCCGCCGAGCGGGAGATCAGGGCGCTGCTGGCCGGTGTGATGCGGCCGACGTGGGACGCGGTGTGGCGCGGGCTCGACCTGCTGCGCGAGCTCCCCGAGGGGACCAGGTCCGAGGACCGCTGGACCAGGGACCGCTGGTCGTTCACCGGCCACCGGGACCGGGTGCGCTCGGGCGAGCCGCCGCAGCCGCGCCGGGACGACGCGGTGACGGCGGCGCAGAAGCTGGCCTCGCGCGAGACGGCGCAGGCCCAGCTGGAGGCCCAGGAGGCGCTGGACGATCCGCTGGTGCTGGCCGGCCGGCGGCTGGCCGGTGAGGCGTTCGTCGCCGAGGTGACGGGGGTGGAGATGGCGTACAGCGAGTCGAAGCGCCCCTCCCCGCGCCCGCTGGTCACGGTCCGCACGGACGAGTACCCGCATCTCGGCGAGCGCACCAAGGTGTACCGCTCGCTGGACGGCAAGCCGCAGACCGCCGAGTTCGTGGCGTCCGCCGGGCCGGAGGACGGGAGCGCGCCCGCGCTGGTGCTGCGGATCCTCGACCGGATGGGCCGGAGCAAGGAGCCCGCCCCGGGTTCGGTGCCCGAGCCGGGTGACCGGATCGCCTGGACGCTCTTCGAGCACGATCAGCGCGGCGGCCCGAAGCTGCCGGACCCGGAGGAGACGCCCTGGACGCACGGCGGCCCGCCGGGCGCCGCCGCCGGGCATGCCGAGAGCCCCGATCCCGTGACCGCGGAGGACCTGTTGTGACGGCCGTATTCGACCCGGGTACCCAGGCCGCGCGGGCGACCGACGCGATCCTCGCCGACACCCTGCGCGGCACGTCGCGCGGCATCGTGGTGGACTCCCCGCCGGGCGCGGGGAAGTCGACGCTCGTGGTGCGTGCCGCGCTCGAACTCGCGGCGGCCGGGCATCCGCTGATGGTGGTCGCGCAGACCAACGCCCAGGTCGACGACCTGGTGGTGCGGCTGGCCGAGAAGGACCCGGGGCTGCCGGTCGGCCGGCTGCACAGCAACGACACCGACCCGTACGACAAGGTGCTGGACGGCCTGGCCAACGTACGGAAGTCGGCGAAGGCCGGCGATCTCGCCGGGCTCGACGTGGTCATCTCGACGGCCGCGAAGTGGGCGCATGTGAAGAACGTCGAGCCGTGGGGCCACGCGATCGTGGACGAGGCGTACCAGATGCGTTCGGACGCGCTGCTGGCCGTCGCGGGGCTCTTCGAGCGGGCGCTGTTCGTCGGCGATCCGGGCCAGTTGGACCCGTTCTCGATCGTCGGCGCGGACCAGTGGGCGGGGCTCTCCTACGACCCGTCCGCGAGCGCCGTCTCCACGCTGCTCGCGCACAATCCCCAACTGCCGCAGCACCGGCTGCCGGTGTCGTGGCGGCTGCCCGCGTCCGCCGCGCCGCTGGTCTCGGACGCGTTCTACCCGTACACCCCGTTCCGCAGCGGTACGGACCACGGCGACCGGCGGCTGTCGTTCGGCGTGGCCTGCGACGGTTCGGCCCCGGACCGGGTGCTGGACGAGGCGGCGGAGTCCGGCTGGGGCCTGCTGGAGCTCCCGGCCCGGCACACCCCGCGCACCGACCCGGAGGCGGTGCGCGCGGTGGCCCTGGTGATCCGCCGGCTGCTGGACCGGGGCGGCGCGGCGACCAGCGAACGCTCGCCGGACCCGGTGCCGGTGACGGCGGACCGGGTCGCGGTCGGCACCGCCCACCGCGACCAGGCCGCGGCGGTGCGGGCGGCGCTCGCGGAGCTGGGCGTGAGCGGCGTCGCAGTGGACACGGCCAACCGGCTGCAGGGCCGCGAGTTCGATGTGACGGTGGTCCTGCACCCGCTCTCCGGCCGCCCGGACGCCACCGCCTTCCACCTGGAGACGGGCCGGCTCTGCGTGCTGGCCTCGCGTCACCGGCACGCCTGCATCGTGGTGTGCCGGGCGGGCGTCACCGAGCTGCTGGACGAGCACCCGTCCACGGAGCCGGTCCAGCTGGGCGTCACGGTGAAGTTCCCGGACGGCTGGGAGGCGAACCACGCGGTGCTGGCGCACCTGGCCGAACACCGGGTGGCCTGGCGCCCGTGACCGCCGCCGCGGGCTCATGAGCCGGTGGGACACGGCCGGGAGCCGGGCCCTCTTGCGGGACGTTGGACAATGGAGGGTGGCCATCGGGCCGACCCGAGGAGGAAACACCACATGCCACAACCCGAGCGGAACGAGCGGCAGCGGCTGCGCCCCGCACCCCTGCTCTTCGAGCCGACGGCGGCCGTCGCCGATCCCGAGCACTTCTTCGATCTGGAGTCGATGGACGATCCGAGGGAGTTGCTGTCCCGCGCCACCGAGCTGACCGTGGCGTTCCGGGCCGCGACCGACCGCGCGGTCGAGTTCCAGGCGGTCGCCGCCGCCCAGCTCGCCGATCCGCGCCGGTTCGACCGGCTCACGGCCGCGGACATCGCGCGGCGTGCGGAGTGGACCGAGGACTACGCCAAGAAGATGATCGAGTTCGGCCGGAGCCTGCTGGGCGGTGCCACACCCTGACGGCCAGGCCTTGACGGCCAGGCCCCGAGGGCCGGTCGTGACGCCCGGCTCCGAGGGTCCGGTCCTGACTCCGGGTAGAACCACTGGCATATGCCCGAGCGCAAGATACTCCTCCCCACCCTGGCCTGTCCCGATTTCCGGCAACTCTCGGAATCCGCTCGATCACTCCCGGTAGACATGCCCGTATGACCGCATGGCTGCCCCACAACTCGACCCTGCGCCACGACGACGCCTCCCACCAGCGCGCCGACGCCTTCACCGTTCTGCGGAACCAGGCCGCGAACCAGACGGCACACGTCACGGCGGCCGGTGCCGCCTGGCTGGCCGGTGCCGCCGCGTATCCCCGCTCCACACTGGCCCAGTGGGAGGCCCATCCCTCCTCGCCCGGGGTGCTGCCGTGCGGCTCGGCCTTCGACGTGGTGAACGTGCCCACCCTCTTCGGGCGCCGGATGCTGGAGCACCTGTGGTCCGACGGCCCCGGCTCCGGGCCGGTGGCCACGCACCGCGGCCGGATGCTGCTGTTCGCCTCGCCCGGTACCGCCCAGCGGCTCCCCTCGCTGCTCGACTGGGAGGAGTGGGGCGGCGGGCCCGAGCCGCGGGCCGCCATGGGGCCGCGGGGCCACGACGACGAGGGCGAGAACAAGGTGCCGCCGCTGCTCTGCCACGGCACCGGGGACGCGGTGACCGTCCCGCCCCTGACCTGCACCTCCACCACGCCCGGCCCCCGCTGGCTGGTCGCCCCCGACACCCGCACCCCCTGGCTGCCGGGCCCCGACGTGCTGCTCTGGGCCTGTGTCCGGGTGACCAGGTCGACGCCCTCGCCGGTGGCCCCGTCGGCGTCCCGGAATTCGATTTTTCCTCCCGCCGATCCGGATGCTAATGTCTACGACGTCAGCAGGCGCCGCTAGCTCAGTTGGTTAGAGCAGCTGACTCTTAATCAGCGGGTCCGGGGTTCGAGTCCCTGGCGGCGCACAGACGGAAGAAGCCCCTCGCGGAAGCGAGGGGCTTCTTCGTGTTCGCCGGATGTCGGACGCCTTACGCGCCGGTGGTGATCCGGACGGTCCAGGCGCCCGACGGGGTGCGGTCGGCGACCTCGACCTTCGTGTGCCCGTCGGGGATGCTGTACGTCTCGCCGACCCGCAGCGGGGCGTCCGCGAGCGGCGCGTAGACCGAGCGGTCCCAGCAGGCGTCGGTGCGGGGGTGGGTGTCGATGACGTCGACCGGGCCGCCGCCGGACGGCGTTCCGTTGCGCACCCGGTAGAGCAGGACCCCCTCGGCGCAGGTCGTGCTGTCGTTGCCGGTGGCGCTGCGGGCCTCGATGGCCACGGCGCTGCCCTCGCCGGTCCTGATCACCGCGAGCCGGGTGCCGAGGGAGGCGCCGGGTGGGGGAGCGGCGGCCATCGGTTCCAGGGTGATGTCCCGGCTGCTCTGGACGCAGATCACCTGCCGGCGGTCCAGCCAGCCCAGTTTCCACTTGTGCCAGCCGAAGAAGTCCGGCGCGAGTCCGAACTGGCTGCCCATCACGTCCCAGTCACCGACGTAGGTGTCCCAGTCGCCCTTGCCGTCGGCCGGCCGGTGGTAGAGGTCCGGCAGGTCGAAGACGTGCCCGGTCTCGTGGGCCAGCACGTTGTGGTCCGGCGGGTGCTGTTCGAAGACCGTGACGACGCGGCGGATGTCCGTGCCGTCGACGTGCAGCGGCTGGTCGAAGTTGACGACCTTGGTGGCGTCGGAGTCGACGCCCGGGGCATCCGGGTCGGCGACCAGATAGACGATGTCGTACCGGGAGAAGTCGACCTTCGGGTCGGCCGCGGCGATGGCGTCGCGCAGATAGGAGCTGCGCCGCTCGTTGTCCCAGTCCCGCCGTATGCCGTACTGGTCGGACGTCTTGGGCATCCGGGTCCACTGCCGCATCGGGTGCGGGCGCAGGGTGAACTTCCCGTACGAGGCGCGCTGGAAGAACTGGGTGGTGGCGGGGAAGTAGTCGGCGGTGAGCTCGGCGGGGGTGGCGGCGGGACGGTGGTCCGGGAAAGAGAGGAAGACCATGACCGCGTCGAGGGGGTGGTCGGGCCGGGGGTAGGCGCCGTTCCAGTCGCTGACGCCGAGCGAGTGGTGCGCATCGGTCCGGGGCAGGGCGCAAGGCCCCGCCTCCCCGGTGGCGGCCACGGCGGGCCCGGCCACGAGAGAGGTGGCGACGAGCGCCAGGAGGGAGGTCACGGCGGCGGCCACACCGCGCAGGCTCGGTCTCTCCACTCCCCCGGTCCTGCGCTGACGCGGCACATCCACCTCCGGGTGCGAGCTTCGGTCACCCACCACCCTGTGATGGTTCGAGGCTTTCGTCCTGTTGAGCTGCCCCAGTCGAGTCAGCGGCCGACCGGAACCCTCACCCTCACGGAAAGTCACAATCGATCACCGAGGCATAGCAGGGGAACTCAATCGCTCAGAAGTGATCCGTTACGGGCAAATCGGATCCGCACGTGAATGGCCCATGCGGGGCGCTCTCGGGGCGTGGAAGGGTCGGACGCTGGAACGGCCGACGTACCAGCCTCTATGCTTCACCAGGCTTTCCCGCGTGGTTTCCGCCTCCGACCCAGGCGCTCCGCGCGGCGGGCCAGTCCGGCCACACCTGTTCAGGACAGAACTGCACGGCGGGAGCGAACGGTGAGCGGAACCTCCGAAGGGCGCGGGCCCACGGCGGGCACACCCCGGTATTCCGCAGGCCCGTCGATCACGGAACGTCACGCTCCGTGGCCTCCCGCCGGGGCCGACGGATCCGAGCCGCACGGCTATCGGGCCGCGTTCCTGGCCGCCACGCTGCCGATGGCCGTCGTCGATCACGAGGGCCTGGTCGTCACCGCCAACGAGGCCCTCGGCGGCCTCCTCGGCCGCTGCGCCGCGACACTGACCAACCAGTCCGCCGCCGATCTGCTCGACCTCGCGGCGGACGGCCGCACCTGGCACGCGTACCGCGAGGTGCTGCACGGGCGGCGCTCACGGTTCCGCTGCACCCACCGGCTCAAGCATCCGGACGGGCGCGCGCTGTGGGCCGAGGTCACCGTCGTACCGATGCCCGAGCGGGAGGCCGGTGCGGGCGAGGGCGCCGGGCCCGGCCGGGTGCTGCTCTCCGTCTCGGACATCAGCGACCGGCGCGAGCTGCAGAAACGACTGCGCCACCTCCAGATGCACGACCCGGTGACCCGGCTGCCCAACCGGACGCTCTTCTTCGAACGGCTCTCGGCCGTCCTGGAGACCCCGCCGTACGACGACGGCTCCTTCGACCGCGGCCGGGTCGGGCTCTGTTACCTGGACCTGGACGGCTTCAAGGCCGTCAACGACACGATGGGCCACCGGATCGGCGACCGGCTGCTCGCCGCCGTCGCCGGGCGGCTCACCGACTGCGCCGCCCAGGACGGCCCGCACCGTGACGGCGCCCATCTCGTGGCGCGGCTGGGCGGCGACGAGTTCGCGATCCTGGTCGAGAACTCGTCCGGCACGCAGCAGCTCACCGATCTGGCCCGCTCGGTCCTCGCCGCGCTCCAGCAGCCCTTCGACCTGGCCGGGCACCGGCTCTCCGTGTCCGCCTCGATCGGGGTGGTGGAGCGGCCCGTGGCCGGCACCTCCGCCACCGGCCTGATGCAGGCCGCCGACACCACGCTGTACTGGGCGAAGGCCGACGGCAAGGCCCGCTGGACGGTCTTCGACCCGGAGCGCAACGCCCACCGGATGACCCGGCAGACGCTCTCGTCGACGCTGCGGCCCGCCGTGGAGCGGGGCGAGTTCACCATCGAGTACCAGCCGCTGGTCGGCATGGCCGACGGAATCGTGCGCGGGGTGGAGGCCCTGGTCCGCTGGAACCATCCCCAGTTCGGCATGCTGTCGCCGAATCGGTTCGTCGCGATCGCCGAGGAGGACGGCTCGATCGTCCAGCTCGGCCGGTGGGTGCTCCAGTCCGCCTGCCGCCAGGCCCGGCGCTGGCAGCTGGAGCACCCCGCCGATCCGCCGCTGTTCATCAGCGTCAACGTCGCCGTACGCCAGGTCTGGGACTCCGACCTGGTCACCGATGTCGCGGAGATCCTCGCCGAGACCGGCCTCGATCCCTCGCTGCTCCAGCTGGAGCTGACCGAGTCCGCGGTGATGGGCTCGGCGGGACAGCCGATCCAGGCGCTCCAATCGCTCAGCGAGATGGGCGTACGGATCGCCATCGACGACTTCGGTACCGGCTACTCCAACCTCGCCTATCTGAGCCGGCTGCCGGTCTCGGTGCTGAAGCTGGACGGCTCCTTCGTGCGCGGCTTCCGCTACGACGACGGCGCCCACCCGTCCCCGGCCGACGAGACGATCGTCGAGGCGATGGTGCAGCTGGCGCACCGGCTGGGCCTGACCGTCACCGCGGAGTGCGTGGAGACGGCCGGCCAGGCGGAACGGCTGCGCAGGATCGGCTGCGACACCGGGCAGGGCTGGCTGTACTCCCGCGCGGTGGCCCCGGAACGGATCGGCGAGCTGATCGGCACCCGCCCGATGCAGGGCTGATCGGGCGGGAACGCGGTCAGGGCGGGAACGCGGTCAGGCCGTGAGCGTGGGCAGGCCGTACGCGTCCGCGATCAGCTCGTAGCTGCGCAGCCTGGCCTCGCCGCCGTGGGCGTTGGCGGTGATCATGAGTTCGTCGGCGCCGGTGCGCTTGGCCAGGTCGTCGAGGCCGGTACGGACCTCGTCCGAAGTGCCGTGGACGATGTTGGTGAGCCAGCCGTCGACGAACTCGCGCTCCATCGGACTGAAGGCGTACGCCTCCGCCTCCTCGGGCGTCGGGACCAGACCGGGGCGGCCGGTGCGCAGCCGGACCATGGACAGGGCGCCGGAGAGCACCTGGCGGCGGGCCTCGCGTTCGTCGTCGGCGGCCAGGGCCGAGACGCCGATCAGGGCGTACGGGGCGTCGAGCACCGCGGACGGCCGGAACGACTCCCGGTACAGGTCGAGCGCCGGGATCGTGTTCTGGGCCGAGAAGTGGTGGGCGAAGGCGAAGGGCAGGCCGAGCACCCCGGCCAGCCGGGCGCTGAAGCCGGAGGAGCCGAGCAGCCAGACCGGCGGGCGGGCCGGTGACTGGACCCCGCCCTCGGCCGTGGCCTGGACGGGGCCGGGGACCGCGTGGATACGGGCGTAGGGGTGGCCGTCGGGGAAGTCGTCGTCCAGGAACCGGGTCAGCTCGGCGAGCTGCTGCGGGAAGTCGTCCGCGCCCTCGTTCAGCCGGTCGGTGCGGCGCAGGGCGGCCGCCGTCGCACCGTCGGTGCCGGGGGCGCGGCCGAGGCCGAGGTCGATGCGGCCGGGGGCCATGGCCTCCAGGGTGCCGAACTGTTCCGCGATGACGAGCGGTGCGTGGTTGGGCAGCATCACGCCGCCGGAGCCGAGCCTGATGCGCCCGGTGTGCGCGGCGAGGTGGGCCAGGATCACGGCGGGCGAGGAGGAGGCGACGCCGGGCATGGAGTGGTGTTCGGCGACCCAGTAGCGGTGGAACCCGCGGCGCTCGGCGAGCTGTGCGATGTCCACGCTCGTGCGCAGCGCCTGGGTGGCGGTGCGGCCCTGCCCCACGGTCACCAGGTCCAGCACGGAGAGCGGAACGGTGGCCGTTCCCTCCGCCTTGCCACGGATCTCGTCGCCTCGAATCTCGTCCACGCCCTGGCCTCTCCGGTGATGCGCCCACGTCCGGCTCGTGCGTCCGGCCCGTATGTCCGGAAGCACATAACGGGAGGTTGTCTCCGGTTATTCCCTTACGTGCTCGGGGCTGTTCCCTCACGTGCTCGGGGCTGTTCCCGTACGTCTCCGGGCTATTCCCGTACGTCTCGGGGCCCTGCCCGCCGCCCGCTGTGTGCTCGCTCCCGGCCCTCGCCCCAGACGGACACCGGGGCCGGGGGCGCCTCCCGGGCCGCGAAGATACGGCCCAGCCTCGGGGACCACGCGCGACGGCCGGCCAGGCGGAGCCCTTCGCGGACCGCGACCTGGTTCCCGGTGAGGACCGGCTTGCCGAGGAGCTCCTCCAGCTCCGCCTCGTGCCCGGCGGTGTGCAGCGCGGTGTCGGGCAGCAGGACCGCGTCGGCCTCCGGCCGGTCGGCGGCGGCGGCGAGCTCCTTCACCTGGTCCAGGCCCCAGGCGGCGGCCTCGGCGGCCGATCCGAGCGGGGCGGCGTGGGTGGTGACGGCCCCGTCGATGCCCGCGGCGTGCAGGAAGTCGGCGAACAGGGCGGTGATGCCCTCGGGGTAGGTGGAGGCGACGGCGACCCGGTCGGCGCCCAGCTCCCGTATCGCGTGGGCGAAGCCGAACGAGGTGCTGGAGGCGGGCACGCCGGCCGCCCGCGCCAGGGCGGCCGTCTGTTCATGGGCGCCCTCCCAGCCGTACAGGAAGCTGCCGGCGCCGCTCGCCCAGACGACGGCCTCGACCCCGGCGCGTCGCAGCTCCTCCACCCCGGCGGCCAGGTGCTCGGGCGAGCCGGTCCGGATCAGCGCGTCGATCCGGTAGGCGTCCTCGTCGACCTCGGTGCGGTTCACCACCAGCCGGACGGCGTCGAGCAGGATCTCCATCCGCGGGAAGTCGTCCTCCGCGAAGTGGCCCGGGTAGAGAAATCCGACGGTCGTCATGTCCGCCCTTCCTGTTCCTGTCCAGCCTCACCGCTCGCGAACTTTCATCCCACTTTCTCCAAGTATTCCCCCATATGTCGCGACCTCTGCTCCGACCTGTTGACGGGGGCGGAGGCGGGTGCGAGCGTGGTCGCACCCGCCTCCCGGGCGGGACCGCACCTCCCGGTCGGGAGCGCACCTCCCCAGACGCAGCGGAGCGACCGCCTCTCATGTCCGAGCCCACCCTGCTCGTCCTGGACACCGACCCGTCGCCGCGTCTCGGCCGGCTGACCGGCCGGGCCCGGATCCGGTACACGGACGAGGCCGGACTCGCCGCCCGGCTCCCCGAGGCCGATGTGCTGCTGGTGTGGGACTTCGCCTCCGACGCGGTACGGGCCGCCTGGCCGGGCGGGGGACCGCGTCCGGCCTGGGTGCACACCGCGAGCGCGGGCGTGGACCGGCTGCTCTGCCCGGAGCTGGCGGCCTCCGACACGGTGGTGACCAACGCCCGGGGCATCTTCGAGCGGCCCGTCGCGGAGTACGTGACCGGCCTGGTGCTGGCGTTCGCCAAGGACCTCCCCGGCACGCTGGAGCTCCAGCGGCGGCGGCAGTGGCGCCACCGCGAGAGCACCCGGCTCGCGGGCAGCCGCGCGGTGGTCGTCGGCGCGGGCCCGATCGGGCGGGAGATCACCAGGCTGCTGATCGCGCTGGGGGTCCAGGTGGCGCTCGTGGGGCGCACGGCGCGGCGCACCATCCACGGCACCGAGGACCTGGACCGGCTGACCGCCCTGGCCGACTGGGTGATCTGCGCGGCTCCGCTGACCGAGTCGACCCGCGCCATGTTCGACGCCCGGTTCTTCGGGCTGATGCAGCCGTCGGCCCGCTTCATCAACGTGGGGCGCGGACCGCTGGTCGTCGAGGACGATCTGGCCGAGGCGCTGCGCAGGCGCTGGATCGCGGGAGCGGCGCTCGACGTGTTCGAGCGGGAGCCCCTGGAGCCGGGGAGCCCGCTGTGGGACGTACCGGATCTGATCGTGTCGCCGCACATGAGCGGCGACACGGCGGGCTGGCGGGACCGGCTGGGCGAGCAGTTCGTGGCGATGTACGAGCTCTGGACGGCCGGGCAGCCCCTGCCGAACGTGGTGGACAAGCGGCGCGGTTACGTCCCCGTGCGGGAGCCGGGCGAGTGAACCGTACGGGCCGTCCGGAGCGGACCGGTACCGACCACCCCGGACACGGGAAGGTCACACTCCGGCCACTTTTCGGTTGCATGCCCTCGCTTCCTGCATAGACGTCCGGGATCGGGCAGGCGCCACCCCTGTCCGGACTGTTCGATCCCTCCAGGAGATTGCGAACCATGGCTGACTTCCCGAACCTGTCCCGCCGGGGCTTTCTGAACCGATCGGCGGCCGTGGGCGGCCTGCTCGTCGTCCCCGGTCTGCTCGCCGCGTGCAGCAAGACCGACGCCGGTTCCGCGGACGGTGCGGGAGCGCTCGAAAAGCTCCGCAAGCAGGGCTTCGTCCGGGTGGCGTACGCCAACGAGGCCCCGTACGGCTATCTGGAGGGCAAGGAGCTCAAGGGCGAGGCACCCACCCTGCACCGGGAGATCTTCAAGGCGCTCGGCGTCGACGAGCTCAAGCCCACGCTCTCCGAGTGGGACGGCCTGATCCCCGGGCTCCAGGCGGGCAAGTACGACGTGGTCAGCGCCGGAATGGCGATCACGCCCGAGCGCTGCGCCAACGCCCTGTTCTCCGAGCCCGAGTTCATCTCGCCGACCGCGCTGATGGTGAAGAAGGGCAACCCGAGGAAGGTCACCGACCTGGCGTCCGCGAAGGCCGCCGGGATCACCGTCGGCGTGATGTCGGGCGCCGTGGAGGGCACGTACGCCGAGGGCGCCGGCATCGCCGGGGACCGGATCAAGACGCTGCAGAAGCCGCAGGACGGCGCCGACGCGGTCAAGGGCGGCCGGATCGACGCGTTCCTGCTCACCGGCATCTCGCTGCGCTGGCTGGCGAAGACCAACCCGGAGACCGAGGTCACCGAGCCCTTCGTGCCGGAGCTCGACGGCACCAAGCAGTACAGCCCCGGCGGCGCCGTCTTCCGCAAGGGCAACGAGGACCTGCGGGACGCCTTCAACCGCGAGCTGAAGAAGATCGTCTCGGACCGGTCGCGCTATGTGTCACTGCTCCAGGAGTACGGCTTCTCCGCCACCGAGCTCCCGCCGGCCACGCTGAAGACGGCCGATCTGTGCAAGGGCTGACCGTGCGGGGGCCGGGTGCGCAAGGGCCGACGGGGACGGACCGCGGCGCATGAGTGATTTCTTCTCCGCCTTCTTCGACGAACTCCCGCAGGTGCGCTCGGGGTTGTGGGTGACCCTCGAAGCCACCGTCCTGGGCTCGCTGGCCGCGCTCCTGCTGTCGTTCGTCCTCGGTCTGATGTCGATCAGCCGGCTGCTGGTGCTGCGCGGCACCTCGCGCGTGGTCGTGGAGTTCTTCCGCGGCACCTCGCTCTACATCCAGCTGTTCTGGCTCTACTACGCGATGCCGACGCTGACGGGGTACCAACTGGACCCGCTGGTCTGCGGCGTCGTCGCCTTCGGCCTCAACTACGGCGCGTACGGCGCCGAAGTGGTGCGCGGGGCGATCGGCTCCGTGCCGCGCGGCCAGTACGAGGCCGCCGTCGCGCTGAACATGTCGCCGCTGCACCGGATGCGGAAGGTGATCCTTCCGCAGGCCTGGGTGCAGATGATCCCGTCCTTCACCAATCTGCTGATCCAGCTGCTGAAGTGCACCCCGCTGCTGTGGCTGATCTCCGCGGCCGACCTGATGACCGTGGTCCAGCAGCTGCGCGACCGTACCGGTGAGACGCTCACCGCGTACGTGACCCTGCTGGCCGTCTACTTCGTGCTGGCGTACGCCCTGACCCTGCTGATGAACCTGCTGGAGCGGGGCGCCAAGCGGCGGCTCGGGCTGCCCACCGGCGCGGGTTCGCTGCTGCGCAGCCGCAGCGCCGCCGAGGCCGTCACCGCCGTCCCGGGAGGTGCCCGGTGAACAACGGCTTCGACTGGAACGCGGCCGGGGACGCCCTGCCCCTGCTGCTCGAAGGCTTCCGGGTCACGCTGCTCGCGACGGTGCTCGGCACGCTCGTCGCCGCGGTCCTGGGGCTGGCCGTCGCGGTCGCCGGCCGGGCCCCGAGCAGGTTCGTGACGGTGCCGGTGCGGGCCGTGACGGAGTTCGTCCGGTCCACCCCGCTGCTTGTCCAACTCGTCGGCGCGGCGGCCCTGTTCACGTCGGTGGAGCCGCTGACGATCGGCATCGTGGTGCTGGGCATCCACTACGCCGCGTACACCTCCGAGGTGTACCGCGCCGGGATCGACGGGGTGCCCAAGGGCCAGTGGGAGGCCTGCCGGGCGCTCTCGCTCGGCCCCCGGCGGACCTGGCAGGCCGTGGTCCTGCCGCAGGCGGTGCGCAATGTGCTGCCCGCGCTCGGCAACTACGCGATCTCGATGTTCAAGGAGACCCCGTTCCTCGCCGTGATCACGGTGCAGGAAATGGTCTTCGAGGCCCGTAAGTACGGCGCCGACCACTTCGCCTACACCGAGGCTTTCACGCTCGCCGGCCTGGTCTTCCTGGTCGCGAGCTACCCCACCTCGCTGCTGATGAGAAAGCTGGAGAAGCGCCTTGGCCACTGAACCCCTCCCCCTGCGCAAGACGACGGGCGCGGCCCCGGCGGCCCCGGCGGACGCCGCGCCGGCCGCCGCACCGGCCGGCGCGCCGGAGACCGGCCCTCCGCTGGTCCGCTTCGACGACGTCGTGAAACGGTACGGCGACCATGTCGTCCTCGACCGGCTGAACTTCTCGGTGCGGCGCGGCGAGCACATCACCCTGATCGGGCCCAGCGGCTCGGGCAAGACCACCATCCTGCGGCTGCTGATGACGCTGGAGAAGGTCAGCGACGGCGTCATCTGGGTGGACGGCAGCCCGCTGTCCCACATCAGGACGCCCGGCGGAGCGCTGAAGCCGGCGCCCGAGAAGCATCTGCGCGAGGCCCGGAAGAAGATCGGCATGGTCTTCCAGCAGTTCAATCTCTTCCCCAACATGAAGGTGCTGCAGAACATCACCGAGGCGCCGGTCAACGTGCTCGGCAAGGACCGCGAGGAGGCGGAGACCCGGGCCCGGGAGCTGCTGGACCTGGTCGGGCTCTCCGCGAAGATCGACGCCCACCCCTCCCAGCTCTCCGGTGGTCAGCAGCAGCGGGTCGCCATCGCCCGCGCCCTGGCCATGGAGCCGGAGATCCTGCTGCTGGACGAGGTGACGTCGGCGCTCGACCCGGAGCTGGTGGCCGGGGTGCTGGAGCTGCTGGGCGACATCGCCAGGAACACCGACATCACCATGCTCTGCGTGACCCATGAGATGAATTTCGCCCGGGACGTCTCGGAGACGGTACTGATGTTCGACTCCGGGCGGGTGATCGAATCCGGTCCGCCGGAAAAAATCTTCACCGACCCAGAGCACGAACGTACGCGCGAGTTCCTCGACGCGGTTCTGTGACCTCACCCTTTGCCGAAAGGCAATGACTCTGGCATATGCCAGACGGATGCGCCCCAGCTCACCGGGGCGGGGCGCTCCGTCCAGTCACCGACAGCCGCCCCGGAACGGGGTCCTGGCGGCTATCGTGAGGTCAGAGCTTGCGGTCACAACCTGGTAGGGGGAAACCGTGGCATTGAAGCCCGAACCGACCGCACCGTTCCATTCGGTGCAGTACGCCCTTCGTGTTCTCGAAACGGTCTCCAAGCACGGCAACGGTGTGACGGACGCCCAGATCTCCCGCGAGACGGGACTGCCCACCGGCCACCTCACCTCCCTGCTGCTGACGCTGCGCCGCGAGGGTTACGTGGAGCAGGTCACCGACGGCGCGTACGTCATCGGCGCCTCGCTCCTGCTCCTCGGTTCCGGCCCGGCCCGCAGACAGGCCCTGGAGTCCAGGCTCCAGCGGATGCTGGCGCAGCTGCGCGACTCGGTCGGCGCCGCGGTCTACATCAGCCGGTACGTCGACGGCGAGATCCGGGTCACGCAGTACGCCGACGGCCCGCTCACCCCCGCGGTCCACGAGTGGGTGGACTTCCGGTCGGCGGCGCACGCCTCGGCGGTCGGCAAATGCCTGCTGGCCCAGCTCGACCAGAACGGGCGCCGGGACCACATCTCGCGCCACAGGACACCTCGGCTCACCTCGCGGACGATCACCAACGAGAAGGTGCTCTTCTCCAAGCTGGACAGCCAGCCGGCGACGGTCCCGGTACTCGACATCCAGGAGTACGCGGTCGGCACGGTGTGCGCGGCGGTGCCGCTGACGGCCGGGTCGTCGGCGGGCTGTCTGGCGCTGTCGCTGCCGATCGAGGACGCGCACCGCCTGCGCTCGGCGGCGGACACGCTGAACCGGCGGGCGGCTCCGGTGCTCCTGTCGATGGCGCTCTAGCGCCGCCCGGCGGGGGCTCCGGGTGGGGTGTCATCAGCACCCCTCCGGAGCAGGTATTATTTTCGAGTCAGCAAGCGCCGCTAGCTCAGTTGGTTAGAGCAGCTGACTCTTAATCAGCGGGTCCGGGGTTCGAGTCCCTGGCGGCGCACAGACAACGCACTGGGCGGTTCACGTACACACGTGAACCGCCCAGTGCGTTTTTTGCTGCCCATCGAGATGTACGAACGTTTTACACGTTCGTACTAGACAACTGTTTTACACGCTCGTACATTTCCTGGCATGACGAACGCCACGCGCACCACCGCCGAGCGCGGCCACCTCGCCGGCCGCCGGGAATGGACCGCCTTCGTGGTCCTTCTGCTGCCCCTCCTCCTCGTCTCGATGGACATCTCCGTCCTCTTCTTCGCGATCCCGTCCATCGACCGGGACCTCGCCCCCAGCGCCACCCAGCAGCTCTGGATCTTCGACGTGTACGCCTTCGCCCTGGCCGGCCTGCTCATCACGATGGGCTCGCTCGGCGACCGGATCGGCCGTCGCAAGCTGCTGCTCCTGGGCGCGTTCGCGTTCAGTGCCGCGTCCGTCGCCGCCGCGTACGCCGACAGCCCCGAGATGCTGATCGCGGCCCGCGCCCTGCTCGGGGTCGGCGGGGCGACGCTGATGCCCTCGACCATGGGGCTCGTGCGGAACATGTTCCGCGACGAGCGGCAGCGCGGCCGGGCCGTGGGGATCTGGTCGGGCGCCATGGCGGGCGGCGTCGCGCTCGGCTCGGTGCTCAGCGGGGTCATGCTGGAGCACTTCTGGTGGGGCTCGGTCTTCCTGATCAATGTGCCGGCCATGGTGCTGCTGCTGGTTCTGGTGCCGGTGCTGGTCCCGGAGTTCAAGGACCCGGCCCCCGGACGGTTCGACTTCCTGAGCGTGCCGCTGTCGATGGGGTTCGTGCTGCCGGTCGTCTACGGCGTCAAGGAGAGCGCCGCCCATGGGCTCGATGTGCGAAACGCGCTGATCATCGGCGCGGGGCTGGTCGTCGGTCTGCTCTTCGTCCGCCGCCAGCGCGGCCGCTCCGACGCGATGATCAGCCGGGAACTGTTCCGCCACCGCGGCTTCGCCACCGGGATCGGGCTGAACGCGCTGGCCGCGTTCGCCATGATGGGCTCCTCGTTCTTCACCACGCAGTACCTCCAGTCGGTGCTCGGCATGAGCACGATGGAGGCCGCGCTGTGGTCCCTGGCACCGTCCCTGGCGGTGGGCGCCGCGGCCCCGACGGCCACGGCGATCGCCCAGCGGACCGACCGCGCCCGGGTGATCTGCGCGGGCTTCGTCATCGCCGCCGCAGGCTTCGCCCTTCTCGCCCTGACCGGTACGGACTCGCTGTGGCTGCTGCTCGGCGGCTGCGCCGTGATGAGCTGCGGCATCGTCACCGTGATGGCGCTCGTGTCGGACCTGGCGCTGTCCACGGCCCCGCCGGCGAAGGCCAGTTCGGCGGCCTCGCTGCTGGAGACCGGCCAGGAGTTCGGCGGTGCGATGGGAATGGCCCTGCTGGGCGCGGTGGCCACCGCGATCTACACCGCGGACATGCCGGACTCCGCCCCGGAGGCCGCCCGCAAGACCCTCGCGGGTGCGGTGGCCACGGGTGACGGTTCACTGATCCGGGTCGGGCGGGGGGCCTTCGTGCACAGCATGCAGTACGCCTCGGTCGCGGGAGCGGCGCTGTTGCTGGCGGGGGCGGTGCTGGCCGCGGTACTGCTGCGGCGGCGGAGGGACGCGGCCCCCGCGGCGCAGCAGGAACCGGCCTTGGCGAACTAAGGGCTGTCCCCCGTCGCCGGACGGGCCCGCACCCCGGGCCCGTCCGGCGCGTCCGGTCCCTCCGGCGGCCGAGGACAGAGCTCGGCGCGTCCGTGTGCCTCGTACTCACGCAGCACAGCGCTCAGCCGCCCGTCGCCGAACGGCTCGTACCCGGCGCCGGCCCCGTTCCACCACACGGGTCCCACGGACCAGAACCCCTCCCGGCGCAACCGCACGCGGTGCACCTTGTTCGTCGCCGTCACGGGCATCACCGGGACGATCCGTACGAAGCGGGGGGCCATCTTCGTGCCCAGGTCCGGCTGTGCGGCGAGGAACGCGGCGAAGGCGGACGGGTCGAAGGCGGCCCCCTCCCGCAGGGCGAGCGCCGCCATCACCTGGTCCCCGGCGACCGGGTCCGGCACCGCGTACACCGCCACGGCGGCCGCGTCCTCCCAGCGGGCCAGGATGTTCTCGATCATCGAGGCGGCCAGGTTCTCGCTGTCCACCCGCAGCCGGTCGTCGGTGCGGCCCGCGAAGTAGAGGAAGCCGTCGGCATCCCGGAAGAAGAGGTCCCCGGTCCAGTACCAGCCGCCGCGCACCCGCCGGGACTCCGCCTCCTCGTTGCGCCAGTAGCCCTCGAAGGGCGTGCGCCCCCGGTTGACCAGTTCACCGATCGCCTCGGCCCCGTTGGTCAGCCGGCCCGCCCCGTCGAAGACGGCGGCGGGCCGCTCCTGGCCGGTCTCCGGGTCCACGACCGCGAGATCGTCGCGGGCCGACGCCTTCCCGATCGCCCGCTCCGGGGTGTCCGGGGTCCGCTGGATCGCCGCGCCGCCCTCGGAGGAGCCGTAGCCCTCGACCAGCCGCACCCCGAACCGCTCCTGGAACCGGGCCGCGTCCACCGCGCCGGCCTCGGTGCCGAAGCCGAGCCGCAGCGCGTGCTCCCGGTCGTCCGGGCGCTCGGGGGTGGCCAGCAGGTACTGCACGGCACGGCCGACATAGGTGAAGTACGTCGCCCCGTGCGCCCGTACGTCGTCGAGGAATCCGGAGGCCGAGAAGCGGCGGCGCAGCGCGACGGCGGCCCCGGCGGACAGGGCGGGCGCCCAGTCGGCGATCACCGCATTGCCGTGGAACATCGGCATGCAGATGTAGTGGACGTCCTCGCGCCGGATGCCGAAGTGGTCGACGAGCGACTGCCCGGCCGCCGCCAGCCGACCCTGGGAGCAGATCGCCGCCTTGGGCGCGCCGGTCGAGCCGGAGGTGAAGTAGAGCAGCATCCGGGTCGCGGGCCCGATGCCGGTGCGGGCCGTGTCGGCCGGTTCGGCTCCGGCGTACGGGGCGAGGAGTCCGGCGTACGCGTCGGTGTCGGTCACCAGCATCCGGACGCCCGGAAGGTCGAGGCCGTCGAGCAGTGGCAGGTGGGCGCGTTCGGTGACCAGGACCTGGCAGTCGGTGTGCAGGATGTCGCGGGCCAGTTCGGCGCCGCGCCGGGTCGGGTTGATCCCGGCCACGGCGGCCCCGGCCAGGGCCGCCGCGCTCAACCAGAGTGGAAATTCAGGGGTGTTGTCCAGCAGCACCCCGATGTGCGGTTCGCCGCCCGCCGACAGCAGATCCGCCAGGAGCGCGGCCCGTGCGGCAGCGCCGGAGGCGACCTGGTGATGGCTGAGAACGGTGTCCCGGTGTCTCAGTCCGGGCCGGTGGTCGCCCCATTGGCGCTGTACGAGCTCCGCAACGGTGCCTGCGCTCCTCATGGCGCCGCACGATAACTGACTACATGTCAGAACTGAACATCGGAGCAGGCGTAGAAGGCGTTCGCCGTGTCAGCGATGTTCCAGACGCTCAGGATGATGTGCTTCCCGCTCTTCTGGGTGGGGATGGTGCCCTGCTGGGTCAGGGTCGCCGGGGGCTGCTTGCCGCCGTACGGCACCGTCATGAAGGGCTGCGATTCCAGGTCGGCCCTGGTGAGTGGCTTGGTGGGGTCCCAGCCGTCCTTGGTGATGTAGTAGCGGAAGTCCGTCGTGGCATGGCGCGCGGTGAACTGCCAGCGGAAGCTGAAGCCCTGGCCGGCGGCGACCTGGGTGGCGGGCCAGTTGCCGCCGCGCGGGTCGTCCAGCTGCGCGAACTCGCCATGGCCGCCGGAACAGATCTTGCCGTCGGCCGGACCCGCCGCCGGGAAGCCCTTCGGGCCCTCGACGCTCTGCGGCTCCCACTGGATGTTGCCGCAGCCCGTCACCGTGCCGTTGGCACAGAGCTTCTGGCGGCTGATGGGGTTGTCGGTGTAGCCGTGGCTGCCGGCACTGCTGGTCGCGAACATCGAGACGCCCGCGATGGCCAGGCCGACCACGGCCGCGCTTGCCCTTTTACGCATTGCTGTCGCTCCTCAAGAACGTGGGGGAGGTTCCATGAGCCGTGCTGCGCGCGTGTTCTGCGGTCTAGACCAAGACTTAGATTATTGACGGGATATGAACATGTCCAGACCAATGAGAGTTGGATTCCGCTTGGCCGCGCGGCCTCCCCCTGGGCCCTCAGGCGCCCTCCCCGCCGCTGCGTCCGGTGTAGAAGGCCACCGTCAAGTCCTTGACCAGGGACTTCCGTTCGTAGTCGTCCAGTTCCACGAGGCCCCGCGCGGTCAGCCGGTTGACCGTGTCGTCGACCGCGTCGACCACCGAAGTCAGGACGCTGTCCCGGTGCTTGGCGTCGATGGCCGCGATCCGGCGGCGCTGCATCGCCGCGGCGACCTCCGGCGCGTACTCGATCCCGGTCGGCTGGGCCGAGTACACCTCGATGCCGACCGGCTCGCAGTCCGCCTTCAGCATCCGGGTCAGCGCGTCGCCGACCGCCTCGGCGTTGCGCAGGGTGTGCGTGTCCTCGTGGAAGGCGTCGGCGGGCAGCTGCGAGAGGACCCGGGCCATCGCCGCCTCGACCTGCTCGCGCAGATACGCCTCGTGGTCGGCGACCCCGAGCGCCGCCCGCACGGTGTCCTTGATCCGCCACACCACGAGGACGACGACGCGCAGCGCCGTACCGTTGGCGTCCACGGCGGGGAGCGGTTCGCTGCGCCAGTGCCGCAGGCGTACGTCGACCCGGCGGCGCAGCAGCAGGGGGCTGATCCACATCAGCCCGGTCCGCCGCACGCTCCCCCGGTACTCGCCGAACAGCGTCAGCACCCAGGCGTGCCCCACCCGTCCGCGGCTCAGGCCGCCGAGCGCGAAGAGCACCACCGACGCCAGCGCGGCGAGCGCCGCCCAGGCGCCGAGGCCGATCCCGTCGTACGGGTGCGAGCCGATCCGGAACCGGGTGAGGACGGCGGCGGGCAGCGCGCCGATCCGCCAGAGCACGGCGCCGCCGCCGGCGGTCCCGGCCAGTGCGACGAGCAGCGCGATCCGGCCGGGGAGGGCGGGGCCCGGCCGCTCGGCGAGCCGTGGATCGGCCACCGGTGCCGGCCGGGTCGAGGGCCTCACCTGGGGCCCCCTGGGCACCGGCGGGCGCCGCACCCCCGGCTGCGGCCGGTCGCCACCGGCTTCCCGGCGCAGCACACCGACGGGGAGCGCGGTCGCATCGGCGCGGAACGCGGTCGCGTCGGCGCGGAACGCTGTCGTGTCGGCGCGCTCGGTGTCCTCGCGGAAGAGCAGATGCACCGGGACGGACGCGGTCCGCTCGTCGGCGATGACCGCGTGGTGCCGCCCGGCCCCCCACAGCGGGTCGCCGGACTGTTCGGCCCCGTCGCCCCCGGAGACGGGGAGCGAGTCGAAGACGGTGTCGGGGGCCGTGCGGCGCCGGGGAGGCGCGTCGACGCCCACCCCCGGCGCGGGTACGGATCCCACCGCCGGGAGCGACACCGACACCGAGGCCGATGTCGCACCGAGCCCCGGGTCCCGGTCCTCGCCCGGGACCAGGTCCAGCACGAGGTCGACCACGGAGTCCGGCCCGGGACGCGGCCCCGGATCCGGCCCCGTGTCCGGCCCCTCACCGGCCCCCGCGGCCGGCCCCGGAACGGTCGCCCCGGCGGGCTCGTCCGGGCCCATCGCCCTCACCGGCCCCCGCTCCTCCTCCCGCCGCCTGCCGTTCTCCGGCGTTCCGGAGCTGTCCGACACCGTGGATCGCATACCCGCCTCCGTCATGTCCGTCGTGTCACCCGAAGAGTCGCCGCCAGGTCTCCGGACCGGGGTAGCCGTCGGCCGCTCCGCCCCGCCAGCCCTGAGCCCGCTGGAAGGCCTCGACGTTCCGCCGGTCCGCCTCGGTCCACCGGGGCCCCGGCCCCGAGGTGTAGTGCTTGCCGAAGCCCTTCTTCACCAACTGCTTGCCGAGCCTGTCGACATGGCTGCTGGACCGACCGGGCCGGAAATAGCCCCGCCCGGGGAACTTCGAACCCGGTTTCGAGTAGCCGTGGCCGGCTCCCGTTCCGCTTCCGCCCCCGCCGCCGCTTCCGGTGCCGGGGATGTCGTGGCCGGTTCCGTTCGCCAGGAGCCGCCAGGTGGCGGGGCCGGGGATGCCGTCCGCCTCCTTGCCCTTCCAGCCCTGGGCCTTCTGGAACGCCCGGGTGGCCCGCCGGTCGGCATCGCCCCAGCCCGGACCGGGGCCGACCCGGTAGAAGCGCTTGCCGCCCCGCTCCACGAGCATCCTGCCGAGCTGGGTGACGTAGGTGTTGCTGGCGCCGGGGCCGAACCTCGCGGCGCCCGGGAACGCCTTCACCGTCGAACCGCTGCCGGCACTTCCGCTGATGAGGCCCTTGTAGCGGTAGGCGACGTAGTTGCCGGAGTTGGTCCAGTACGCCATGGGCGTCGTCTTCTTGCGGGTGTGCGGCTTCGTCTGCTCGTACGCCGTGTAATGGGTGTGCGTGTAGTCGGTCCAGCCGCCGAAGATCGTGACGTGGGAACCCTTCGAGGGGTCGGCCGGATTGTGGAAGAGCAGGATGTCGCCGGGCTGGAGCTCCTCCCACGCGATCTTCTTGCCGAACTCGGCGAGGCTGCCGGTCCACTCGTTGCCGGGCAGGTTCCAGGCCATCGAGACGAAGCCGGAGCAGTCCTGCCGGTAACCGTCCCCCCAGTACTTGGTCATGCTGTACGGAACCTGCGCGGACACCCACTTCTTCGCGCGGTTGATGATGTCGGCCCGGCTGCTCCTGCGCAGCTTGGGCGTGGTGGTCGTGGACGAGGGCGGGCCGGCGGCGCCGGCGCCCTGCAGCGGCCCGGGTCCGCCCTGCGGGCTGTCCCCGTCCACGTCGGCCGGGGCGGCTCCGGTCGCCTCCGCCGTCCGGTCGCCCGTCGCACCCGTCGTGCTCGCGGCGGTCGCCGTCTCGGTGACGCCGCTGCCCAGCACCACTCCGGCCGCGGTGGCCAGCACCAGGGCGCGGCGGGCGCCGTGTGCGGCCGGATGGCCTCCGTACCGCATGGGCAGGGCACTGGCGGCGGTCCGCCGCTGTGCGGCGCACCCCGCACAGGTGCAGTCGATGGCGGGCACGTACTCCTCGAAAGCCGGCACAGTCATGCGATTCCCCTCCGCACTCGTCAAGATCTTTGGGCGCGTCTGCACGGGCGCCAGTCTCTCAACTCTCCTGACATATCGCATTTTGACGGACAGAACGGAAAAAACGACCATCCGACAGGCCGCGATGGACGGTAAATGGTCAGGAGCACCCCCCGGCTTCGGGTAGAGTTCTCCAGGTCAGCAGGCGCCGCTAGCTCAGTTGGTTAGAGCAGCTGACTCTTAATCAGCGGGTCCGGGGTTCGAGTCCCTGGCGGCGCACGCAGGGTCAAAGCCCCCTCACCACGCGTGAGGGGGCTTTGCTCGTTCGCGAACCCCTCACGTCGAACCCCTCGCACCTAAGCCCTCACACCGAGGCCCCCGCGCCGAAGCCTCGCGCCGGACCTCCACTCCGCGACGCCGCCCACAGCGCCACCTTCAACCACTACCCGCACAGGCGCCGCACAGTCTTCGCGCAGCTGTCACAGCGTCACCATCCGGTCACTCAGCGGCGCGAAGCCCGCTCTCATACGCCCCCGCACGCCCCCGCCACAAGGGGGCCCCAAATCGCACATATGACTGGTAACCCACTCGTTTCACCCTTGCGGTCGAGGCCGGGGTCGGACAACCTGTCTAGGGGTCATCGGCCCCAACCAGGCCGATGAGCCGTGCAGTTGGGGACTGCAACGCGGGGTGGGGGCCCGCTCGGGGACTGGTGTCGAGGGGGGCAGCAGAGACAGGCCGGAAGGGCGGCGTTCCGTGTCCGAGCGGATGGCCGCCCGCCCATGATGTCGGCCGCGGCGACCGACGGGGAATCGCCGCGGCCGAGACCACCGACCATTCACGCACCGACCATGCGTGCAGGGGATGACCCATGACGTCGACGCCGACAGGCGCCCGGCAGAACAACGACCTGTCCCGGACCACCCTGCCCCGGATACCGGCACAGCCGATACCCGGGAAACGACGCCGGCCGCCGAAGGAGGCGCTGCCGCGTTACGACTACGAGCACTACAGCCGGCTCGCCGGGCCCAGCGCGTACTCGGGCCACCATGCGCCCGCCTTCGGGCCGCCCCTGCAGTCTCCGTCGGACTCGCCGGGCCGCTTGATCCAGAGGTAGGCGTCGACCAGTCCGTCGCCCGTGTCGGTGGTCGGCGCCTCGCCCAGCGCCCGGCCGGGCGGGTTGCACCAACTGTCCCCGGGGGCGCCGCCCCGGTAGGGGCCGTTGCCGTTGCGGCTGGTGTCGATGACGAACGGCTTGCCGCCGACCTTCGCCGAGAGCCGCTTGCCGAACTCCGTACTGGCCCGTGTGGTCTGGAAGTTGGAGACGTTGACGGCGAATCCGTCGGCCGCCCCGATGCCCGCGCGGCGCAGCGGCCGGAACAGCGCGTCGGGGGTGTGCCAGCCGGCGTTGCCCGCGTCCACGTAGACACGGACACCGGGCTGCCGCCCGAGCCGCTCCACCGCACCCTTCAGCAGGTCGTACCGCTCCTCGTGGAACTTCCGCGGTGTGCACCCGTCGACCATGTGCAGCAGCGCGTCGGGCTCCAGGACGACCGTGGCGCGCCGGTCGCCGATGCCCCGGGCGACACCCTCCAGCCAGGCCCGGTACGCGTTGCCGTCGGCGGCGCCGCCCCTGGAGAACTGTCCGCAGTCGCGGTGCGGGATGTTGTAGAGGACCAGCAGTGCCTCCCGGCCCGCCTTCCCGGCCGCCTCGGTGAGGCCCCGCGCCTCGGCCTCGGGGGTGTCCGGGCCGATCCACTCGCCGACCGGCCGCCGGGCGATCCGCTCGATCAGGGCGGCACCGCGCCGGTCGCCGTCCCGGGTGTACGCGGCGACCTGCCTGGCCGCGTTCCCGTCCGGGTCGACCCAGTACCGGTCACCGCCCCCGGGGCTCCGGCCGGTGGCGCCGCGAGCGGGAGACGGGCCGGGGTCGCGGCCGGGGTCGGGGTCGGAGAAGCAACCCGCGAGCAGTAGGACGGCCGCTGCCGCGGCCACCGCTCCCGCACCCGCCCGGACCGGGCCCGTCCGCGCTCCCCGTCGGCCGTCGTGACTGCCGTGCATCCGCTCCCCCTCGGTGCGGGCGTCGGTGCGCTGCCGCATCCGTTCCATCCTGACACGGGGCTTCTGTCCGTATCTCCCGAACGCCAGGAGTGAGCGATTGCTGACGCTCCGTCAGAATCTTTGCGAGCCAAGGGGGTTCGGCTTCATGAGCGGTCGCCCGTGGACTTCTCACCGGTCAGGTAGGCCGAGACGACGACATTCGCGTCGTACGACTGCGTCGCCCGGTCGAAGGTGCCGCCGCAGGTGATCAGGCGGAGCTCCGCCCGGCCCGCCTTGCGCGGGCCGTACGCCTTGTCGGCGTCGAAGCGCGCCCGGGTGAAGACCTGGACGTCGTCGACGGTGAACTCGGCAACGGTCCCGTCGGCGCGGGTGATCTCGACCTTGGCGCCGGGGCGGGCCGCGCTCAGCCCGTAGAAGACGGCCTGTCTGGTCTCGGTGTCGACATGTCCGACCATGAGGGCGGGGCCCTTCGCGCCGGGCTCGGCGCCGCCTTCGTACCAGGCGACGCTCTGGGCCGCTTCGAACGAGGGCGGCTCGACCGCCCCGTCCTTGTCCAGGCCACGGGCGATCACGGGTGCCTCGACGCCGATCGACGGGATCTCGATCCGCTCCGGCGCCGCACCCTCGATCGGTTCGTGCGGCGGGGGCATCGGTACGCCGAGGGGGCGCCCCACCGCGGCGATGTCCCCGGTGGTCGGGGCGGAGCCGGCGCCGGAGCCGTCGGTGATGCCGCGGCCCCAGAACCACAGGCCGAGCAGCAGGACGGCCCAGACCACTCCGGCGAGCAGCCTGCCGTGGCCCGCGGTGCTGTCCGGGGCGGACATGTCAGTCCGACGCCGGACGGCGGCGGCGCGCGCTGCGGAACGCGACGGCGACGGCCGCGACGGCGGCCAGGGCCAGCCCGATCACCGCGTGGACGGTGCCGGGGCCCTGCTGCTCGGCCTCCTGGTCGGCGAACAGGGCGGTGCCGCCGCCGCCCGCGGCGACCGGGGCGAGCGGGGTGGCCCGCCCCCGGTCGATGACGGTGACCGTGCCGGCGCCCTTGCCGTCCTTGCCGTCCTCGGCGCCTTTGCCGTCCTTGCAGGTGATCCGGATGCCGTACTCGCCCGGGGAGGCGTCCGAGCTGATCCGGGCCTCGGCGAAGAGGCCCCCGTCCGCGGCGGGCGAGAAGCGCGCCTCGGAGACGAAGACCTCGGACTCGCCCGTGGCCTCACGGCCCTCGCAGCCCTCCAGCCGCAGATCCATCTCACCGCCCGGCCCGACGGAGGCCGGGGTCACTGTCACGGAGGTGCGGCCTTTCTCCTGGGCGGACCCGGAGTCGGATTCGGCCAGTGCGGCGGAGGCCGGCACCAGGGTCGCCGCGACCACCGCGGCGGCACAGAACGTGAGGGTTGTGGAACGCATCGTGAACCTCCTCAGTGCAGGTTCACGCCTCCGGAGGGATTCCGCATCCGCAGGAACGCGGGGGGCGGGTCCGCGCGGACCGCCCGGAACCCTCCCCCGCCCCCTCGGGGCCCGTGCCCCGCCGGGCTCAGCCCGCGTCGACGAGATCGACCAGGTCGGCGATCGAGTCGACGACCGTGGACGGCCGGAAGGGGTACTTGTCGATGTCGGCGACCGTGGTGAGACCGGTGAGGACCAGGAAGGTCTGCATCCCCGCCTCCAGGCCGGCCAGCACATCGGTGTCCATCCGGTCGCCGATCATGGCGCTGGACTCGGAGTGGGCGCCGATCGCGTTGAGCCCGGTGCGCATCATCAGCGGGTTGGGCTTGCCCGCGAAGTACGGGGCCTTGCCGGTGGCCTTGGTGATGAGGGCGGCGACGGACCCGGTGGCGGGCAGCGGCCCCTCGGCGGACGGGCCGGTCTCGTCGGGGTTGGTGCAGATGAAGCGGGCGCCGCCGTTGATCAGCCGGATCGCCTTGGTGAGCGCCTCGAAGCTGTACGTGCGGGTCTCGCCGAGGACCACGTAGTCGGGTTCGTGGTCGGTGAGGACGTAACCGATGTCGTGCAGGGCGGTGGTGAGGCCGGCCTCGCCGATGACGTACGCCGTGCCGCCGGGCCGCTGGTCGTCCAGGAACTGGGCGGTGGCCAGGGCGGAGGTCCAGATGTTCTCCACCGGCACGTCCAGACCCATGCGGTTCAGCCGGGCGTGCAGGTCGCGGGCGGTGTAGATGGAGTTGTTGGTGAGCACCAGGAAGGGCAGTCCCGAGTCACGCAACCGCTTGATGAAGGCATCGGCCCCGGGGATCGGCGTCCCCTCGTGGATCAGGACTCCGTCCATGTCGGTGAGCCAGGATGAGATCGGCTTGCGCTCTGCCATGTGTGGGACTCCTGCCGTACGCCGTGTGCGGGGACGCCGGCGGCACCGCGTTGTGCAGCGCCGACGCCCCCGATTTTAGGCCGTTCGTTCGATGCGCCGGAACGGCCGGATCACGCGGGTGTGAGGGTCACTCCGTCGACCGCCCAGAACCAGTTGTTGCCGCCGGTGTACCGGAAGCGGACCCGTGCGGTGGTGGCTCCGGCCGGGACCTGGAGGGTGAGCGATTCGGCCTTCGCGACGGTGTCGGAGGTGTACGTCTTCACGACGGCCGGGGTGCCCCCGTCGTAGGAGACGAGGACCTCGCCCTTCTGCGGGGCTTCCTGACGGTAGTGGGTGGTGTAGGCGAGGGTGGCGGTGCGGCCTCCGGTGACCGGCCAGGCCGGGCTGACCAGGGTGGAGTCGAAGGTGCCCGTGCAGCTCTTGTCGACCCATTCGTCGCCGTCGGCGACCGCGAAGACGTTCCGGGCCCGGACGTTGCTCTCGCGCCACTGGTCGCGCTCGGCGGAGGTCCAGAACTCGTCGGTGGTGAAGGTCCAGCCGCGCCATTCGGTGACTCCGCCGGTGCCCATCGCGCTGTTGTCGATCGACCACCCGGCGGGCGGGGTGTGGGTGAAGCCGACGACGGCCCCGCCGATCCCCGTCTCGTCGACGCGGGTGCCCAGTTGCGGGCGCAGCGTGTCGAAGGCGTCGGGGACGGGCTGCTGGAGCGGGCGGCCGTCCAGGTCCCAGGCCGGGTCGACGGCTATGCCGAGGTGGGCGAGGGCGGAGGCGGCGATGTCCGGCATCCTGATGTCGTACCGGGTGGAGCCCGGGGTGACGGAGCCGCCGCTCGCGATGAGGAAGGTCTGCCGTTCGGCCGCGCTGGAGCCGCCGTGGCCACCCGCGTCGGTGTGCCCGTGGTCGGCGGTGATCATGATGAGCCAGTCCTCGGAGGTGTGGGTGGCCCGGCCGCGTACGGCGGCGACCAGCTGCCCGACCTGGGTGTCGACGCCGTGGATGGCGTCCAGGTACTGCTTG
The DNA here is from genome assembly GCF_042891445.1 of Streptomyces sp. NPDC001890. Lineage (NCBI taxonomy): Bacteria > Bacillati > Actinomycetota > Actinomycetes > Kitasatosporales > Streptomycetaceae > Streptomyces > Streptomyces sp. NPDC001890. The sequence continues at coordinate 183,953 of NZ_JBIATE010000001.1, read as the reverse complement.
CTCGCGGCGCCGTGGCTGTGTCCGGCGTGGTCGACGTTGTCGAGGTGGACGAAGACCGCGTCCCGGTTGCCGCCGGCCAGTTCGGCGACGGCTCTGCTGGTGGTGCCGGTGTCGTACTCGGCTTCCGGGGTGGAGACCCGGGTGTCGACCTTCGCGGAGAAGATCGTGTCGGTGACGGGGTTCCAGGAGGCGACGGCGTACGTCGAAAGGCCCGGCTTCGCGGTCTCGATCCGGGTGAGGAAGTCGGGGTACTGCGCGAAGGCGTGGCCCGTGAAGGCGTTGTCCTTGACGCGGTGCTTGTCGGGCCAGACGCCGGTGATGATCGTGGACCAGCCGGGGCCGGAGAGGGTGGGCGCCATCGGGTTGGCGTAGAGCGGGCTGACCGAGGTGAGCCCGGAGGCCATCAGGGCGTCGAGATTCGGTGCGTCCGCGTCCTTGATCCGGTTCAGCAGGGCACCGTCCAGGCCGATGACCAGGACCTTGGGGGTACGGGCCGCGGCCCGTGCGGTGGTGGCCGCGGCGAGCGGTCCGGCGGCGGCGGCGAGGGCGGCCGCACCCATGAGGAGGGTGCGGCGGGACATGCCTGTGGTCACGGGGTCCTCCGTCGAGGCGTGGGGGCACACGTTCAACTCCCCGCCCTTGGACGGGGAGTTGAACGCGGGACTAGACCCGTTATCTTTTCGCGATGATCCGCCGGAGGTCCATACCCGTGCCGTGAATCCTCCGGCAACAGTCAGCTGCCGGTGGCCGACTTCCAGGCCTCGACGTAGCTGTCCAGGTTGGTGCCGATGTCCGACCAGTCGGGCTCGAAGACCTCCACCCCGTCCATCAGCTTCGCCAGCTCGATGGCGTTGGCGTCGGTGCCCTTGACGTCGTTGCGGGCGGAGAAGCCGCCGCCGACCGCGCTGACGTCCTTCTGGGCCTGCTCGGAGAGCATGAAGTCGAGCAGCTTCTTGCCGTTGGCGCTGTGCGGGGCCTTGTTCACCAGCCCGGCGGCGTACGGCAGGGCGAAGGTGGTGGACTTGCCGCCCTGCTTCGCGGGGAACCAGATGCCGAGGTTCGGCATGTCCTTGGACTGCGCGAAGTTCATCTGGACGTCGCCGTTGGCGGCGAGCAGCTCGCCCTTGTCGACCTTGGGGGCCAGCTTGCCGGTGGAGGCGGACGGGCCGACGTTGTTGGCCTGGAGCTTCTTCAGGTACGCCATCGCCGGCTCCTTGCCGCCGAAGTCGTGCATGGCCTTGATGAGTACGGCGGTGCCGTCGCCGGCGACCCCGGGGGTGGAGTACTGGATCTTGTTCTTGAACTTCCCGTCGAGCAGCTCCTCCCAGGTGGCGGGCGCCGACTTCAGTTCCTTCTTGTTGAAGATGAAGCCGAAGTAGTTGTTGACGACCGAGGTCCACTTGGAGTCGGACGCCTTGTCGGCGCCGTCGACCTGGTCGGAGCCGGCCGGGGCGTACGCGGCGAGCAGGCCCTTGCTGTCGGCCTGCTGGATGAACGGCGGCAGGGTGACCAGGACGTCCGCCTGGGTATTGGACTTCTCGCGGACGGCGCGCTGCACCATCTCGCCGGAGCCGCCCTCCACGTACTTGACCTTGATGCCGGTCTTCTTCTCGAAGTCCTTGAACACCTTGTCGTACCAGCCGTCGCCGTTCTCGCCCTTGAGGCCGTCGGCGCTGTAGACGGTGACGACCTTCTCGTCGGAGGCGGCCGAGGAGCCGCCGCAGGCGGAGAGGGTGGCGGCGAGGGCGAGGCAGCCGGTGACGGCGGCTACGGGCTTGAGGTGGTTCTTGCGCATGGCAGTCGTATCTCCTGGATGTCGGCCGGAAGCCGGCCGGAGGTCGGTACGGAAGGACGGGCGACGTGGGGTGTCCGCGGGTCAGCGGTACGAGGCCCTGGTGCGGATCCGGGAGACGCCGAGCAGCACGAGCAGCGTCGTTCCCATCAGGACCACGGCGACGGCCGCTCCGGTGAAGAGCGAGCCACGGTCGGTGGCCGCGAAGATCTGCACCGGGAGCGGTGTCCAGTCCGGCGGGTAGAGCATCATCGTGGCGCTCAACTCGCCCATGGACAGCGCGAAGCAGAGTCCCGCCGCCGCCGTGAGGGACGGCAGCAGGAGCGGCAGCTTGATGCGCCACAGGACGTAACCGGGGCGGGCGCCCAGACTGGCCGCCGCCTGCTCGTACATCGGGTCGAGACGCACTGTTGCCGCCGAAACCGACGAATAGGCGAACGCGGTGACAAGAATGGTGTGCGCCAGGATCACGATCCAGCGCGTCCCGTTCAGCAGCATCGGCGGCTTGCTGAACGCGACGAGCACGGCGAGCCCGACGACCACCGACGGCACGGCGACCGGCAGCATGAACAGCGCGTCGAGGAACCTCCTGCCGCGCCCGCGCAGCGAGGCGGCGGCCAGCGCGGCCCAGGAGCCGATGGTCAGGGCGAGCAGGCTGGCGCTGACGGCCGTGACCAGGCTGGTGGTGAGTGCCTGGAGCGAGTCGCCGCCGGTCGCCGCCGCGTAGTGCTCGGTGGTCGGCCCGGAGGGGAAGGCGCCGGACCAGTTGGTGGTGAACGACGCGGCGAGGACGACCAGGAGCGGCACCGCGAACAGCGGGACGAAGAGCACGAAGAACACGGCCCAGGTGGCCCATTTCCCCGTACGGCTATGCACCAACACGGCGGCTCACCATCCGATACAGGCTGTAGAGACCGACGGAGATCGCGATGTTGACGACGGCGACGACACAGGCCGCCGGGTAGTCGGACTCCAGGATCGCCTTGCTGTAGACGAGCATCGGCAGGGTCGTGACGCCCTTCGCGCCGGTGAACAGCACGATCCCGAACTCGTTGAGACACATCACGAGGACGAGGCTGCCGCCGGCGGCGAGCGCGGGAAGCGCCTCGGGGAGGATCACCTGCCGCACGATCCGGGCCGGCTTCGCGCCCAGCGAGGACGCCACCTCCAGCTGCGCGCTGTCGAGCTGCGAGAACGCGGCGAGCAGCGGGCGCATCACGAAGGGCGTGAAGTAGGTGATCTCGGCGAGCAGCACGCCCCACGGGGTGGTGAGGAAGTCGAAGGGGCCGCTGGACGCCCCGGTGAGGTCCGTCCAGACGCCGTTGGCCATGCCGACGTTGCCGTAGATGAACAGCAGGGCGAGCGTGATCAGGAACGACGGGAAGGAGAGGAAGACGTCGATGAACTTGGCGACCGCCCGGCCGCCGGGGAACGGCACGAACGCGATGATCATGGCCAGGACGAAGCCCAGCACCAGGCATCCGACCGTGGAGCCGACCGCCAGCCAGACGGTGGTGGTCAGCGCCGAGCGGAACGATTCGGAGGCGAACACCTCGCCGTACGGGGCGATCGAGGTGCCGCCCTCGTCCGGGCTGACGGACTGCTGGACGACGAGGGCCAGCGGGTAGAGGAAGACGAGCGCGAGAACGGCGACGGGCGGCAGCGCCCAGACGAAGCGGGGGACGCGGCGCGCCTCGCGGGCCGGGGCCTGCGGGCCGGGGGCCGGGGGCGTCGCCCCGGACGGTCCGGTGCGCCGACGGGGGGTCTTCGTCGTCGTGAGGCCCGGGGCGACGGACTGGGCGGCGCTAGCCATCGGCCCCTCCCCCGGCTCCGGGCGCCGCGCCCGCGGGCAGCAGCACCGCGTCGTCGGCCGCGAAGTGCAGCGTGACCCGGTCGCCGAGCGCCGGTGTCTCGCGCAGCTCCTTCAGGTCCGCCTTGACCCGGTGGCCGTCCACGTCGACGTACAGGCGGTGGGTGGAGCCGCGCCACTGGACCTCGGCGATGGTGCCGTCCAGCGCGTTGGGTCCGTCGCCGAGCCCGACCAGGTGGGGCCGGACGCACAGGGTGGCGGTGGCGCCCCGGGACACCTCGCCGGTCGGTACGTCGAGTGCGCGGCCGGCGAAGTCGACGGTGTCGGCGACGGTGACCGGCAGCAGGTTCGCGTTGCCGACGAACGAGGCGGTGAACTCGGTGCGCGGGCGGCGGTACAGGTCCTGCGGGGTGCCGCAGTCCTGGAGCCTCGCCTTGTCCATGACCGCGATCCGGTCGGCGAGAGTGAGCGCCTCGACCTGGTCATGGGTGACGTACAGGATGGAGACGTCCGGCAACTCCCGGTGCAGCCGCGCCAGTTCGGCGAGCATTCCGGAGCGCAGCTGGGCGTCGAGGGCGGAGAGCGGTTCGTCGAGCAGCAGGACACCGGGCCGGATGGCGAGCGCGCGGGCGATGGCCACGCGCTGCTGCTGGCCGCCGGAGAGCTCGCGCGGGTAGCGCTTGGCGTAGGCGGCCATGCCGACCATGTCGAGGGCCTCGGCGACCCGTTCGGAAATACCGTCCTTCGCGGCCTTGCGGGCCTTGAGCCCGAAGGCGACGTTGTCCTGGACCCGCATGTGCGGGAAGAGGGCGTACTGCTGGACGACCATGCCGATGCCGCGCTTGTGCGGCGGCAGCGCGGTGACGTCGCGGTCGCCGAGGTACACCCGGCCCGAGGCGGGCCGCACGAATCCGGCGACGGCGCGCAGGGCGGTGGTCTTGCCGGACCCGGAGGGGCCGAGCAGGGCCATGACCTCGCCGGGTTCGACGGTCAGATCGAGCCGGTCGAGGACGGTGTTCCCGCCGTACGCGACGCTGACCTGGTCGAACCTGATTCCGCTGCGGACGGACCGCTCTCCGCCACTCATGCCTCGGCCCGCGCGATCAGGTCCGGGAGCTCGGCGACCGAGCCGAGCACATGCGTGGCGCCGTTGCGGGCCAGCTGGTCCTTGCCGTGGGCTCCGGTGAGCACCCCCGCGACGATCCCGGCCCCGGAGCGCACCCCGCTGAGCATGTCGTACGAGGTGTCGCCCGCGACGACGACCTGCTGGACGCCGTCGACGGCGCCGGTGCGCAGGAAGGCGCCGAGGACCATGTCCGGGTAGGGGCGGCCGCGGCCGCCCGCGTCGGCCGGGCAGAGGGTCAGGTCGACGAGGTCCTGCCAGCCGAGCGCGGCCAGGATCGCGTCCTGGGTGGTGCGGGCGAATCCGGTGGACAGGACCACGGTCCGGCCCTCGCCCCTGAGCCGCTCGATGGCCTCGCGGGCGCCGGGGACCGGGGCGATGCGGCCGGCGTCGACCCGTTCCCCGTACGCCTCCTCGAAGGCGGTGTTGGCCTGCTGGGCCCGGTCCTCGTCGCCGAAGAGGTGCCGGAAGACGGAGATCTTGGACTCGCCCATGGTGGCGCGCACGTAGTCGAGCTTCTCGGCGTGGTCGGCGGAGCCGGGCTCGACGCCGAGGCGTTCGGCGGCGGCGGAGAACGCCTGCTCGACAAGGCCGCCGTCGGCGACGGTGGTACCGGCCATGTCGAGGACGATCAGGTTGAGAGGGGCTCCGGGGTTCGCGGGGTTCACGGAGGTGTTGGCGGGGTTCGCAGAGCGGTTCGCGGGGTTCGCGGAGCGGTTGGCGGGGTTCTGCGTGGTCAACTTCTTCACCAGCCCAGTTCGTCGGCGGTCGTTTCGGCGATGGCGGGCGAGCAGGTCATGCCCCGGCCGCCCGGCCCGGTGACCAGCCAGACGCCGTCCCGCACCTGCTGGCGGTGGACGACCCGGCTGGTGTCGGTGCACTGGGCGTAGACCCCGGCCCAGCGGTGACGGATCCTCGGCAGCGGGCGGCCGAGGAAGGACTCGACGACCCCGGTGAGGTGCTCGTACGGCTCCTCGACGGTGTCGAAGGAGAAGGGGTGCTCGTACTCGTGGGTGTCGCCGATGGTCAGTCCGCCGTCGCGACGCTGCACCATCAGCAGCTGCATCCTGTGCGCCGCCGCGGTGGGCGCCTGAGCCTGCTCGGCGTTGAGGGTGTCCAGCGCCCCGCTCCGGTACGCCGGGTAGTAGCGGAAGCTGTCCGCGTCGGCGACGGAGGTGGTGAGCGGCTCGCCGAGCGGGTCGGTCTGCATCATCTGGAGGCGGACGCGGCGGACCGGCAGATCGGGGCCGGCCAGCTCGCGGACGAGGCCGCCGAGCCAGGCGCCGGTGGCCAGGATCACCGCGTCGCCGGTGTGCACGTCGCCGTGGTCGTCGCGGACGGAGGCGGTGCCCACCACCTCGCGGACCTCGCGGCCACCGAGGAAGGTGTACCGGCCGGACTTCGACAGCGCCTGCTTCAGCGCGAGTTGGGCGGTGCGCGGCTCGACTGCGGCGTCCCGCTCGCACCACAGGGCGGCGGTGAAGTCCCCGCGCAGCGCGGGGTTGATCGCACGGGCCTCGTCGGCCGTGAGCAGCTTGTAGCCGCGGGCCGCCGCGTCGGGCCGGGCGACGGCCGCCTCGGCGACGGCGGTCTCCAGCTCGGTGCGGAGCGGGGTGAGCGAACCGCAGGCCCGGAAGCCGAGGTCCGGGACCTCGGCCCCGATGCGCTCCCAGAGCTCACGGGCGCGCAGCGCGGTCTCCAGCTCCTCGCCACCGGCCCGGCCGCTGACCCATATCTGTCCGAAATTGCGGAGCGATGCCCCGCGCGCCTCGCTCTCGCGCTCGATCTGTACGACCTCGTGGCCGCGGTTCACTGCGTGCCAGGCGTGCATGGTTCCCACCACGCCGGCTCCTACGACGATGACTCTCACGACGGCTACGCTCCTCGGGGCGGGTGGCCCGCACGGATCCGTACGGCAACGGGACGGTGAACTGGGCCCCAAGCTTGGCCTAGACCCGTTATGTTTCCGTTATCGACGTGAGTCGGTCGGCGGCACTCCTGTCCTCGGTCCTCGCTTGTTCAGCGGCCGTCCTGCGGGCCCAGGTGCGCGGTGAAGGAGAAGCGGTCGCCGCGGTAGAGGGTCCTCACGCGCTCCAGCGGCTTCCCGGCGGTGTCGCGCGAGATCCGGTGGATCAGCAGCATGGGCAGTGCGGGCGGCGTACCGATGAGCAGCGCCTCGCGCGGTGTCGCGAGCACCGTCTCGATCCGCTCGTCGGCATCGCCGAAGGGGATGCCGAGCCGGTCGCGGAGGTAGGCGTAGAAGGACGAGTCGGGGTCGAACCCGGTGTCCAGGTCCGGTACCCGGGCGACGGAGACGTAGGTGCTCTCCAGCCCGACCCGGTCGTCGTCGGCGAGCAGCACCCGCTCCAGGTGCCAGACCGGCTCGCCGCGCTCCACCCCGATGTCGGCGGCGAGCGCCTCGGGGCAGGGGAACCGTTCGAGCCCGATGAGGTGACGGCCCGGCGTGCGGCCCTGACGGCGTACGCCTTCGGTGTAACTCGCCAGCGAGAGCGGCTGTTCCAGCTTGGGGCCCGCGACGACGGTGCCGCGCCCCTGGCGGGCGAGCCGCCCCTCCAGCAGGAGTTCCCGCAGCGCCTGGCGCACCGTCTCGCGCGAGACCTCGTAGCGTTCGGCCAGATCGCGTTCGGTGGGCAGCAGGCCGCCCTCGCCCAACTCCTCTATGAGGACGGAGACATGGGCCTTGACCGCGTAGTACTTGGGAATACGGCCGTGCTCCGGGATGCCGGAACGGATGGGTGCGCCAGGTGCCTGGTCGTGCGGGTAGTCCACGGCCCGATGGTGGCAGACGGACATGAACAGCGGTGAACGTCCGGGCGCGGGAGGCGGTTCGGGGTGGGCTGGGGGGATGGCGCGGGGCGGGGCGCGGGGCGTGGGTTCAGGGGTGTGCGCGGCGCGATCGCCGGGACCTGATCACCATCGCCCCGCCGCCGATCAGGAGCCCGGTGACGGTGAGACCGGCCGCAGGGACGCTGCCCGAGCCGGTCGCGGCCAGCTCCGGGCGGCCGCTCTGTGCCGGGGTCCGGCCTGGCCCGGCCGGCCGGGGCTCGCGCGGGGCGTCTCCGGTCCCGCCGACCTCGTCGGTCCCGCCGACCTCGTCGGTCCCGGCCGAATCACCGGTCTTGGGCATCTCACCGGTCTCGGTGGTCCCAGCCACCCCATCGGCATCGGGGGCTTCGGGGGTGTCGAAGGCGTCGAACGTGTCGGCGGCGTCGAACGTGTCGGGGACGTCGGGGGTGTCGGCGGTCTCCGCGCCGTCGTTCTCGTCGACGACGGTGAAGGGGTAGTCCCCGGACTCACCGACCCAGGTCCCGTCGTCCTTGCCCGTCCTGCCCGCCGTGCCGGCGGTGCCACTCGCCGCGTGCTGGCGCTGGACGATGGCGGCGTTGATGGTCATCCGGCCGGGGCTGGTGTCGGAGGTGAACGCCATCCGGACCTGGATGGTGACGGTGCGGCCCGCCGGGACGGTGAAGCCGCCGAAGGAGTCGCCACCCTCGCCGCCGAAGACGCCGATGTGCTCGTCCTGGTCGGTGGTCTCCCAGGTGACGCGGTGCTCCGTACCGGGGCGGCCCTGCTCCGAGAACTTCAGCTGGATCTGGTCGGCGGTCAGCCTGCGGTCCTCGTCGGTGAGGACGAGCACGGGGTGGATGGCCCGGCACGACTCGGTCGTGGTGTTGGTCAGGTCCAGGAACCAGGTCCCGTAGCCGCCGCCGGACGCGTACGTGTCCGGGCCCCCGTGGATGCGGGTGCTGATCGGGAAGTCCTTCGCCTCCGCATCACCGCAGGCGGGCTGCTGGTCGGCGGTGGTGGAGCCGGGCGACGAGACCGGGGTGGCCGAGGACGCGGCGGAGACGGGTGCGACGGGTGTGCCGCCGAGGACGACGCTCGCCGCGACCAGCCCGAGCGCGAATCCGTGCCGGGTCCGCCCGGGTGACGGCGGGGGCGAGGGCGAGGGAGGGCGCGCGTGGGCGGTGAACACCGGGATGGACGCGGCCGTGGCCAGCGGGATGGACGCGGGACTGGTGGCGGGGACGAACGCGGGACTGGTGGCGGGGAGGGAGTCGGTGACGCGGCCCGGAAGTGAGCCGGCCGGCGCGGCGGCCCTGGAAGGCGGTCCGGCCGGGGGCGGTGTGGAGGACATCTGGGGGGCATCCTTCGCTGCTCGCGAAACGGTCGGCTCACCCCGTGCGCCGGAGTTCACCGGTTCTGGGCCGCGACGCTGCCACGCACGCGCGAGGCGGCCCGTCCCGACATGCCGAGGGGCCACCCGGTCGGCCCCCGGAATCCGCCCGGTCGGCCCAGCCGCCCCGCCCGCACCGCCTGCGCGGCTCACGCGGCCCACGCGGCTCACGCGCCGTCGGCCCGCCCGAAGAGCGGGGCCAGGATCAGCTGGGCGGCCCCTTCCGCCACCGGCCGGTCCCCTCCTCCGGCGGCGGTGACCGGCACCGGGGCGTCGATGCCACCCGGCCCGGCGCGCTCGTCGATCACGGCCCGCACACCCCGTACGTAGGCGTCGGGATCGGCGGCCACCGTACGGCCGCCGAGCACCACCCGGTCGATGTCGAGCAGCCCGACGAGATTGGCGGCCCCGGTCCCCAGCACCCGGGCGGCCTCCGCGACATCCCCCCGGGCAACCGCGGCGAGACAGAGCGCCTCGATGCAGCCGCGCCCCCCGCAGCCGCAGACCGGCCCGTCCAGCTGGACGGTCTGGTGCCCGAACTCACCGGCCCCGGTCCGGGCCCCGCGATGCAGCGCCCCGCCGAGGACCAGCCCGGCGCCGAGCCCGGTCCCGAGGTGCAGGTACGCGAAGTCGCCGCCGTCGCCCGCCGCCCGCAGGGCGAGCCCGAGGGCGGCGGCGTTGGTGTCCTTGTCGACGACGACGGGCAGCCCGGTCCGTACCGCGAGCGCGTCCCGCAACGGATAGCCGTCCCACTGCGGGAACCCGGTGACGCGGTGCAGCACCCCGCCCCGGTGGTCGAGCGGGCCCGGCACCGCGACGCCGACCCCCAGCACCTGCCGCTCCCCCGGCCCCGGACCCCCGCCCCGTACCGTCGTCACCGCGTCGGCCGCCGCCGCCAGCACCTCGTCCGCCGGGGCACCGAGGTCCAGCGGGGCGGTGCGGCTCTCGGCGACCGCGCCGGACAGGTCGACGAGCACCACCGTCAGCTCGTCGCGGTCCAGGTGCAGGCCGACCGCGTACCCGGCGTCCGGCACCAGCCGCAGCACGGTGCGCGGCTTGCCGCCGGTGGAGGCCCGCTGACCGGCCCCGGCCGCCAGGCCCTCGGCCCGCAGCCGGGCGGTGATCTTGCTGACGGCCTGGGGCGTGAGCCCCGTGCGCTCGGCGAGTTCGAGCCTGCTGATGCCGCGCTCGCCCGCCGCCCGCAGCAGATCCAGCACCAGCGCCGCGTTGTGGCTGCGCAGCGCGGGCAGGTTCGCGCCGCTGTTGCTCCTGTTCACCGCACCATTGTCGCTGCCGCTTGCACTATGGCAACAGCGTTGCTTAAGTGGCGCACATGACTGGCACGACTGGCACGACCGGCAACGCGACTCACCAGACGCCCGGACCGTCCGGGACCCACGGACCGTCCGAGGCCCCGCTGCGGGTCGGGCTCGTCGGCTACGGTCTGGCGGGTTCCGTCTTCCACGCCCCTCTGATCGCCGCGACCGACGGTCTCGTCCTCGACACGATCGTCACCTCGAACGAGGAGCGGCGGGCGCAGGCGCGCGCCGAGTTTCCCGGCGTGCGGTTCGCCGCGTCGCCGCGGGAGCTGTGGAAGCGGGCGGACGGCCCCGACGCGCTCGACCTGATCGTGATCGCCTCGCCGAACAAGACCCATGTCCCGATCGCGACCGCCGCGCTGGAGGCCGGTCTGCCGGTCGTCGTGGACAAGCCGGTCGCCGGAACGGCGGCCGAGGCGCGGGGGCTCGCGGCCCTGGCCGAGGAGCGCGGGCTGCTGCTCTCGGTCTTCCAGAACCGTCGCTGGGACAACGACTTCCGCACTCTCGCCCGCCTGCTCGCGGACGGCGCGCTGGGCGACGTACAGCGCTTCGAGTCGCGCTTCGAGCGGTGGCGCCCGCAGCCGAAGGGCGGCTGGCGCGAGTCGGGCGACCCGCAGGAGATCGGCGGGCTGCTGTACGACCTGGGCAGCCATGTCGTCGACCAGGCGCTCACCCTGTTCGGACCGGCGGCGCTGGTGTACGCGGAGTCCGACGTACGCCGTCCGGGCGCCGCCGCCGACGACGACACGTTCATCGCGATCACGCATGTGAACGGGGTGCGCTCACATCTGTACGTCAGTGCCACGACGGCCCAGCTCGGCCCCCGCTTCCGGGTGCTCGGCCGGGGCGCCGGCTATGTGAAGTACGGTCTCGACCCGCAGGAGGCCGACCTGCGCGCGGGCGCACGCCCGGCGGCGGACCGGCCGTGGGGCGAGGAGCCCGAGGAGCTGTGGGGCCGGATCGGCTCGGGCGATTCCCCGCTGACGGGCGGCGGCACCCCGGTCCGCACCCTGCCCGGCGACTATCCCGCGTACTACGCCGCGGTCACCGCGGCGCTGCGGCAGAAGGGCGAGAACCCGGTGACCGCCCTGGAGGCGGCGGCGGCCCTGGATGTCCTGGAGGCGGCCCGCCGCTCGGCGAGCGAGGGCGTCACCGTGAGCCTCGCGTAACGGCAGCCGCGCAACGGAGGACGCGGCGAGGCAAGACGGGGACGCGGCGGGGCGGGGACGGAGCGGGGCGGGGACGCGGCGGGGCGGGGACGGAGCGGGGCGGGGACGGCGCGGCCACCGGCGGACCAGGCCCGGCGACCGCACCACACCCCACCGCGCCCCACCCCACCCGTTACGCGTCCTTGAGCTCCTGCCGCTGCCGTCCCAGCCCGGTGATCTCCAGCTCCACGACGTCACCCGCCCGCAGATACGGCTTGGGCTCCGGCTGGCCGAGGGCGACCCCGGCCGGCGTCCCGGTGTTGATCACGTCGCCCGGGTAGAGCGTCATGAAGTGGCTCAGATACCGGACCACCTCGCCCACCGGGAAGATCTGGTCGGCCGTGGTGCCGTCCTGCTTCAGCTCCCCGTTGACCCAGAGCTTCAGCGGCAGCGCCTGCGGGTCGGCGACCTCGTCCGCCGTCACCAGCCAGGGCCCCAGCGGGTTGAACGTCTCGCAGTTCTTGCCCTTGTCCCAGGTGCCCCCGCGCTCGATCTGGAACTCGCGCTCGGAGACGTCGTGCGAGGTCGCGTACCCGGCGACGTGCGCGAGCCCTTCCTCGGCGGACTCCAGGTAGCGGGCGGTGCGCCCGATGACGACCGCGAGCTCGACCTCCCAGTCGGTCTTGACGCTGCCGCGCGGCACCAGCACCGTGTCCTCGGGCCCGACGACGGTGTCCGGCGCCTTGAAGAACAGGATCGGCTCGGCGGGTATTGCCGCGCCCGTCTCGGTGGCGTGGTCGTGGTAGTTCAGCCCGATGCACACGATCTTGCCGATCCGGGCGAGCGGCGGCCCGACCCGCAGCCCGTCGGCGTCGAGCTCGGGCAGTTCGCCGGGCGATGCCGCGGCGGCCCGTACCCGGGCGAGCGCCGACTCGTCGGCGAGCAGGGCACTGTCGATGTCGGTGACGATTCCCGACAGGTCGCGCAGGGTTCCGTTCCCGTCCAGCAGCGCCGGTCGTTCAGCGCCTGCCGTACCCACACGAAGCAGCTTCAACGGTCTATCTCCCCTTGTTCGAGATCGGGCCCGTCGGATGGGTGGCGGCCATCGCAGGCTTGTCCGATCGTCCAAGACGTCCGATCACTCCGCAAGACCCTGTTCACACACTGGACCGGCGCATCGACCGCTCCGATTACGCCGCGGTGGCCATGGCGGCCCCGGCGGCCGGCATGTCGCGGTACAGGACGGCCCGCTCGACCGCGGTCCAGGTGGTACTGGTGACGACGTACAGCGCGGCGGCCAGCGGCACCACGGCCACGGTGAAGAGCGTGGCGAACGACATCAGCGGCATCAGCTTCGTCATCGCGCCCATGCCGGGCACCGGCTGCCCGTCGGGGCCGGTGGCCGGGGTGACCGGGTTGGCGGCCATCTGCCGCTTCGTCCGCCGGTAGTTGAACGTGGCCACGACAACGACGATCGCGAACAGCCCGAGGTAGACCAGGCCCTGCGCACCGAACAGCCCGCCGTGCGCGAGGGCGTCCTGCCAGCGCTCGCCGAGCGGGGCGTCGAAGAGCTGGTGGCCGAGGAGCGCGTTGGGCTCGCCGCCGATCTTCTGGCTGGAGAAGAGGTGGTAGAGCAGGAAGAAGGCGGGCATCTGCAACAGGCTGGGCAGGCAGCCGGAGAGCGGCGAGACCTTCTCCTTCTTGTGCAGTTCCATGAGCGCCTTCTGCATGCGCTCGGGGTTCTTGCCGTGCTTCTTGCGCAGCTCGGCGATCTGCGGCTGGAGCCTGGTGCGGGCCTTCTGTCCTCGCGCCGCGGCCCGTGACAGGGGGTGCACGGCGAGCCGTACGAGTGCGGTGAACAGCACGATGGCGGCGGCGGTGGAAGCGGTCTGGAAGAGCGGGTGCAGCACATCGGCGAGCGCGCCGACCAGGTCGGCGAATGCGGACATGAAGACGGACATGGATGAGCCCTCCGGGGGTCTCGTCGTGCCGGGAGCAAGAACGGACTACTCGGCATGACGAACCGCGCGGGGCGCCCATGGCGCACCTACCGGGGAAGTGGCTGCTGCTGCGAGCCCCTACGCGGCCGTCGGAAGGGCACGGCCGGGGGCTCGGGGGCGCCTGCGCCCCTTGGCGTCGGGATCCCGCTGCGGCAGGAACGCGGTGCGTTTCTCCCGGTCGCGGATGGCGGTGCGGACCCGGGTGCGGGGTACTGGCACGGCGCAGCGCGCGCTGATGACCGAGGCGACGGCGAGCGCGGAGCCGGCGGCGGCGGTCGCGGCGAGCGCGACCGCCGCGGAGAGGCTGCCGCCCTCGGCGAGGAGGACTTCGGTGATCAGGAAGAGCAGCAGTCCGGCGGGACGGAGCAGCCGGGCGAGGCCACTGCGCAGACGGCTGGTGTCGCCGTTCATCGGCCCCTCCCCTCTCCCGCTCGCGGCCGGTCGGCCGGTCCCGCGCGCCCGTGCCATTCGCACAGACGCGCGCCTGATGCTCTCCAGCCGTTATACACGATGGGCCCGCCGCACCGAACCGTCCGAAGGTCGGCCGGCGGCCTTCCGACGGTCGGCCGGCGGCTCACCAACGGCCGGTCACCGACCGATCGCCGACCGATCGCCGACCGATCAGCAGCCGATCAGCGGCCGGCTCCCGCAGGAACCCCGTCGAGTTCCGCCTCCCCCTCCGGGGCCCCGATCTCGTCCCGCGCGAGCACCTCGTCGTCCGGCCGCTCGTCGCGATCGCGCGGCCCCGCGTACGTCACCGCGAGCGCGACGGCAAGGTTGGCGCCGAGCGCGACGATGCCCGCGTTCACCCCCCACACCGGATCGTTCTCGGTGAACACGAACCCGCACACCACACCCACACCGACGACCAGCCCGCTCATCGCCCCGAGCAGGGTCAGCCGCCGCCACACCAGCCCCAGCAGCACCATGGGGAGCAGCTGTGCCATTCCCTCGTACGAAATGAGCGAGAGCCGCACCAGGGTGTTCGGCGCGGTGTACGTGAGCACCAGCGCGATCACGCCCGCGACCACCACGACGGTCTGCGCGGCACCCTTCTGCCGCCGCTCCCAGCGCGGTACGAGCGAGAGCACGCTGCGTCCCCACATCGTGCCGATGACCAGCATGAAGACGGCCATCGGCACGATCGAGGAGAGCGCCGCCGCCACCCCGATGACACCGACCGCCCAGGCCGGCAGCGAGTCCACGACCAGTTTGAAGAGGGCCAGGTTGGACTCGGCGCCGACGAGCCCCGGCACGACGAAGAGGGCCGCCATGCCGAGCAGCATCGGCACGAAGAGCAGCACGTTGTAGGCGGGCAGCAGCATCGCGTTGCGGCGCAGTACGTCGGCGTTCTTCGCACCGAGGTAGCCCGCGACGGTCGTCGGGAAGATCACCACGGTGAGCGAGTTGAGGAACGAGGTCGTGATGAACCAGGCCTGCCCGAGCCCGCTGTCCCCGTGCCCGGGGAAGGTCAGCCACTCGCTCTTCTCGGTGACGAGCCGGTCGAGGAAGGGCCCGTACCCGTCGAAGTAGTGGATCGGTACGTAGATGGCGAGGAAGCCGAGCGTGGCGATCACGAGGACGTCCTTGAGCACGGACACCCAGGCGCTGCCGCGCAGCCCGCTCACCACGACGAAGCCGGTGGTGACGGCGAAGGCGATGAAGTAGGCCTGGTTCAGGCTGATGGCACCGTAGGAGATGGTCGAGACGACCACGCCCATGCCGGTGATCTGGAGCTGGATGTACGGCAGCAGGAACACGGTCGCGAGAACGGCGACGAGCGCTCCGAGCCAGGGCCGGCCGAAGCGGTGCGCCACCATGTCGGTGATCCCGACGAGCCCGTGCTTGCGCGCGTACGCCCAGAGCATCGGCCCGACGACGTAGCCGATGGCGTACCCGCAGGACATGTACGCCACCACGTAGAGCACCGGGGCCCCGTAGTTGTAGCCCCAGCCCGCGGCGCCCAGGTAGCTGAAGCTGGTGTAGCCCTCGCCGGCCATCAGCACCCAGATGAAGACGGTCCCGAGGCTGCGCCCGCCCACGGACCACTCGGCGAGCCCGCCGCCCTCGCCGTTCCCCTTCCGCCGCCCGCGCGTGGCGAGCAGTCCGAGGGCGACGGTGGCGACCATGAAGACCGTGAAGACGGAGGTCGCGACGGTGGCGTTCACCGGCGGTCCCCCCGCCGGGTCAGCCATACGGCGACGGGGGTCAGCAGGGTCGCCCCGAGCAGCCACACGAAGAGGAACGGCAGCCCGAGAATCACCGGGTGGACCCGGTTCACGAGCGGCAGCACCCCCAGGTAGAGCACGTAGGGGACCAGCAACCACAACAACTGCGGACGTCGTCTGAGCACGTGAGGGAACCTTAGTGCGACGCCGCTACCGCGACCGGACATCCACGAGTTTTCCCCATACGACAAGCCGGTACCGGGAGGTGAATTCGGGCGTGCAGGTAGTGAGCGTCACATAGGAACCGGCCTCGGTGTACCCGGTGTACGGCTTCACGTTGCTGCGCGGGATCGTGGCGATGACGCCGCCGTCGCGTGGGCTCGTCCGCGCGAGCGTCCGGTCGACGGTGTACGTGTACACGGCGTCCCGGGTCTCGACGGCGATCCGGTCCCCGCGCCGCAGCCGGTTGATGTACCTGAAGGGTTCGCCGTGCGTGTTGCGGTGCCCGGCGAGCGCGAAGTTCCCGGGCCGGCCGGGCTGCGCGGTGCGCGGGTAGTGCCCGACGTACCCCTTGTCGAGGACGCCGCTCTTGCTGATGCCCTGGGCGACGGGCGCGACGAGCCCGATCCGGGGGATGCGGATGACGGCGTACGCCTGGTCCCACCGGGGCGCGGAACGGGCGGCACGCCCCCCGCCCGACGCCCCACCGGACCCATCGGACCCACCGGGCCCGCCCGATTCCCCGGCCCCTCCCCCGCTCCCGGAATCCCCGTCGGGCACCGCCCCGGCTTCCCCGCGCTCCTCCCCCCACTCCCGCTCAAGGGCCCGCACCTGGTGTTCGGCCCCGGAGCGGGCCTGCCGGTTGGTCCACCACAGCTGATGAACAACGAGCAACAACAGGACGACGCCGAGGGTCACCACCAGCTCGGCACCCGTCCAGAGCCCGCGCGCGGCGACCCTGCGCCCTCGCGAGTTGCGCTGCACCACCACCGGTATCCGCTGCCGCACGGCCGCACGATAGGCCCCCGGCCCGTAACTCACCAGCCCTGGAACAACTCTCCGCCCCGGAGCCGTACAGCAGTACGGTGTGGTTCATGCGCCCCGACACGCCTGCCGACCACACCACCGAAGCCGAGCGCCTGCTGCGCGCCGCGGCGCGGTACCCCGAGGACCGTGAGCCGCTGCTCCTCCAGGCCGCGGCCCATCTGGAACTCGCCGGCGACCGCGCCCGCGCCACCACCCTCTACGACGAACTTCTCGGCTCCCCCGACCTCGATCTCGACCACCCGCACCTGGTCAAGGCCCTCAATGCGGCCAACCTGTGGGAGTACGGCCACGAGGCGGAGGCCCGCGCGATCATCGAAGGCATCCGCGCCGCGGGCCCGCTCGACCCGGGCCCCTGGGAGATCGCGGCCGAGACCCTCGAAGCCCACGACGAACTCGAAGCGGCCCACGACTACTTCTCGACCGCGCTGACGCTGCTCCTGACGCCGGGCGAGGAAGTCCCGTACGCCGTCCAGTCGCTGATTTTCGGCCGCCACCGGGTACGCAGGCTGATGGGCGTCGACCACGACGCCTGGGACGAGCTGGCCGACACCCTGCACACCGTCGACGTCCCGCTGGACGAGCTCCACGACCCGAAGCGCCTGTGGTCGCTGGGCTCCTCGGACCCGGGCGAGCTCCAGGCCGAGATCACCCGCCTCCGCGCCGAGTTGGGCACGTACCGCACCGCGCTGTCCCGCCCGTTCCCGGTCGCGGTGCTGCACTGGCCGGCCGCCGAACTCACCGAACTCCTCGCCGCCTACCCGGACCTGCGCGAGGAGTACCCCTCCCACCCCGAGCACCTGGCCCGCCTGGAGTCCGCCCTCCGCGACCTCCACCAGGCCGGTACCCCGAACCTGGGCATCGTGACCGGCACGGTCCCGTCGTACGAGGCCTTCGCCGCCTCGGAGGCCGCGTCCCCGTCCACCCCGGGCCTCCTCCCCCAGTACGCCACCACCCTCGCCGCCCGCGGCCGCGCCATCCCCTGGCCCCCGGCCCGCAGCGCGGCCTGCTGGTGCGGCTCGGGGCGGGCGTACCGGGAGTGCCACGGGGCGGACTGAACGTCGGCGGTGCGGGGCTCGTTCCGGTCAGGACGCGGGCCCCGTACCGCGACAGAACCGCGTCCGCGGCCCGGGAAGACCCCGGCGCGGAGCCTCACACGGGTCCCGTGCGCACCTCATCGAGCGCGCTGCGCAGTTCAACGGCCCGCTCGGCCAGCCAGTCAAGGTAGGGCTCCGGTGTCTCCTCCGCCGGGCTGCCGAACCAGAGGTCGGCGGAGTGCTCCAGTGTGCGGGCGGCCCAATCGGGTCGGTCGGCCACGACTCTCTCCACGCAGTCGACGACATCGGAAGCCCACCAACCGGCGTTTCTGACCCGGATCTTGAAGACCTCCAGCGCTTCGTCGTCGGGTGTCGTGCGCCAGAGGTCGTCGCAGAGCTCCGCGAAGAAGAGCGCGGGATTCTGCTCACGCCACTCATGGTCCTGCTCGATCTCGTGGAGAATGCGCCAGCCCAGTTCATTGTTTTCGGTCATCGGTCCCCTGCTCAGATCGTCGGCCAAGCGCTGTGGACGAACCACCCCTGAGGTGCCGACTTGTCGAGCAGGATGCGGACTTCGGTGCCGCCCGGAGATCCTCTGTCGGCGAGGGGCGGAGATATGGACGCATTGGCGTCCTGGGGATGGAGTTTTCGATTGGTTGAACCTCCCAGCCACGTGGGAAGCTGACTCGCGGTAGCCGCGTGACTGTCCATGCGCAGAAAACAGACTCCGGAACCTACGGCAGGGACAGTGGTCTGAATTTTACCCTTTTTGAGAATTTCGACCCTGAACGCCGTCCAGTCCTGCATGATGTCCGAAACTGCGTTCTGTATGCAGGTGCTCGCATCACCGGTTCCGGCGAACGCCCCCGCCATCCCGCCGCACTTGGGAATGTTGGTGGCTGCGCGGTATGCGACCCAGTCCTCGCTGACGGTGGAACCGAGTACCGCAGGAGCCACGGCTTTCAAGTCCCGCGACTGGCCCAGAACATGCCGCCCCGCAATGTGGCCGCTCTGGTGACCTGCGGCGTCCTCTCCGGAGGCGCCCCTGGTCCGCCGCGGGTCCTTCTTGGCGAGATGGCCGACGAGATCCTTGTCCGCCGCGCCGCCTATGCGCCGAGCCAGCTCCGCTCTGGCCGCATCACGATTCGCGCGGCCTTCCGCCCCCTTCTGCCCCTTGAGCCGAATCCCCTTCTGCGCGTGTTCCCACAGCTCGACATCCGAGTACACACCGGGGTCATAGACCGGCTCGGGCGGGAGCGTGTGCGTATTGGTCTTGATGGCCTGCACGTGGACGTGCACGCCGTCGGCATTCGTGGATTCTTTGATCAGCCGGAGCGGAACTCCGTGGCTTCCCGATATGGGTGCGAGGCGGGCCGGAACGGATTCGAGGGGCGGCTTCGACGAAAGGAGGCGGTCAGCGGCCGCTATGGCCTGCCGTTTCTTGCCGTCTTCCGACTTCCCGGAATCCCCCTCACCCACCTTGTTCTTATTATTCGACTTTCCGGGGAATTTGCTCTGGAGCTTACGCCACAGCGCCTTGCCCTTCTTGGTGATGAAGTTGACGATTTTGTCGATGGCGCGGTTGACGGGTCGGGCGACGGCGTGGAAGACGGATTTGACCTTGTTGGCGAGGCTGCCGATGCCGAGGAGTGAGGCGAGGAAGCCGATCAGGAGCGGGACGCTGGTGGCGAGGGCGGCCTCGACCATCTTGGGGACGCCTGCGGAGCCGCCGTTGGCGATGGCGATGACGGCGTCGAGGACGGCGTTGACGAATTCCACGATCTGGGCGCCCTGGTTCACGATGAACGTGACGATGTCGATGATTCCCTTGACCGCGCGGACGAAGGCGGAGGCGGGGTTGAGGAGGGAGATGATCCAGGTGATCCCGGCGATGATGACGGTGGGGATCAGGTAGCTGGTGAGTTTTTCGAGGATGGTGGCCTTGAGGTCGCCGGCTTCCTCGGTGATTTCGTTGATGGCGCCCGCGGGGCCTTCCGTCGCGAGTTTCTTCGCGACGGGGACGGAGGACTCGACGACGGTCATCGCTTCGTCGGGGATGCCCTTGCGGGTGATGCGGGCGCGGATGTTGTCCCAGGTCAGGCCGAGGAGAGAGGCGATGAGCTGGATGATGCCCTTGAGGTCGAACTTCTGCGGGAGTTCGAGACCTGCCTTGACCGCGGTGCCCAGCAGCCAGGACACGACGCCGGTCTTGAGATGGGTGGCGATATTGGTGACGAAGAGCTGAAGCCCGGCACCGACCGCCTTGACGAGGTTGCCGAGGAACCCGATGGGGTCCTTGATGATCTTCATGATGGCGGAGGCGGCCTTGGCCAGGATGCCGAGCAGAAGGTTCTTCAGCTCGTTGATCGTCTTGATGACGCCGACGATCGCGTCCTTCGCCTTGTCGATCAGCCCCTTGTTGGCTTCCTGGAGCTTCTTGATCTCCTCGTCGACCTTGTTCAGCGCGGCGGTGTACTTCTGCGCGAGGTCCTGGACGAGTTGCTCGGACTTCTCGTTGACCGTGGCTTCGAGATCGTCGAACTTCCCCGCGAAGTCGTTCGCCGCGTCCTCACCGAACTGCTTCAGGTCTGCGGGGAGCTTGTCGACCTCGGCCTTCAGCTCCGCCCGCCCCTTCGCGATACGGGCCTTCGCCCTGCCGAGCTCCGCGCCGATGATGTCGGCCACCGACGAGATGACCGTCTGCATCTGCGTGACGTAGAGCTTGCGGGCCTCCTGATAGAGGTTGTTGGCCTCCTTGGGCAGGCCCGCGAACTTGTCCTTGACCCACCGGGCCTTGCCCGTCCACCCCGAATACCGCTTGTCCTTGTACGCCTTCATCCGGCGCTTGTGGTCGGCGGTGAACGCGTCCCGGGCCGCCTTCTCGCCCGAGGTGAACTTGTCGTCGACCTTCTTGTCGAGGCCGGACAGGGTCTCCTCGACGTCCTTCTTCGTCCCGTCGTAGACCTTCTGGAGCTTCGCCGTGACCTCGGCGCGCTTCTTCTCGTCCTTCGACTTCGTCTCGCCCTTGCCACCGTCGACCTGCTTGCCCGCGGAGGCACGGGTCGCGGTCAACGCGTTCATGGCCTGCGCCCCGGAGGCCGCCGCCCCGGCCTTCGCGGTACTCAGCTGCTGGGCCTCGGCCGCCTTGCCCTTGGCCGGAGCCTTCGCGGAGTCGGTCTCGGCGGTCTTCTTGGCCGAGAGCGCCTGATCGAACTCGGGCTCGTTGCCCTTGGCGAGCTGATCCTCCGTGACCTCCGCGTCCACCATCGCCTGGTCGTTGGCGGCCGGCCCCTCGGAGAAGTCCGTCACGGACGCGGGCTGCTGGGCGGGCACAGCATCGGCTGCGGACGGAGCGCCGGGGTTGCCCGGCGCCTGGTCCGGGGTCATCGGGGTGACGGGCTTGTCCTTCGCCGCGGACGTGTCCGGCGGGGCCTTCGTCGCGGTGTCGATGTCCTTGGCCGAGGACTCCTTCCCGTCCTTGACCTTCCCGTCGACCTCGCCCTTGATCTTGTCCGCCTTGCCGGACTTGGAGAACTTGTCGGCGTCGTCGAGGTTCTTCGGCGCCTGCGCGTCGATCGCCTTGTTCACCGCGTCGACGAACGCCTTCTTGTCGAACTCCCCGGGCTTCGCCGCGTTCATCTTCTCGGCGTTCGCCGCCTTGCCCTGGGCCTCCTTGTCGTCCGGCGGCGCGACAGCCGCGTCCTGCGCGGACTTCGACTCCGTAGCAGCCGGCACATGGTGGGCCAGGCGGGCCTTCTTCGCCGTCACGTCCGCCTTGACCTTGCGGAAGCCGGGAGCCTGCGCCGGTGCCGGCTTCACCGGAGCCGTGTACCGCTGCGCGACCAGCCGGGAGACAGCCGCATTGCCCGCCGCCCGTTGCAGGCGCTGCACGCTACGGGGGTCGGGAGCAGGACGGTCGGCCGGTGGACGGTGGGGTGGGGGTGCTTGCGAACGTGACACTTCGGGCTTGAGTGTCACGTTCTCGCGATGAGGGGTACCCCTGCGGCCGGACTCGGAGGCGGGGCCCTTCCCCGGAACCGCCTTCATCCGCCCTCCCGGCCCGTCGCTACCGCGTACCCCACCGTTTCGGCCAACACACCAAGGAGAAACATACGAAGACCGGAAGGCCCTACGGAAGCCCAACTCCATTACGAACAACCGGACTTGCCCAAAGAGGCACCGTCACTGCGCGAACGGGAAAACGGAAGCACACACCCCCGAGGGCCACGCGGCCACCACTCCTCCCGGAGCCCCGCCGACAAAAAAATCCACCCCACGGCCCGGAATCCATAGGGTTGCCCCATGCCCGAACTCCAGCGCCTCCGCCCCGACCACGCACCCGCCCTGCTCGCCTTCGAGCAGGAGAACCGCACGTACTTCGCCGCATCCGTACCGGACCGGGGCGACGCCTACTTCACCGACTTCGCCGCCGTCCTGACCGCCCGGCTCACCGAGCAGGCAGCCGGAATCTGCCACTTCCACCTGCTGGTCGCCCCGGAAGGCGAGGTGCTGGGCCGCTTCAACCTGGTCGACGTCACGGACGGCTCCGCCGAGCTGGGCTTCCGCATGGCCGAGAAGGCCACCCGCCGAGGCCTGGCCACGGCCACCGTCCTCCACCTCTGCACCCGGGCGGCCACGGAGTACGGTCTGACCACCCTCCACGCATCGGCCACCCTCGACAACACGGCCTCCCGCACGGTCCTGACCCGCACGGGCTTCGTCCCCACGGGCGAGAAGGTCCAGTTGAGCGGGAAGCCGGGACTCCGTTACGTACGCAGCACGGCTCCCCGGGCCTGACACGGAGCGACGACCCCGCCGGCCACCGGCAGCGCTTTTGTCAATCGGATTCCCCTGTGTCCCACCTTTGCAATATCATCACATCCCAACTACCCATCTCAGGGCCGCACCTCCCCACGCAGGTTCTCAGCCCTGCGTGCGCGAGGAAGTGTTCATGCCGCCCTACCAGCCTTCGGCCGACTGGCAGTTCGAGATCCCGACCTCAGGCAGCAAGCGGCTTCCGCCCGCCGCCCGCTATGTCGAATCGCTGACGCACCAGGGCTACGGCTTCGAGGCGGCCATCGCGGACCTCGTCGACAACTCCATCGACGCCGGCGCCCGCAACGTCGTCGTCAGCTTCCTCCGTGACGAGGACGGGCTCGCCGGCCTCCTCGTCATCGACGACGGATGCGGCATGAACGACGAGTCCCTGGACACGGCCATGACGGTCGGCGGCCGCGAGGGGTACTCCGACACGGCCCTCGGCCACTTCGGCGCGGGCCTCAAGGCCGCCTCGCTCTCCCACGCCGACTCCCTCACCGTCATCAGCCGGACCAAGCGCAGCCCGTCGACCGGCCGCCGCTGGCTGACCGCACGCGCCCAGGCCGACTTCACGTGCGACATCGTCGACCCGGGCTACTGCCAGGACCTGGTCGACCGTTACGACGGTCTGATCCAGTGGCACGGCACGATCGTCCGCTGGGACCGGGTCCGCGCCTTCGACACCATCACCACCGGTCAGGCCGACCGTTTCCTCAACGACGCGATCGAAAAGCTGGAGACCCATCTCGGGCTCCATCTCCACCGTTTCCTCGCCCGCGACGACTTCAACATCGACATCGTCGTCGAGGACGTACGGACCAAGGAGGAGCTGGACCACCGGGGCGTCGAGCCCATCGACCCCTTCGGCTACCGCGTGCCCGGCCGGGCCGGCTACCCCCGTACGTACACCGCGCCGGTCGAGGGCGTCGGCCAAGTGGCGCTGACCGCCCACATCTGGCCGCCGAAGTCACCGCTCGTCAGTTTCCGGGGCATCGGTCCGCTCGCCGAGCGCCAGGGCTTCTACATCTACCGCAACGACCGCCTCGTCCAGGCGGGCGGCTGGAACAGCACGCGCAGCGCGGAGGGCCACCTCGCCCTCGCCCGGATCGCCGTCGACCTGCCGAACGAGCCGAACGACGTCTTCAGCCTCACGGTGAAGAAGGACGGCGTGACCGTCACCCCGGCCTTCGCACGCGGACTGGAACAGGCCACGGACGAGGCCGGGCACACCTTCGCTACGTACCTCCAGGAGGCGGAGACCACCTACCGGGAGGCCGCCCGGCGCGCCACCGAGCCGCAGCGCAAGGCCGTCCTCCCGGCCGGCAAGGGCATCGACCCCAAGCTCAGGCGCACGCTGCGCGACGAGCTGCCGGAGCTCGACGGCGAGGACCCGATCACCTTCCGCTGGGACGCCCTGCCGTCGGACGTGTTCTTCGAACTCGACCGTGAGGAACGGGAGGTGAAGCTGAACAAGGAGTACCGGCAGGTCTTCAACGGCGGCCGCCGAGGCGGGCTGAACGACGCGCCGGTGGTGAAGAGCATGCTCTACCTCATGGTCAACGAGATCTTCCAGAAGGAACGGGTCAGGGCCGTCCACACCGACAACGTCGCGCTGTGGAACAGCGTCCTGGTGACGGCGGCACGCTGCGAGCTCGCACGCTGACCACCGCCCTTCGCCCTCCACCTCCGCCCACCCTCCCGAGGAAGCCCGTTCCCGCCATGACCGACCACCTGTTCAACCTGCACGGCGACGTCCTGGCCGCGATGCGGCGCGG
The DNA here is from genome assembly GCF_042891445.1 of Streptomyces sp. NPDC001890. Taxonomy (NCBI): domain Bacteria; kingdom Bacillati; phylum Actinomycetota; class Actinomycetes; order Kitasatosporales; family Streptomycetaceae; genus Streptomyces; species Streptomyces sp. NPDC001890. The sequence continues at coordinate 159,721 of NZ_JBIATE010000001.1, read as the reverse complement.
TCCCAAGCACTTCACCAAGCTGGCCTTCGTCCTCTCCGAGGCCGACGAACCCGCCGACACCGAGCTGAGCCACTTCCGGGACCGGATCGCCGCCGCCGGTCCGGGCGACGAGCTCAGCGCGCTCTGGCACCGCACCCTGACCGCCTGGGACCTGGCGGAGCAGGCCGACTGGTCCACCGCCCCGGCCCGCACGGACGCCCGCCGCACGGACGCGTACGACCGCCTCGGCTTCGGCGCCGATCTGCGCCGGGCGCTCGACCGGGCGGTCCCGGTCTTCAAGGAGCCGGGCCCCACCGTCATCAGCAAGGAGTTCACCTCCTGGTACTCCCGCGACTCCGCGGCCGCCCGCTCCTTCTACTGGAACTCCTACGAACAGCTCCTGCGCCGCAAGGGCTGGTCGGACGCCGCGGTGGCCGGCCTGGACGAGGCCAGCCACGCCGTGGTGGAACGCCTCTCCGACCCCACCCGCACCGAGGCGTACGGCGCCCGCGGCCTGGTCGTGGGCTACGTCCAGTCCGGCAAGACCGCCAACTTCACCGGTGTCACGGCGAAGGCCATCGACGCGGGCTACCGCCTGGTCATCGTCCTCGGCGGCACCCTGAACCTGCTCCGCGACCAGACCCAGCGCCGCCTGGACATGGAGCTGATCGGCCAGGAGAACATCCTGCGCGGAGCCGACCCCTCGGACCCGGACGCACTGGTCGGCATCGACTACCAGGACGACGAGGACTGGCCGGCGAAGTTCGTCAGCCACGGTCACCGCCCGTTCAACATCGAGCGCCTCACCACCCGGGACGACGACTACCGCAGCCTCCGGCAGGGCATCGGAGCCCTGGAGATCGAGAAGCGCGAGAAGCACCTGCCGCTGTACGTCCCCGACAACCTGCACCGCGCGGCCGCCCGCGTCATGGTCGTCAAGAAGAACAAGTCCGTCCTGACGAACCTGGTGAAGGACCTCAGGAAGATCGGCCCGATCCTCCGCGAGATCCCGACCCTGATCATCGACGACGAGTCCGACCAGGCTTCCGTGAACACCTCCGACCCGAAGAAATGGGAATCGGGCCAGACACGGCGCACGGCCATCAACGGCCTGATCTCCGAGCTCCTGGGCCTGCTCCCGCGCGCACAGTACGTCGGCTACACCGCCACCCCGTTCGCGAACGTCTTCATCGACCCGAGCGACGGCGAGGACATCTTCCCGCGCGACTTCCTCATCTCCCTGCCGCGCCCCGTCGGTTACATGGGCGTGCAGGACTTCCACGACCTGGACGGCGAGGGGGCGGCCGAGGAGACCCACGTACGCGGCATCCACGACGACACGGGCGACCGTCTCCAGGAGGCGATGGACGCGTTCGTCCTCACCGGCGCCCTGAAGCTCTACCGCGCCGACCGCGGAGTGGCCGAGGGCCCGTTCCGCCACCACACGATGCTGGTGCACGAGTCGGTGAAGATGGACGACCACGCGGACCTGGCGCTGCGCATCAACACCCAGTGGCACCAGGCGGGTTACACCTCCCACGAGGGCCATGCCCGGCTGGAGAAGCTGCTCGTCGACGACTTCGCCCACCACGCGGACGACGGCCTCCCGACCCCGTCCGCCTACGCGGACCTGCGCCCGTACGTCTCCCGCGCCCGCCAGCTCATCAACGCGGGCGGCAACCCGGTCGTGGTCGTCAACGGCGACACGGACCGCTACTTCTCCCAGATCGACCTGGACTTCGACCGGACCCCGAACGTGTGGAAGATCCTGGTCGGCGGCACGAAACTCTCCCGCGGCTTCACGGTCGAGGGCCTCACCGTCACGTACTACCGCCGCACCACCCGCCAGGCCGACACCCTGATGCAGATGGGCCGCTGGTTCGGCTTCCGCCCCGGCTACCGCGACCTGGTCCGCCTCTACATAGGCCGCGAGGAACCCCTGACCAAGACGCAGACGGTCGATCTGTACGAGGCCTTCGAGGCGATCTGCCGCGACGAGGAGACCTTCCGCTCCCAGCTCTCCCGCTACGCGGAGCTGGTCGACGGCAAACCCCAGGTGACCCCCGCCCAGATCCCGCCCCTGGTCTCCCAGCACCTGCCGTGGATCAGGCCGAGCGGCCGCAACAAGATGTTCAACGCCGAACTGGTCGAGATCCGGTCACCGGGCCAGTGGGTCGAGCCGACCGCGTACCCGACGGACGGGGCGGACCTGCGGCACAACGCGGAGGTGTGGCTGCCCGTCCTGGGCTCGTTGGGGCCCGCCCCCGTCACGTTGACGTGCTCCTCCCCCGACCAGGGGCGCAGCGACAGCTACGAGGCCCTGCTCGGCACCGTCGATCACGACATGCTGTTGAAGATCCTGTGCGACCTCCGCTGGTCCGCGCCCACGCAGTTCTCGCCCCATCTGGAGTCCCTGATCACAGCCGGGGAGTCCGGCGCGGGCATCGACGACTGGTTGGTGATCGCCCCGCAGCAGACCTCGGCCCGCCGTACGGAAGCGACGATCCTCGGTTCCCGTCCGCTGTCCCTCGCGCACCGCACCCGCCGCCGCGGCGACCTCTTCGGCGCGATCAGCGAGCCGAAGCACCGCGGGGTCGCCCTCCGGGTGGCGGGCGCCATCGAGGACTCGGGAGACCCGCTCGTCGAGTCCCTCGTCCGTGAACGTCGCGGCGTACTGGTCCTGTATCCCGTGGTCGAGAGCGAGCCGCGGCCGGCCGCCGACGGCTCGGTCGACCCCCGGCACCTGGTGATGGCCTTCTCCCTGGTCGCCCCGAAGTCGTCGGCCGGCGGCGGGAGGAGCCTGGTGCGCTTCCGCACCATCGATTCGGGCCGGAGGGATTTCGCGATCATCGACCGGACGGCCGACGGGGCGTAGGAGACTGGGCAGTGATGAGTACTGCGAAGCCTTCATCCCCCGAGGTCTCCGCCCGAATGAGCCGGCAGCCGAGCCGCGACACCAAACCGGAGGTCGCGGTGCGGAAGTTGCTGCATGCCTCCGGCTACCGCTACCGGGTCAACGAACGGGTGCCGGGGATGTCCCGGCGGACCATCGACATCGCCTTCACCCGGGCGAAGGTGGCGGTGCTGATAGACGGGTGCTTCTGGCACGGGTGCCCTGTTCACGCCACGCAACCGAAGTCGAACGCCGAGTGGTGGCGTGCGAAGCTCGAACGGAACATGGCGCGGGACCGGGAGACGAGCGAGCATCTGGCCGGGGAGGGGTGGACGGTGCTGCGGTTCTGGGAGCACGAGGCCCCGGGCGGGGTGGCCGAGCAGGTGGCGGAGGTCGTCGACCGGGAGCGTTCCGCGAGGCCGGCACGACAAAAGGGTGGGGATCTGTGAGCGACCTGCGGTTCGTCGACGTGTGCGCGGGAGCGGGCGGGCTGGCGTTGGGCCTGGAGCAAGCGGGCTACAGCCCGGTTCTGCTGCTGGACGCCAAGGCGGTGGCGTGCGAGACGCTGCGCATGAACCGTCCCGGGTGGAACGTCCTGGAGATGGATCTCTTGGACTTCGTCCCCGACGAGTACCCGGAGACCTACGATGTCGACCTGCTGTCGGCGGGTCTGCCCAGGGTGAGGTCCAGCGCGACCGCCGCCCGGCCCGAGACCGAGGAGGAACAACGCCTCCTGGAGGCAGCGGTCCTCCTTGCCCACTCCGTCCAGCCGCGTGGTCTGCTCATCGAGAACGTGCCTGGGCTGGTGGATGCCCCGGAGTTCGAGCCGCTGCGCGACTTCATCCGCAAGGAGCTGGAACACCTCGGCTACCGATTGCACTGGTTCGTGCTGAACGCTGCCGACTTCGGCGTGCCGCAGGATCGTAAGCAGGGCGTGCTCGTGGCGCTCAAGGAGCGGTACTCCGACGCGTTCCGCCCACCTCGCCGGACGGTCGCGAAGTACGTTTCGGTGGGCAGGGCGCTGCGCGATTCCATGGCGGCCCGCGGGTGGCGCGATGCCGATACCTGGGCGGCGCAGGCGAACGGCGTGGCACCGACCTTGGTGGGCGGCTCCGACAACCGAGGGGGTGCCGACCTGGGCCCGACGGGAACGAAGAAGGCCTGGGCCCGCATGGGGGTCAACGGCGGCGCCTTGGCCGATGAGGTTCCGGGCCCCGAGTTCGACGGCCGCCCGGACATGATCAAGCTCACCGACGCGCAGGCCGCTCTGCTGCAGGGCTTTCCCGCCACGTGGCGATTCGCGGGCAGAAAGACAGCCCGGTACCGCCAGATCGGCCACGCTTCACCGCCGCCGGTCGGAAGAGCACTGGGCAGCGCCATCGCGGAGGCAGTGCGTGCCTGAACGCACGCGGAGGGTTGTCGCCCCGGAGGGAAGTCGATCTTGAATGGCCGGCTACACTTCAACCCCATGACCCATGCACCTCGCCAGCTGCTTCCACGTGCGCGTTTCCGCGTCGTGGACTTGTTCGCAGGCCCTGGTGGCCTCGATATCGCGGCCACGATCATGGGCGTGGAGAGCATCGGAGTCGAGTGGGACGACGCGACCCGTGCGACGCGCGACGCGGCCGGCCTCCTCACCACTGTGGAGAAGGACGTCGCCGAGCTGAGCGCGTGCGATCCGCAGGTGAAGGACGCGAATGTCCTCACCGGCGGCCCCCCCTGCCAGTCCTTCTCGGTGGCCGGGAACCGGGAGGGCCACAAGGCCCTGGACGACGTGAAGCGCCTGGCCACGGCTTTGGTCGGCCACAAGGATTTCGCTTCCTTCGAGGCCGCTTGGAAGGCGGTCAAGGGCGAGACCGACGGCATGTCCGACAAGCGCACGGGGCTCGTCCTCCAACCACTGCGCTGGATCATGGAGGCCAAGCTCAGGCGCAGAAGGCCCTACGACGTGGTCGTACTCGAACAGGTACCCACCGTGCTGCCGGTCTGGAAGCACTACGCCGAGCTGCTCCGACGAACGGGATACGCCGCCGACGCCCACGTTCTGCATTCCGAGGACTTCGGCGTACCGCAGGCGCGCCGGCGTGCTGTGCTGATCGCGCAGTACGACCCGGAGAACGTTCACCGAAAGGTCCGGTTCCCGGAAGCGACGCACCAGCGGTACAAGAAGGGTGCCGTGCGGCAGGCGCCGACGCGCGACCACCAGGACGGCTCGCTGTTCCCGGCCCCGCACGACGGCGAAACGGTCGAGCCCTGGGTCTCCATGGGGGACGCTCTGCGCGCGACACGCCCCGCCGACTTCGTCATGGTCTCCAACTACGGCTCCGGCGGAGATCCCAAGAAGCGGGGACGACGCACTTCCGACGACCCCGCACCGACGATCACGGGCAAGGTCCGGCGCAACCGCCTCTTCCTCCTGAAGGAAGGCGAATCAGGCGCGAAGGAGGACGGCGAGGAGCTGGAACGGCTGACGTTCGAAGAGGCCGGACTCCTCCAGTCGTTCCCCGCCGCGTATCCCTGGCAGTCCACCGACGTGGCCCAGCAGATCGGCAACGCCATTCCGCCACGCCTCTCCCTGCACATCCTGAGCAGCGCTCTTCTGCGTGAGCCCCCGAGGGAGGAGTGGTTCGGCTGGCTCAAGGACTGGAAGCCGGTGCTGCCCTCCGCGCAGGAGGGCATCGCCGAAGGCCCCTGAGGTACGGGGCCTTCGGATCGAGCTCCATCAGTCCCCGTCGCCGTCGTCGGCCGCCTCCCTGCCGCGCACGGGAGCGCCGGCGAAGAGGTTCGCGAAATGGTCGACGAGCGTGGCGACGGAATTCTCCGGAACCCGCTCCTCGTCCGGTCCCTCCGGAAGCGCCCTGCGCGGTACGGCCGGCGCCCATTCCGCGGCGGCGATCCATTCCTGCGACGGTCGGCCGTCCCGATCGGTGTCCGGGGCCAGGACGTCGTACATGAGAGTGGCCGCGGAGGCGTTGACGGCTCGTGCGAGCGCGTTGATCTCCCGGCCGGTGCTCACGGTGCCGCGATCGATCAGGCGCACCAGCGCCTGCGCCGTGGGCCGATGGTCGATCACATCGAGCCGCAACGCCGTGTTGAGCATGTCCTGGTGGGTGCAGACGGTCACCACCGGCCCGTAGTCGGCCCCGTTCCGGAACAGCTCGGCCGCCCACCAGAGCCGGGCGAACGCCTGGGTGTAGGCCGCGCCGCGGAATCGCGAGGCAGCGACCTTCGGGGCTTCGCCGTCCTTCTTGGGTTCCGACATATGACGCCAGACGACGTAGTCGGGCGCCACGCCCAGGGCCAGGTAGTTCCACAGCCTGCGGTCGGCGGCCTCGCGGCGGCTGAGCCTCAAGGTCGCGTGGAGTCGAGGCGCCAGCCAGGCATCGGCCGCGGTCGGCCTGCCGTCCCTGAACTCGTGCAGAGCGTCGTCGACGAGATCACGGACCGGCATCAACGCCCCCCGCGCCTCCTCCCCGGGCAGCGGCTCGACGATCTTGTCGAGCCCGATCGCCGGAACGTCCTCCTTACCGGTGAGCAGCCCTTCGGTGAGGTACTGCGCGGCGTTGAGGTCCGCGAGCAGGGCCAGGCGTTCGGGCAGGTGGATCGGCCTGTCGGTCATGCGTCGGTCCCCCGGTGGAGTCGGTCCAGGCCACGGATCGTGGCGGTGAGGGCCTTGGGTACGTCGGCCCTGCGAGTCGCGGCGTAGTGGATCCGGGGCTGTAGATCTGTCCACCCCGATGTCCCGGTCCTTCGCCGGTGGACCTCGCGCAGGGCCTCCTCCAGCGAGCGGCCGGGAACGACGTCGGGGAGCATCTCGCGAAGGACCTCGCCCCGCCAGTCGTGCGGGAAGAGGGGCGTACCGTCGTCCTCGATCTCCAGGTCCCCGATGGCGGTGTGGAACACGGCGGTCCACACGTCCGTGCACATCTGGGCGATCAGCAGATCGCGGACCAGGTTGTCGACCGGTGCGCCGTTGCCACCGACGAGGTCGGTGATGCCCTCGAAATCGGTGTTCACGTGCACGGCCGGCAGATCGCCCGAAGTGTCGACGATCCAGGGCACGTCCCTGAAGGGGCGCAGCCACTCCGGCCCCTCCCGGAAACCGACTTCGGCGACGTCGAGCTCCCGCTCGCGCAGGGGTGCATCGGCCTTCAGGTCGATGATCCAGTCCTTCTCGGAGGCGGCGATCACACGTCCCGGCACTCCGTCCACCGTGGCGACCACATGGACCGACATCGTGGCCCGGTCGAGATGGTCCACGCGCCACAGGTCGAGGCGACCGGTCCACTCACGGCCGCCTTCCGCCCCGGGCTCCAGGCAGACGGTGGTCCTGGTGTTGGTGGCTCCTTCGGCAAGGACGGCGACGACCGCGATGTCGGACCAGGGGCCGTCGGGATCGGTGGCCCTGCCCGGGACGGTGGCAGACAGCGTCAGGCGGACGCTCTCCCAGTCGTCCCGCCCCGCCGCTCCGGGAGCGACCACCTGCTCGACGGCGGAGAACGTGCTGGTGTCGAGCGGTTCCCGGATCTCGCCCGGTCCCCTCAGCTCGACGGCATTGACCCGGAGCGAGACGACTCCGGGAAGTCGCTTGTACGGATAGACCCTCACGCCTGGCCCCCCTTGTCGGTACGGAGTTCCACGACGAGGCCGCTGTACACGGCCCGCACCGGATGGGTGGACACGTCGGTGATTCCACGGAAGGTCGCGCTGCGCGCGCCGGGCACGAAGTGGATCGCGCCGTCGACCACTTCGCAGTTGTGCACGGCGACGAGCTCGGACCACGCCAGAACCGGCCGGGGACCGGAACGCACGTCCAGCTTGGCCACCGGCACGGGGCGCCAGGAATCGCCACCGGCGGGAATCCTCACCTCGGCCGTGACGCACCATGCGCCGCTGTCGTCGATCCGGGCGTCGAGCTCCTCCAGTGTCGGCGGCCCCGCCACTGTCGTGGGTCGAGCCGATTTCCGCCCTCCCACCGACAGGCTCTTGCGCAGCCGCTCCGAGCCTCCGTCGCGCTTCTTCTTGGGCAGAGCGACCAGGTCGCGCACAGCTTTGTTGGTCTGGTTGGTGAGTGCGGCGATCCGTCGGTAGGCGGACGGCGAGTACAGCATCCGCAGTTCTTCCGTCTGCCCCCACTTGTCGTGCTCGGGCGGCTCGGAGGCCCGGAGGAATGCCTCGGCCTCGCCGGCGAAGGGAGCTTCGTCGCCGGCCGCCTTGCCCGCGAGCAGCACGGCCTGGAAGGGGTTGGTGCCGACAGGCAGTCCGGGCACCCAACCGGTCTTGACCGTCATGCGGTTGCCCCGCATCGTCGTCACCCTGTTCGGCTTCCCGTCGGGATCCTCGGCCTCCGTGACCAGCAGGACCGCCTGGTGCTCACCGCCGTTTCCGCGTCCGGCGCGTCCGGGCACCACGAGCGGCACGGTCGCCATGGCCACCTGCCCGGATTCGGTCAGTCGCTCCACCGTCGTACCGTCCAGGAATGCCTGCAGCGCACGTGTGCGCGAGGGTTGGGTGACCCGCGGGTCGACCCTTGTCTCCGGAAAGATCTCCGTTCCGTTGCGGAGCGTCCGCACGGAGGCCTCCAGCAGAGGCCTCTGCGTTCCCCCGCCGGTCATGGCCGCCCAGAAGTTGCGTCCGAGGGCCTCCAGGAGGCGGTGGTGCATGCGATGGACGCTGTCGTCGTCCTCGACGTCGTCGTTGCGGTCGGTACCCTCGACGAGGCTCGCCACGTCGTGGGCGCCGACGACCAGGAACGACGTGCCCGGCTCGGCGCTCTCGCGCGCGAGGTGGAGACGCTCGACACTTTCCTCGTCGGCCCACCACGAGCGGGTGACGTTGGCGTCCTTCGCGTCCGGGTCGGGCCGACCGAACCAGGCGGGGCCGGCCCAGGGTTGTCCGTCCACTTCCCGCCAGGGCAGATCCAGTCGGCCGATGAGGCGCCTTTCGGTGCGTCCCTCGTGCGGTTCGGACAGGGTGGAGTTCATGAGTACGAGGCCGAGCCGGCTCGTCGCCCAGAGCGTCGCCTTGCCGAGCCCGTACGAACCACCGGCTCCGCTCACCGACTTGTGGCTGTCGAGCTGACGGCGGACGACCGCGGCGAACCGACCGTCCTCGTAGTCGTCACCGGTCAGCCCGGAGGCGTTGTAGTCGTCGACACGGAGGAGGACCAGTCGGTCGCGCTCGTACATGTCGCGCAACCCGGCGGCGATCACCCGTCCGACCTTCTGGTCCTGGGCCGCCGCCGCCTCGTAGTGCGGGAGGAGATCGTCCCAGCGGATCTCGTCGCGGAAGCGGGCCAGTGCCTCACCCGTCAGTTCGTGCAGCGTGTAGCGCACACGGACCGGTTGGTTGAGGTCGAGACGCTCGTCGAGGCTGTTCTGCGTCGCCTCGCGCGCCAGCACCTCGACGTCGGCCTCGAAGGCGAAGGCCGCCGCGTTGCCGAAGTCGCGGCCCCCATCCGCGTATCCGGGACGGTGGGACCAGGAGACCGGGAGGCCGGCCAAGGTGTCGGCGGTACGGGTGTGGATGGTTCCCAGGTCGGTTTCGAGAGCCTCCGCGATCTTCGCGATGGTCTCCTCGCGAGGGGTCGCACGCCCGGTGATCCAGGCCGAGACCGCAGCTCGCGTCAGCCCGACCCGCTGGGCCAGCTCGGCCTGACTCATGTGCGACTGCTTCAGCTGCCGTGCGAGCCAGGGACCGAAATCCATGCCGCTGTCCAACGTCACCACTCCTCGGCTGCCACGCTGCTCATGGGGCCCACGGTACACGCCCATTTGACGAGCCCGACCGGACGACAATTCTGATTGACATCACGCCTGGAGCCTCGGAACGGTTCCTGCCACGTCATCAAAAAGATGCCGCATAGCACCCGGAATTCGAATCACATCCGAGAATGCGCCACTTTCCCAGATTCCCCCCGATAGCCCGAATTGCCCACCTCGCGAGGCCCGTAGACCTCCGGCGAAACGTTCTTGCGGCGCTCACGAATGGTCGTGTACGGTCAAGGCGGGTAAAGCCTGGCCACTCGGAATCGGCATCGATTTCGAGTGGCCTATTCGACATGCCCGGACGTCGGAACCAGAATTTTACCCGGCACGCAGCATCGAAAAATATTCCACCGAGCCCTTGCGGAAACGGCGGGAATGGGATTCGATCTACCCACATCCAGAATTCGCCACCACCACCCCCGGAAACTTCATTCATTTCGCGGAATTCACACCCTCCACCCGTGTGTATTCAGCCATTCTGCACGTGCGCCATCTTCCGAAACCGCCCGAGCCGACAACGCGCAAATGCTTGCGAGAAGCAGGGGTACTGCCATGCCCGAATCCCCCGAGTCCGGGGACGATTTCGACATCGTCGACCAATACGACTCCATCGAGGACCCCTGGCTGCGGTCCGAGTTCCTGGATGCCATCGGCACGACTCTCCCCCGCATCGATGCCCTCCGACGCAGGCGGGACGCCGAGCGCGGGGCCGCGAAGTCCACCCCGCCACAGGACGAGCCCACCGCCTCCGCGCGGGCCGGTGAAGCGCGCCGCCGCAGCCCCCGCACGCGTCGTCGCACCCGGGCCGTCGTGACCCGCCCGCCGAACAGGGGCCAGGGACGTCGCCGGTACCCGCGTACGCGTCCTCGGGTCGTTCTCGTCGTCATCCTCGAACTGGACTGACCCGACACGTCGTCAGGTTCCACGTCTATCGTTCACTTGTCGGCCGGCCGCACCCCGCAGCGGCCGGCCCCGGCTCTCCGCGCTCAGTTCACGGCAATGGAATGGGATCACTTTGAACCACCCCGATGCGACGGGCAGTTCGGGCACCTCGCCCGTCATCCGCAAGATCGTCGAACAGTCGACGCGCGTGCTGGAGACATACCGCGTGGACCCGGGGCTGATCCTGGAGCATGCCAACGGTGAGCGGCGGATCACCCAAGGCGGGTACGGGGACCGCCAGTTGTTCGAGTTGGTGCAGAATGCCGCCGACGAGATCGCCGAATCCCCCGGCGGGAGGGTTCATGTCGTCCTCACGAGAACCCATCTCTACTGTGCCAACGAGGGAACGGCCGTCACGCCCGAGGGCGCGGAGACCATTCTCCGGATGAGTGTGTCGAAAAAACGTGGGGGGCAGATCGGGCGCTTCGGGGTCGGCGTGAAATCGATCCTGGCCGTGACGGACACCCCTCAGTTCTTCAGCACGTCCGGCTCGTTCGGATTCGACCGGGCGTGGTCGTACGAGGAGATCCGGAAGGCGCGCGGGACCGCGCCGGACGAGGTGTTCGAGGCACCCGTGCTGCGCATGGCCCGTCCGCTGGACGCCGCGAAGGAGCGCATGGAGGATTCCGTCCTCGACGCGTTGCTCGACTGGGCGACCACCGTCGTCCGGCTGCCCCTGCTGCCGGGGGCTGCGGAGCGGCTCGGTCACGACATGCACACCTCCGCGGACAGGGGCGAGGCCGGCCAGGAGTTCCCCGCACGGTTCCAGCTCTTCTCCCACCACGTCGGGACGGTGATCCTGGAGGACACCCGCGCCATGCCGCCGGTCCGCCGTGAGATCACGGTCGACCACGAGGGCTCCCGCCACACCATCAACGAGACGCGAACGGGCAAGCCGGAATCGCGCTCGACCTGGAAGGTCTTCACACACGCCCACAGCCCCACCGAGAAGGCCCGCGCGAGCGCCGGCGAGATGCACGACCGCGGGACGATCGACATCTCCTGGGCCGTTCCGGACTACACGGGCGACACCGTGCTCATCGCCCCCAAGGGCCGCGGCGAGTTCTGGTCGTTCTTCCCGACGAAGTACCCCATGACGTTGAGCGGTGCCCTCAACGGCGCGTGGAAGACGAACGAGGATCGACAGAACCTCCTGGACTCCAGTCCTTTCAACCAGGAGATCATCCAGGTTGCGGCACGGCTGGTGGTCGAGTCGTTGCCGCAGCTGGCCCCGACCCAGGACCCCGGCGCGTACCTTCCCCTGCTTCCCGGCCGGACCAGGGAATCGGAGACCCTGAACTGGGCCGACAGGTATCTGACCGAACAGATCTGGAAGTTGGCGGCACAGCTTCCGTCGCTCCCGGATCAGGACGGCGTCCTGCGGATCCCCCGGGATCTGAGGATCCACCCCGCTCCCCTGCGCAACAAGCTGCCGCTCAAACTCGAATGGCTCCGCATGTGGAACGCCTGTCCGGGGCGGCCCTCCAACTGGCTTCATCCCTCGGTGGAGGCCGCCGAGTTCCGCGCGGGCAAGGTCGGGCACATCCTCGAAGAGACCAAGCAGGGGCGTGCGACGGTACGGGAATGGCTGGAGGCACTCGTGTCGTCCGGCACGGCCGAGGCATCCGCCGTCGCGATCCGGATCCTCGCCGCGATGGTCCGGGAAGCATCCCCCTTCGCCGCCGAGGCCCGCTCGGCACGCATCGTGCTGACCGAGGAGAGCGGGTTCGTGCCCGCGGTCGTCGGCAAGGTCTTCCGTCGCACGGTTCAGGACGGCCTGCGGGACGGGACGACCTACGTCGACCGGAGACTGTCCGAGGACCAGTCCCTGATCGGCGATCTCACCGAGATCGGCATCCAGGAGGCGGACTCCCGAGGCCGCTTCATCGGCGTGCTGGAGCAGGGTTTCGGCGGCTACGGCCCGCAGGACTGGACCCGCTTCTGGGAACTGTTCCACAGCGCGGGTGGCAGCCACGTCAGCGGAGAGATCCGTGCCCGTGTCCCCGATCCCCTGACGACGCTGTTCGTGCGCACCGTGGACGGTCGCTTCCACCGCATGGAGGACTGCCTGTTGCCGGGACCGGTCGTTCCCGGCGACGGCTCCCGCGACGGTTCGGTCGCCGTGGACCTGGAGTTCCACTCCGACGACAAGATGGTCTTCCACGACTTCGGCCTGCGCCCGGTACCGACCTCCGGGCACCGCCCCTCGACGGAGCAATGGTTCGACGAATACCGCACGGCCATTTTCGACAGCTACTGCAAGACGCTGAGCAGCAGCGCGGGCCGCCCCTCCATCCAGCGGCTCAAGCTGGACGGCTCCCCCGTCGGCGGGCCGCTCCACCTCCTGGAGCTGCTGTCCGACGAGGGAAGGGCCGCCTTCGTCAAGGCGTTGCCGGACGCGAGCGTCATCGACGCCTGGACCATGCAGTTCGGCGCCCAGGTCTCCACGCGCAAGGCGATCTACTCGCCCCTGCGCTGGATGCTCGTGCGCCATGGCAGGGTTCCCACCTCGCAGGGCGTCGTCCCGCTCTCCAGCGCGGTGGGTCCACAGCTCCACGCCTACGCCGATGTCCTTCCCGTGGCCGACATCAGTGCGGAGAAGGCGCGCAAGCTGCATCTGCCGGTCCTGGTGGACGACGTCCCCAGGAACCAGTGGGACCGGCTTCTCGAACAGCTCGGGAGCAGCGACGACGACACCTTCGTCGGACGCACCTACGTGATGCTGACCCGCCTGGAGGTGGACTTCCCGGAGGGTGAGCTCACCCGTTGCAGGGTGGGGTCCGAATGGTCCGGCCGTGAGGACCACGAGATCGCGGTGGCCGCCACCGACGCGGAGTACCGGGCGCTTCGCGCCGAACAGCTTCCGGCACTGTTCGCGGGCAACGCGGAGGATGCCGCGCTGCTGGTCAAGACGTGGGGGATGCTCCGCTACACCGATGTCATCAGCAAGGAGAACCGGCACGTGGGGATCGGTGAACCCACGTCCCTGCACGACGAGTTCCCGACGCTGCGCCGGCGCAAGGGCAATTCGATCAACAACTACAGACTGCTGCGCTGCTCGGAACTGGAGGAGCTGACCCGCACACCGCAGGGAACCCGGGCCACTCCGCTCACCAGCGCGCTCCAGGGCACCACCGTCCTCGTCCTCGAACCCGAGAGCCGGCTCGCCGCGCTGATGGCCGTCGACAAGGAGCTGCGTTGGGGGCTGGGGGAGTCCGGGTGCAAGGCCGTCCTCGATGCCCAGGAACGCGAGGAGGCGGACCAGCAGTTGCAGGCCTCCCTGCGCCGGGTCCGGGATGCGCAGAGCGTCGAGGAGAAGCTTGAGCTCCTCATCGGTGCGACCGCGCTTCGTGAGGGACTGCCCCCAGGGCTGTTGGAGAGCGAACGTGCCGAGCTCGGCGGCGTCGAACCGTCCGCCCGCCGCATCGCCCGCATGGCGTACAACGCGCACGGCGACGGCGTCCTGCAGACGCATGCCAAGGATCTCCTGGCGGCGTTCCCCGGCCAGGCGCCGTCGAGTTTCACCGGCTCCTCGCCCGCGGTGAAGTTCGTCTCCGAGTTCGGCTTCCCCGACTCCTTCGCGGGTGCCAGGGCTCCCTCGCTCCCGCCGAGGGTCGAGGTCGCCGGCCCGACGGAGTTCCCCCGCCTGCACGACTACCAGGAACGCCTCGCGACGAAGGTCTTCGCGATGCTCGACCGATTCACACCGCAGCGCGGGATGCTCTCGTTGCCCACCGGCGCGGGCAAGACCCGGGTCGCCGCGGAAGCCGTCATTCGCTGGATCAAGCAGGTCGGCGAGTTGGCCGGTCCCATCCTCTGGATCGCCCAGACCGAGGAACTGTGCGAGCAGGCGGTCCAGAGCTGGAGCTTCGTCTGGTCGAAGGTGGGCGCCGAGTCTCCCCTGACGATCAGCAGACTCTGGACGACCAACGAGGCCGGGCCGGTGCGCGACCGCCCCCACCTCGTGGTCGCGACCGACGCGAAACTGCGCGTCTGTCTGGGGACGGAAGGGTACGCCTGGCTCAGGTCGGCCTGCCTCGTCATCGTGGACGAGGCGCACGTCGCCATCTCTCCCCAGTACACGGAGCTCCTGGCCCACCTGGGTCTGACCGCCCGCGAGACCCAGCGCCACCTCCTCGGACTCACCGCCACCCCCTTCCGCAACACCAACGACGAGGAGACCAGGCGCCTGGTCCAGCGCTTCGGTGCCCAGCGGCTCGACGACGGGGTCTTCCCGTCGGGGGACGCGTACGCCGAACTCCAGGATCTCGGCATGCTGGCTCGGGTGACCCACAGGGAACTGCTGGGCGGAACCATCGAGTTGACCAGCGCGGAGAAGGAGCGGGCCGATCAGATGAGCCTGCTGTCGAAGGCCGCCGAGCAGCGGCTGGCCGACGACCAGGACCGGAACAACCGCATCCTGGAGGAGATCGGCAACATGCCGGCCGACTGGCCCGTGCTGGTCTTCGCCACGTCCGTCGCCCACGCCAAGTTCCTGGCCGCCAAGCTCAAGGACCTGAACATCACGGCCGCTTCGGTGGATTCGGCCACGTCCACCGCGGAGCGCAGGAAGAGCATCGACGACTTCCGCCGGGGCCGGGTCCGGGTGCTCACGAACTACGGCGTCCTGACCCAGGGGTTCGACGCCCCGGCCACCCGGGCGGTCGTCATCACGCGTCCCACCTACAGTCCGAACGTCTACCAGCAGATGATCGGTCGCGGACTGCGCGGCCCCGGCAACGGAGGCAAGGAGACCTGCCTGATCCTCAATGTCCGGGACAACATCACCAACTACGACAAGGCGCTCGCCTTCACGCAGTTCGAGCACCTGTGGAGGGCGAAGTGAGCGACGCCTACCTCGACAGCCCGCCCCTCACGGCAGAGCAGCAGGCGGTGGTCGACCAGCCCTGGGACACCCGGCTGCTGGTCACCGCGGGCGCGGGTGCGGGCAAGACGCACACGCTCGTCCGTCGCCTCGATGCCCTCATGGGCGACGAGCAGGCGGCCCTCGAAGCCGGCGAGATACTGGTCCTCAGTTTCTCCCGGGCCGCGGTCCGTGAGTTGCGCGAGCGGATCGCGCTGCACGCGCGGCGGGCCCGTCGGGTCAGGGTCCAGACCTTCGACTCCTGGGCGTACTCCGTGCTGCGGAGCGAGCAGCCGGACCGGGACTGGAGCGGACTCCGGTTCGACGAGCGGATCAGGGAGACCACGGAAGCCATCCTTCGTGGGGCGGTCGAGGCCGGTGAGCAGGGCGCTCCCGCGCATGTGGTGATCGACGAGGTCCAGGACCTGGTGGGCGACCGCAGGGACATGGTGGAGACGCTGATCGATCGGTTCCAGGACAGCTGTGGCTTCACGGTGGTGGGCGACGGGGCGCAGGCGATCTTCGGGTTCCAGGTGTCGGACGAGGACGCCCGTGCCGCGGAGACGAACTACTTCTTCGACTGGTTGCGCGCGTCCTTCGTGGACGACCTGGTCGAGTTGCATCTCTCCACCAACTTCCGGGCCCGGACCGACGAAGCGCGTACAGCCCTGCCTCTCGGCGGGACGCTGCAGCGGCTGCCGTCCGAGTCCGCGGAGTCGGACGCGGCCGGAGAGGAATTCCACCGCAAGTTGGTCGACCTCCTGCGCTCGTGCCCGGATTTCGGCGCTCCGGAGGACCCCTTCACGATCAGCTCGCTGCGGGAGTATCCCGGTACGTGCGCGATCCTGTGCAGGGACAATCGGCAGGCGTTGGTGCTTTCGGACGCGCTGTTCTCCCTGGGGGCGGAACACCGGATGCAGCGGGCCCTCCAGGACCGCCCCGTTCCCGCGTGGGTCGCCTCCGTGCTGCGCGGGACGGGTTCCACCACCCTGACCGAGGAGCGTTTCCAGGCGCTTCTCTCCGAATGCCCGACACCGCCGGTCGGCGATCGCGCACGGATCTGGCGATCTCTGCGCGGTGCCGCACGCGGGCCACGTGGGTTCCTCGATGTCTCGGCCGTGCGCCGACTGGTGGCCGAGGGACGTTTCCCGGACGATCTCGCCGCCGTCGAACCCGCCGATCTGGTGGTCTCGACGGTGCACCGGGCCAAGGGACTCGAATTCGACCGCGTGATCGTGGTCGAGCCCGCGTCGATGGCCGAGCTGCGCAAGCAGCACAGCCACGTGGATCCGGCGGCCGAGGCCAGGGCACTCTATGTCGCGATGACCCGCTCCCGGGACGACCTGTTCCGGATCTCCGCACCGGACACGGCGCTCATCCGCAAGGACCGTTCGACCGACCGCTGGTACCTGGGGGGCTGGAAGTCCTACATCCGCGACGGCATCGCCGCCACGGGGCGCGATGTGTGCCGCGAGCACCCGCCGGGCACGGACGGGTTCTCGGACGATGCCGGAGCGGTCCAGGACTATCTGGCCTCGTCGGTCTCCCCCGGCGACGAGCTGGTTCTCCGGGCCCAGCACGAGCTGCCCGTCGCCGCCGACCAGAGCCCCCCGTACACGGTCCTCCACGAGGATCGGCCGATCGCGGTGGTGTCGGAGCAGTTCCGCAAGGACCTGTACGCGTCCTTGAAGATCAACAAGACATGGGACATCAACTGGCCCGTTTCGATCACCGGTTTCAGGGTGGACTGCCTGGAGAGCGTGGCCGGCAGCACGGCGTCGGGCGCGCGCGCCGGACTCGGTGATCACGGAATCTGGACGGTGCCGCGCCTGTCGGGACTCGGGCGCCACAGGCGAGTCAGGAAGAACTCCCAGGAGGACCACGACCGATGAAGGACGACAACGTGCATGCCGCTCACTACGCGGTGCGCGAGGGGCTCGTCGCACAGCTCCGGAAGGATCTGCTGGGTCCTGGGGCCCCCGACGAGATCCTGACGCAGGATCCACCGATCACGACCTACCCGATCGGGGTGCTGTTCCCGCGCCCCGCGGACGAAGACGCCTCGCACGCGCTCCGCGACGACGCCTCCGAGAACGACGGCTCCGACGTCAGCCCCCTCGTCCGAGGTGGCAGGGACGTGGAGGAGGCCGTCCCCGACACCGGTGCCCCGCTCGCCGGTGACCGGCGCCCCTCGTCCATGGGACTGACCTTCGCCGTCGATCCCGCCGTCTCGTCGAGCATCGTCGTGCGCACGGAGGCCGCGGTCTACGACCCGGTCGATCCGCAGGGCCGTACGATCACCGCCAAGCGGGCCGAGGCGCGCAGCACTTCCGAGCAGAACGAGCACTGGCGGCGTCGCGTGCTGGATCTCCGCCCGGTCACGATCGATGTCACAGATCCGCGCACGCACCGGCCCGATCCACTCGACACGGACGGGGGCGGGGACGTGAACATCGAGGTCCTCGTGCGCCCCGCGTCCGCGTCGACCGGGACCGTCACGGTCACCGTCACACTCATCAATTCCAAGAAGGTCGGCGAGCGGGAACTCCAGGACGCCTTCTGTCTCTACCAGCCGCGTCTCACCGTGACCACTCCTTCGGGTGCGGCCGCGTTCGTGGAACGTCCCGCGGACCGACGGGCGAACGACCCGGAAGTGGCGGCGAGCAGGCTCCTCCACCGGCACGCGCCCACTTTCGCCATGGGGCACGGGTGCGCGGCCGACTGGGACTGGACGCCGCCCCCCGTGGGGGCGCCCAACACGGAACGGGCCGAGACGTCCTGCGTATGGACCGAATTCGTCCCGGCCCGCGAAGTGCTGCTGACCGACTCCAACCCGGACATCGACGACTCCGCGCTCACGATGCACGGTCTGGCGACGCTGCCGGAGACCGAGGTGCTCGCCGCGCTGAACGGCCTGATGTCCGGCTACGCCGAGTGGATCGACCGCAAGGAGGCGGAGGCTGACGCCTTCGCCGGCACGGCTCACGAGCCGCCGGCGCGTGAGCAGATCGAGCAGTGCCGCACGGCTCTCGGTCGGATGCGCCACGGCATCAGGGTCCTCGGCACCCAGCCGGACGCGATGAGGGCGTTCAGACTCGCCAACCGCGCGATGGCCCAGCAGCGCTCCCGCAGCGAGTGGGTGCGGAACGGACGGGACGGCACCCCCGACGAGACCCTGGGCCGCTGGCGCCCCTTCCAGGTCTCCTTCATGCTGCTGTGCCTGGAAGGGATCGTCGACCCCGACCACGAGGACCGGGAGATCGCCGACCTGCTCTGGTTCCCCACCGGTGGCGGCAAGACCGAGGCGTACCTGGGGTTGATCGCCTTCACCACGTTCCTGCGCCGCATTCGGCTCGGTGAACGCGGCGCGGGCGTCACGGTGCTCATGCGCTACACCCTGCGTCTGCTGACCCTTCAGCAGTTCGAGCGGGCCGCCGCACTGATCTGCGCGATGGAACGCGTTCGCCTGGGCGACGAGCGGACCCTGGGGAGCGAGCCCATCTCCATCGGCATGTGGGTCGGCCAGTCCGCCACGCCCAACAAGCTGTCGGTGGCCGAGGAGAGCCTGAACGAGCTCCGCAAGGGCAAGCAGCTCCAGGAGAAGAACCCGGTCCAGCTCCACGCCTGCCCCTGGTGCGGCACCCGTCTCGACGCCTTCCAGTACGAGGTCGACGAGGAGGCCCGGCGGATGCACGTCCGCTGCCCCGACACCTGGTGCGACTTCCACGCGGGCCTGCCCGTCCACCTGGTCGACGAGGCCGTCTACGACGCCCGTCCGACACTGGTGATCGCCACCGTCGACAAGTTCGCCGCGATGCCGTGGCGCGAGCAGACGGCTGCCCTCTTCAACCGTGACCGCAACGACGGAACACCGCCGCCCGAGCTGATCGTCCAGGACGAGTTGCACCTCATCTCTGGCCCCCTCGGCACCCTCACCGGGCTGTACGAGACCGCCGTGGACCTGCTCGCGGACAGCCCCAAGGTGATCGCGTCGACCGCGACGATCCGCCGGGCCTCGCGGCAGGGGAAGGCACTCTTCGACCGCGACGTCTCGCAGTTCCCGCCGGCCGGCCTGGATGCCCGGGACTCCTGGTTCGCCGTGGAGACACCTCGGGAGCGGAAGGCGAGTCGGCAGTACGTCGGTCTGCTCACGCCCAGCACCAGTCAGTCGTCGTTGCTCATCCGTACCTACGCGACACTTCTCCATCAGGCGGCGCGCGCCGACACCACCGAAGAGGTGCGCGACGCCTACTGGACCCTTGTCGGGTACTTCAACAGCCTCCGACTGCTCGCCGCGGCGGAGTTGCAGGTCCACGACGACGTCGACGCCTATCTGGCGTACCTCGCGGAGCGGGACGGCGGCGAACAGCGGAAGATCCTGGAACAGACCGAGCTGACGAGCCGGGCCAACTCCAGCGAGGTGCCCACGCGCCTCAAGCAGATCGAGCAGCGGCTGCCGCACCCCGATGTCGTGGACGTCCTGCTGGCGACCAACATGATCTCCGTGGGTGTGGACGTCGACCGGCTCGGGCTGATGACCGTCATGGGTCAGCCCCAGACCACGGCGGAGTACATCCAGGCGACCAGCCGAGTGGGTCGGCGCCACCCCGGCCTGGTGGCGGTCATGCTCAACTCCGCCCGTTCCCGGGACCGTTCGCACTACGAGAGCTTCCAGCACTTCCACTCCGCCCTGTACCGCGAGGTGGAATCGACGAGTGTGACGCCGTTCTCCTCCCGCTCCCGTGAGCGCGGGTTGCACGCTGTGGTGGTCGCGCTGGCCCGGATCCTGATCCCGGCGGCACGCCCGAATGACGGCGCCGGACGGATCGACGAGTTCCGGGACGACCTGGAGCACATCGTCAGGACAGCACTGCTGGCCAGGGTGGACGAGGTCGACAAGGACGAGTACCGGGCCACGGCCGATGCCTTCGACGAGTTCGTCGACTGGTGGGCGGACGAGGCGGCGGCCCATGGCGGACTCACCTACGAACCGAAACGCGGCAGGAGGACGCCGTCCCTGCTCCGCTCGTTCGACGACGAGAAGAACGAGGAAGCCTGGCCCACCCTGTGGAGCCTGCGGGACGTCGACGCCGAGTCCGCCCTTTTCATGGAGGCAACCCGATGACCCCTCCCCCTGCCCGACGCCGTCGCGGCGGAGCACCCGAGCGCAGCTACCCCCGGCGGGGCTCCGTGCGCCGCGCCCAGATGATCACGACGTACGGTGTCGGCTCGTTGGTCGCGGTGGACAACGAGTCGTTCATGGTGAGCGGAATCGACTCGTGGAACGTCAGCGAGGCACCGACCATCCACGAGCATCGGCTCGCCCGTGTGCTCGGGGTGAAATCCTTCCGGCTCCCGCCCGCGTCCGACGACACCAGCAAGGACGGCGTCCGGGTCCGAAGGTTTCCGCTGTGGCACTCCTGCCCCAACTGCAACGCGCTGCAGCATGTCCGCGGATTCAACTCCCCTCCGGGAAAGAACGAGTGCGGGAACTGTGACGAGGAACTGGTCCCTTCGCGCTTCGTCATGGCATGCGCCCAGGGCCACATCGACGACTTCCCGTACTGGAAGTGGGCCCATCGCAGCAATCGGCAGGAGGGCGACTCGGGGTTCTGCGGCGGCGAGATGCGGTTGCGCACCAGCGGGAAGACCGCGTCCCTCCGCTCCGTCCTGATCTCCTGCACCTGCGGAATTCCCGAGGTCTCGATGGAGGGGGCGTTGCGCCGCCAGGCGCTGTCCGGGCTGAAGGTGTTCTGCAGCGGCCGACGGCCGTGGCTGAAGGACGCCCCGACGGAGCACTGTTCGGAGACTCCTCGCGGGCTCCAGCGTGGTTCGTCCGTGGCCTGGCAGCCCATCGTGAAGACCGCGTTGTCGATTCCGCCGTGGAGCGACGGCCTGGCCGCCCGTCTCGAACCGTACTGGCAGGACCTCCGCGAACTGGGGTCGGACCCCGCCGCGATCAAGATCTATCTCAAGGCATTGACCATGAAGGAGACGTACGAGTTCTCGGTCGACAAGGTCCTCGCCCTCCTCGAAGCCGAGAATCACGAGGACGTGGCACCCGAGCAGGAGCAGGGCGCGGACCACGCCTATGTGGCGCTTCGGAAGCAGGAGTACGAGCGGCTGAGCGAGGGGAAGCCCGAGAGCGGTTCGGACCACGAGGAACAGTTCATCTGTGAGCCTCCGCGCTCCTCCACGTCCCTCCTCGCCCCGTACGGTGTGACGGGCCCGATGCTGGTCAAGCGACTGCGCGAGGTTCGGGCCCTCAAGTCGTTCTCCCGGGTGGACACCCCCGACACGCATGTCGACGTGCACGAAGCGCCTCTGTCGCTGACCCCTGTGGACTGGCTGCCCGCCATGGAGGTCCAGGGCGAGGGCGTCTTCCTGCGACTCGACGAAGAGCGGCTCGACTCCTGGGCGCGGAGTGCGGCGGTCGCCGCGCGGGTCGAACGGATCAGGAACAACCACCTGCGCATGTTGCGGGAGCGCGCGCAGGACGCACAGCTGATCCCCGACTCGCCCGCGAGTCCCCGCATGGTGCTTCTGCACACCCTGTCCCACGCGCTGATCAACGAATGGAGCCTGGACGGCGGATATCCGGCCGCGTCCCTGAGGGAGCGGCTGTACACGGACGACACCATGGCGGGCATGCTCATCTGTACGGCGACCAGCGACTCCGCCGGCAGTCTCGGCGGCCTGGTCGCCCAGGGAGAGCCCGACCGCCTGGAGCCCGCGTTGCACTCGGCGCTGCGCAGGTCCCAGTGGTGTTCGGCCGACCCGCTCTGCGTCGAATCCCATGCGAGCGGGGTCGGCGGCATCAACCTCGCCGCCTGTCACGCATGCGTGCTGTTGCCCGAGACCAGTTGCGAACACAACAACGGACTGCTCGACCGCGCGTTGCTGATAGGGACCCCGGAGAATCCGTCGATCGGTTTCTTCCACGAGGCACTGCAACTCTGACCTCGCGGTCATCCGGCCGCTCCGAGTTCGGCCTCGAAGTGCGTCTGAGCGCGGTCCAGTGCCTCGTCGGGATCGTGGCCGTGCGCGCGCAGCCAGTGGAGGAGGTCGGCGATCAGACCGATCGCCGCCTCCTCGTGGACTGCGACGCCCACTCGCCCCGCCCCAGGATGCTCGCCCTCGCGGCCGCCCGCGTAGAGCGTCAGGCACGCCTCGCTCTTGGCGACCCTCGGATCATCGATGTGGCCGGCGGGCGAGATCAGGGGCGTGGCCAGGTCGCACCAGACGAGCTTGGACTCCGCGCCGGGAATCACGCCCCACCGTTCCGACACGGCATCCAGCATCGCCAGGCCACGCCCCGACTCGTCGTCCGGACCGGCGGACAGAAGAGCGGGAAGGGCGCGGGTTCCGGGATCGCGGAGCGCCACCCGCAGACGCGTGCCGTTCATCCCGACCACGAGCGTGCTCGGCGTCCCCGCACCGACATGCCTGATCACATTCGCCGCCAGCTCGCTCACACAGATCTCGGCGGCGTCGGCCACATCCGACAGACCCCACAGCCGCAGGTGCAACCGCACGGCGCGCCTCAGGGCGGCAACCTCCTCGGGCTCCGCCAGAAAGGGCAGCTCCCAGGACTTCCGCGTCATGCAGCCGTCGTTTCCGTTCGCCATGAGCACACACCTCTCACCACTCCGGAGCCATCGCACACCTCACCTTCCGTGAGGCGCCGTGACCCACAGTTGCGCAGAGTCAGAGAATGCCGACCTCACATCCCGATATGCAATGTGCACTGCGGGATTCCCTCCTTAGGGTGATTGGCGATCGCTGCCACTTCCGGTGGGATGTAACTCCCGCTACTGGAAGGGGTATCGAAGTGGCCGGTTCACCCACTGCTCGTCGTCGACGTCTGGCGATCGAGCTGAAGAAGCTGCGCGAGGAGAGTGGCCTGACCTGCAACCAGGTCGGCATGGAACTCGACTGGAGCGGCTCCAAGGTCAACAGGTTGGAGACGGGCCAAGGGCGCGTTCAACCCTCGGACGTGGATGCTCTCTGTCGCTTCTACGGAACGGGCGACGCGCTGCGCGAGCTACTGAAGTCCCTGGCCAAGGAATCGAAGACCAAGGGCTGGTGGCACGCCCACGGCGACGCGGTTCCGTCGTGGTTCTCGGTGTATGTGGGCCTGGAGCAGGCCGCCTCCGATCTCCGCAGCTACCAGGGGGAGTTCGTCCCCGGCCTGCTCCAGACCGCGGAGTACGCAACCGAGCTGAGCCGCGCCTCGGCCGACCTGTCGGACGACGAGATCCAGCGCCTGGTCGACGTACGCATGCGTCGGCAGCAGCTTCTGACCACCGAACCCCCTCCGGACCTCTGGGCAGTGATCCACGAGAGCGCCCTCAGACATGTCGTGGGAGATCGATCCGTCATGGCTGGGCAGCTCGGACGGATCCTGGAGATCGCGAGGCTCAGGAACGTGACCGTGCAGGTCCTGCCGTACGACGCCGGGGCCTATCCCGTCACCGGCCCGTTCACAGTCCTCGGCTTTCCGGAACAGGAAGATCCGGACGTCGTGTACCGGGAAGGCCTGACCGACTCGGTCTACCTCGAAGGCGCCGTGGATGTCAGCCTGTACGTGAAGGCGTTCGACCATCTCAGGGCACTGGCCCTCAGCCCCGAGCGTTCGAGCTCGCTGATTCGCAGAACACTGAAGGAGCACTCTCCGTGAACCAACCTGCCATCACCCCGAAGTGGCGGAAGAGCAGTTACAGCAACGGCACGGGCGGTGAGTGTGTCGAGACCGCCGACCTGCAATCGACGGTCAGCGTAAGGGATTCCAAGCAGCCCCACAGGCCCCACATATCCGTACGTCACAGCACATGGACGCGGTTCGTCGCTTCTCTGTGAATTCCGCCTCGGAGCGCCGGAGAACGTTGTCCGGAGACGAGTTGCCAACGTCGCGAGCGTGCGCGTGACTTGAATCCGCTCAGGCGGGCCTGCAGTTGCTCGTACACCTCAGGATAGTCGGTGGTGACGACGCACAGCCGCAGGTCTTCGAGGGATGCGGTCTGCCGGCCATTCTCCAACTCGCCGACCTCGAACTGCGCCCACCCCGGGCACTCAGTCAGTTCTGCACCGGTGAGCCGCCCGAGCCTGTTGGTAGTCCGTACTCACCGTTCAGCGCGTGCCTTTGGTCGAGCCGGTTGGCACCGGGCGTGAACATTTCGTGCGGGACTGCATGCTGCCCGCTGCGTTGCCGCCGAACGGTTCATTGCTCGTCGTCGATGCCTTGGACATCGGCGGGCTGTGTTCCGTTGAAGGTCACGAGGATTCCGTGGGGGTCTGCCAGTCGGAGCCGGCTCTCGGTGAAGCGGATTGCCCAGGTCTGGTCGGGCCACACCGTTGCTTCGGGAGCTCCCAGTGGCAGCTCTGGGAGGTCCAGCCAGCTCAGTTCCTCTGTTGTGAGTTCGAAGTGTCGTTCCCGGAAACGGGTGCGGCAGTACTCCAGGGCCTGGTTGACGAAGACGTCGAAGCGGCTCACGACGTCGCGAGCGAGTTGGAGGGTGGCCTCGTCCGGCGGGGCGGCCGGCTCGATCAGCAGGCTTGTCGCGACTGGGGCCGCGCCTGCCGGATCCAGCAAGTAGCCGGTCCAGCAGGCCAGCGACGGAGGGCTCTCCACTCGGCTCAGTGCGAGCCCTGCGACATGCAGGACTGCGGGTAGCTCCGCGTCGGCACCGGACTCTTCAACGTCCGAGCCGCTCGATGGTGCGCCGTAGTCGGACATGTGCTCAGCATAGGCCGAGCCCGGTCATGGCTATGGCTCGCAGCTGAGGCGCTGGTGATCCGCGTGGGCGCTCCTGCCCCTGCCCGTCCGGGGAGGCACACCAGGCATCAGGCTTCGCCCGGCAGGGCCGTCGGTGTTGCGTTGATGCGTGCGAAGCGTTCTCGCCATGGGAGATGGTCGGGCTCCGGTGAGGGGGCTTCGGAGTACATGGCGTTCGCTGCGGCCAGGCGGCACGGGGTGCATTCCGTCTCGTCCAGCAGGGGGCGGAAGGTGTGTTTCTCGCCCGGGGCCTGGCATTCGATGAGCTCGCGGGGGCGGGCGGGTTCGTAGGACTGGATGGGTGTGCGGGGCTCGGGGAGTTTTTGGGCGAGGCGGTAGCGGAGGAAGCCGACTGCCGAGCGCACGCCTTCTGCCGGGCGTTCGGCGAGCAGGGCGTGGCGCAGGTCGGATTCGCTCAGGCCGCGCTCCAGCCACTTGACCGCCTCGACGGCCAGCTTCGCGGCCTCGCGTACGCCCAGGTGCAGTTCGCGGCGGGAGTGGCGCAGGGAGAGCAGGACCCGTTCGGCGCGAGCTAGTTGGGCTGCTTCGGTCGTGGAGGCCGGGCGCTTCGGGTCGGAGAGTGTGGAGGGCGCGGAGAGCGCGGGGGCTTCGGAGGGCTTGGGGAGTTCGGAGGGCTTGGAGGGTGGGTGGGGAGTGGTTTTATCACTGTGGTCTTCTACCGGTTCATAGCCACCGGCCGTCCGGGGAGCCGGTGCACCGACCGCCGGAGAGTGCGTACTCGGTGGCCGGGGGGCGGGTAGCGGGAGTGGTGGGGTGCCGTTGCGTAAGCGGACCGCCTGGTCGGGCGCCAGGGGGTTGTTCGCCACCAGTTGCTCGGTGATCCAGCGGCCGCCGTCGCTCTGGCTGCGCCACTCGTGTACGTAGCCGTTCTCGACCAGCTGCTGCTTCGCCTTCTGGTACGCGCGGCCCTTGATGCCCATCTTCTGGGCCAGTTCGCTCAAGGGCCTGAAGGTGGTGTTGTCGGGGAGGCTCTGCACGTACAGGAGCAGGAGCTTCGCGTCGCTGTTCAGGCGCGGGTGGCGGATGACATCGTTCGATGCCTTCGTATAGCGCGCGGACGGCGCGATAGCATGACGCAGCATTTCCGGTGGCCTTTCTGGAGTCCACTGGTGGTGTAGGCCCTCGGGAATGGTGTTGGCGCACCGCCGGGGGCCGCTCCGTGTGCGGGTGAGCACACGGAGTGTGATGACTTCGTCACCGTACAGCACTTTCTTCATCTCCCGCCACGGGTACGGGACTTCGCTCCGGCCCATGTCATGGAGCTCCTCGCACGTGCCGCTGCCCCCGCACTCGTCGCGGAGTGCGGGGGCAGCGGGGTGGGCGGGCAGCGGTGTGGATCAGTGCTGCTGCTGGGCCTTACGGCGGCGGATCGCCAGGAAGGCGCCTGCCGCTACGAGTGCGGCGGCGGCTGCGGACAGCAGGCCGACCGGTGCTCCCGTGCCGGTCTCGGCGAGGTTGCCTTCGTCGTGCGCGGACGGCGACGACGACGCGGCAGTCGGGGCAGCCGAAGCCGGCGGGGTGGAGCCGGTGCCCGCGGGGGTGGACGAGGTGGGTGCCTCGGTCGGCTGTGCCGAGCCGGACGGGGAAGAGGGCGAGGAGGACGGCTTGGCGGGGGTCGACTCGGAGGCGGAGGGCGTCGGCTTGCCGCCGCCCGGCTTGCCGCCACCGGGCTCCTCGCCGCCGGGCTTCTCGCCGCAGTCGGTCCAGAAGACCTTGTGCTTGGCCCGGCCGTGTTCGCCGTCGAAGTTCCAGAACAGCTTGTAGTGGCCGTCGGGCAGGGACTGGTCCGGCGTACGGCCATGGCCCTCGGCGTCGAGCGTCAGCGAACCGGACTTCACGGTTTCGCCCTTGACGTGGGCGGTCGGGGCCCACGCCTCGATGCGCCAGTCGACCTTCTGGCTGCTGTCGAAGCCGAAGGCGTCGAGGTAGAAGGTGCACACGTGCGGCTCGTTCTTGCGGAGCTCTTCGCCGGTCTTGGCATCGTGAATCTTCACGGTGCCGTTGTCTCCGGGAGCAGTGGCATGGGCGGCAGGGGCGAGCAGTATCGCCGCTGCGACGGCAGCTGTGAGCGTGCCTGCGGAAGCAAGTGTGCGCATAGTTATCCAACGGTGAGAGATGGGCTTCCGTGGGGGGCGCTTCAGCCTCCTGCGACCTCATGAGTCCGTCAAGGCACATCGATACACCTATGTCGGCTAACGCATCATTCGCCCCACTGTTCTCACATAACGATTGAGGAGGGAGGGGTCGAGACATCCAGTCGGCTGTGTGATTTGACTTGGCTCTATGTATCTAGAAAGCTAGATGCATATCGTGGACAGGGCCGTGGAGAGGTGGAGTGATGGAACCGTTGGCCGTGCACAAAGCGCTCGCCAATCCCGCGCGCCTGCAGTTCATGGAGTGGCTGAGGGAGCCGGAGAAGTACTTCGACGAGGACTCCTACCGGCAGCAGGGGCTCGGCTTCCACATCGGGGTGTGCGTCGGTGACATCCAGAAACGGGCCGGGCTGGCGCAGTCGGTGGTCTCCGGGTACCTCCAGACCCTGAAGGACGCGGGGCTGCTCGTCTCGGAGCGCATCGGCAAGTGGACGTACTACCGGCGCAACGAACCGGTGATCGCCGAGTTCGCCGCGTACGTGCGCGACGAGTTGTAGGTTGCCCGACCCGCCGCGCGTGCAGCGAGAGGGCACGAAGAGTGCCCCGGGGTCTTCCCTCCCGGGTCTCTCGCCGTGACCGGGCGGGCTGACATTCTGGGCGGGGCGGTGTTGTGTCGTGTTCGTGCCATGTCTCTGCTTCTGCCTCCGTTCCTGCTTCCGCCCCTGCCCGTAACGCTGTCGACGAGTACCGCCGGAAGGAGCAAGCTTGCGAGCCCGTGTCTCGGCCTCGGACCTTGAGCGCCGGAAGAGCCAGAAGAGCGAGAGCCGGAAGTCCGAGGCGGCGGAGTCGGCGCATGTCGACGGTGCGGGAGTTCCTGCGCTGTCGCCGCTGCAGCGAACCGTCGGCAACGCGGTCGTCCTGCGCATGCTTCAGGAGGAGAAGGAACAGGGGCAGGGTGGCGAGGCGTCCGTTCAGCGTTCCTCGGTCCACGACGTCCTGCGGAGGCCCGGCAGGCCCCTGGACGGGCCGGTGCGGCGGGAGATGGAGAGCCGGCTCGGCGCCGACTTCGGCGACGTACGTGTGCACACCGACAGCGCCGCCCGCTCATCCGCCGCGGAGGTGGGCGCCCACGCGTACACCTCCGGCAGTCACATCGTGCTCGGGGACGGCGGCGGCGACCGGCACACCCTGGCCCATGAGCTGACGCACGTGATTCAGCAGCGCCAGGGGCCGGTCGCGGGTACCGACAACGGGGCCGGGCTCCGGATCTCCGACCCCGGTGACCGCTTCGAACGCGAGGCCGAGGCCAACGCCACCCGCGCACTCGCGGGGCCGGTGCCGTCCGTCGAGCACGCTTCGGAACAGCCGGCGGGCAGGGCGCACGTCGGCGGTGAAACCGAGTTGCAGCGTCGCATCGTGAAGATCAAGAAGGGCACCCCGGGCACAGCCGAAACGGCCCTGTTCGAGGGCTTCTTCCAGGCCGTCGACAGGGCGGTGGAGTGGGCCTACAACTACGTGACCACCGCCCCGCAACTGGGCCCGCTCAGTGACTACGACGGCTACACGAAGCGTTGGGTCGAGGTCTGGCAGGACTTCCATGCCAACGGCCGGAGTGGCGGCATCTCCAAGGAGTTCGGTTACGCGATCGAATCCGTCGCCCAGGCCCGCCTGGAAGGCGCCGGACGGCCCACGCTCCCCGCGGGGACGTACTTCGCCACGCAGGTGACGTTCGGCTCCACCCGGCCGGACTACGTTCTGTACTCGCAGGGGAATCCCATCGGGGCCGTGGACATCACCGCCACCGCCAGCGAGGGCCACGTCCTGAACAAAACCAGCTGGGACGCCCTGTTCCCGCAGTTCGGCGAGTCCGTCTACCTGTCGCTCGACCCCACCGTCATCGCCGGGATGAAACTGGCCAACGCCAATGCCGCGCCCCTCACACAGCAGCAGGCCGACCAGCTGAAGCAGCAGGCCGCGGCGAACCGCGCCATGTGGGAGGGGAACTGGCAGCAGATGGGCGTCTCCTTCAAGGAGGACATGCAGCGCGCGGGCATCGTGAACGCCGCGGGCCGGGTGAAGGGCGGCGGCGATGCGGTCGTCCGCGAGGAGCAGCGTCGCAACGCCGTCTTCGCCTGGATGAGGGAGAAGCTGGGCGTCGACGCCGCCACCGCGCAGAGCAATGCCACGGTCATGCTGCTCAAGTTCAACCCGAGTTGGCCCGACTCGTTCTCCTGCAACTACTCCACGGGAAGCGTGTCCCGCGGCGAGGCTTTCCTGACCTCGGTGTTCCCTAAGTGGCAACAAAGCCAAGGGAATTGACAGCGCACCGACCGACCACCCACTGATCAGGGCCTCCGCCTCGGCCCCTGTGTCGCGTCAGGCGTTCATCGATATATGACGCTCGGCCGAGGGGCGGCCCGGCCGGGCATCCCATCCCTGCGATGCAATCCATCCCTGCGATGCGATATGTCCCCATGATGCAATGCATCTACTTTTCTAGATTCATGAAAGGTTCGGATCCTTCCGATGAGAAAGACCTCCCTCACCGTCCTCGTACTCGCCCTCGGCGTGTTCGGGATCATCACCACCGAGATGGGCATAGTCGGTGTGCTCCCCCAGGTGTCGGCCGAACTCGGCGTCACACCATCTACCGCCGGGTGGCTCGTCGGGGTGTTCGCCCTGGTCATCGCGGTGTCCGGGCCGTTCACCACGCTGCTCGCCTCCGGCATCGACCGCAAGAAGGTGCTCGCCGCCGCGATCGCGGTGTTCGCCGTCTCCAACGCCGTCTACGCGCTCACCACTCAGTACGAGGTGATGCTCGCCTTCCGCATCGTCCCCGCCCTGTTCCATCCCGTGTTCTTCGCGGTCGCGCTCGCCACCGCCGCCCGGCTGGTACCGGCGAAGGACGCGACCCGGGCCACGACGACCGTGTTCGCCGGTGTCACCGTCGGCTTCGCGTTCGGCGTGCCGTTGACTTCGTACCTCGCCGAGCACCTGTCCCTGGCGTCGGCCTTCTGGTTCGGGGCGCTCGTCAACCTGATCGCCTTCCTGGGCATCCTGCGGTTCGTTCCGCCGATGCCGGTCGGGCGAGGACAACGCGTCTCCTACGGCGCCCAGCTGAGCGTCCTCAAGCGGCCCCGGATGTGGCTGACCATCGCGTCGGTCGTCCTCGTCTTCGCGGCGATGTTCTCGGTGTACGGCTACTTCGCCGAGTACCTGGGTCAGGTCACGCACATGGACGGTACGTGGGTCAGCGCCATGCTGATGGCGTTCGGCATCGTGATGATCCTCGGGAACTTCGCCTTCGGCAGCCTGCTGCGTCGCGGTCTCGTCCGCACCGTCGTCGCGTACCCGGTGCTGTGCCTGCTGGTCTACGTCCTCCTGTACGCCGCCGGGCCGCTGTTCGCCGCGATGGTTCCGGCGGTCCTGATCTGGGGTGCGGTGCATTCGGGCGGGCTCATCGTGAGCCAGAGCTGGCTCGGGCGCGACGCGAGCGATGCGCCCGAGTTCGGCAACAGCCTCTTCATCTCGTTCTCCAACCTCGGCATCACCGTCGGGACCGCGGTCGGCGGCTGGGTGCTGGCCGAGCACGGGGCGCGGCAACTCCCCTGGGCGGGGGCCGGGTTCGCGATCGCCGCGCTGGTCGTCATGGCCTTGCGACTGAGGCTGGGGCGGGGTCGGGAGCGGGGCGCGGCGAAGAGCGGCGGGTGGCCGAGGCCGGCCCGTCGGAGCTCGCGAGCGCCGGGGAGGGGCCGGCCTGAGCGGATCGGCCGGCGAGGGCCGTCAGCCGTCAGTCACCAGCCGCCAGCCGTTAGCCGATAGCCGTTAGCTGACAGCTGACAGCTGTCACAGCATTGCCGAACATGCCGCGAGCATGACAAGCTCCCGTTCCGCCCTCTCCCCCCACACACACGGAGGCGACGATGCGTCGAAGCATCCGGGCCGGACTTGCCCTCCTCTTCGCGGGACTCGCGGTCATGGTTCCCGCGGCGTCGGCACATGCCGATGCCGTGGTGACGGTGAGCGTTCCCAGCGGACTTCCGCTCCAGATACGATCCGCACCCAGCCTGGGCGCACAGGTGCTCGGCAGTCTCGCCAACGGCAGCAGAGTGACCATTCGCTGCTACGGCCGGGGCGACACCGTGGACGGCATCGGCGGTGCCACCAACATCTGGAACAAGCTCCCCAGCGGCGGCTGGGTCAGCGACGGCTTCCTGGAGACCGGGTCGAACGCTCCGGTGGTGCCCCCCTGCTCCGGCGGAGCCCCGTTCAAGCTGCCGTTCCGGGCCGGCAGCGCGTACACCGTGACCCAGACCCCGGGTGAGGGCTACTCGCACAACGACGACTACAACCGCCACGCGGTCGACTTCGCCACACCCACCGGTACGCCGATCGTCGCCTCGGCGGGCGGCACCATCCACTTCGAGGGCTGGAACGGCGCAGGGGGCATCATGGCCCTGGTCAACCACGGCAACAACCGGTGCACCCAGTACGCCCACCTGAGTTCGACGATCATCGACGTCGGGGACTCGGTGGCCCAGGGACAACAGATCGGCACCTCCGGTGCCACCGGCAACGTGACCGGGCCTCATCTGCACTGGAACGTCGTGAACTGCGACAGTCAGCTCAGCCGGGAGATCCCCAACACCGTGGAGACCGGAACCAGTTATCCCACCGGCTCCCGACCGGTGAGCCGGAACGGCTGACCGGACCACCCCACGCACACCACACGTCGTCCCCCGAACTCCCCCTGGGAGTCGGGGGACGAAAGTGCTTCCGGGCCCGGCGGTGGGTGCCGCCAAACGAGTGCCTCCTACGCCATCTCCTGGGCGCCGGGCCAGGACTTTCGGGAGACTGACGGCCAGTGCGGTGGTGCTCCTCGAACAGTTCGTATCGAGAGGCGATTTCCGGCCACAACACAACACCCCTTACCCTGCGATACATCGGTCACCAACGGTCGGCCGGGACAGAAGGGCGACACCATGACCTCCGAGGCCAGCACACTGGTCACCATCGATGCCACAACTACCCTGCTGGAGGCGGAACTTCCGCGTCTGGAGCAGCACCAGCAGAGTCTGGAGAAGGAACTCGCGACCGTCACCGAACGCCTGGAGTCGGTGCGTACCGCGCTGACCGCGCTGCGCGCCCTGTCGGGCACCCCCGTCACCGCCCCCGCGCCCACCGCGGGCGCCGACGCGGCCGAGGACATCAAGGCCGCTGACAGCGCGACCGCCGAAGCCGCAGAGGCCGCCGACACCGGTGCCGACGCCGGGACCGCGAGCATTCCCGCTGCCCGGATTCCGCAGCAGGCGCAGGATTCCGTGGACTCCGTCGTCCAGGCGGAAGCCCCGCAGGAGCAGGCGGCGGCCACCCCCGCGCGCCGCACCGCCCGCAAGGCGCCCGCCGCGCCCAAGGGCCGCAAGCAGGCCGCCGCCAAGCCGAGGGCTCAGCGCGGCCAGGCCAAGAAGGCCGCCGCCAAGCCGGTCGAGGAGGTCAAGGACGCCAAGGGCGGCAAGACCGCCGAGGACACGGAGACCGCCGCGCCCGCCAAGGCGACCAAGGCCACCAGGTCGGTCAAGAGCACCAAGTCCGCCGCGCCGGCCAAGGAAGCGAAGGCGACCAAGGCCGCCAAGCCCGCGAAGGCCCGCGCGCCGAAGAAGGCCGCGAGCGCCGCGACCTCCGCACCGGCCGCCGACGACAGCGGCAGCCTGACCGAGCTGACCATGAAGGTGCTCGCCGAGTCCGGCGACACCCCCGTCCGCGCCCGTGACGTGACGAAGGCCCTGGGGCGTGAGCTCACCCCCAACGGCATCAACACCGTTCGCAGCACCCTGGACCGGCTCGTCGCCACCTCCCGGGCCCACCGCGCCGGCCGGGGCCTCTACCAGGCCCCCGCGAACTGACCCTGACCCCAGGGGAGTTCACTGGATGCCCGGTACCGCCACCTCGGCGGTACCGGGCATCCCGGCGTTGTGAACCGCGAGGCGGCGGGAACGCGGCGAAGGCATCGGGGCGGTTATTCGTTCGATGCGGCCGGGCGTCGGCCCATAGGTTTCCCGCATGTCTTCATCACTGCGGCTGGAAAAGGTCACGGCGGACAACGTCGAGGCCGCCTGCCAACTGAAAGTACGGCCGGACCAGGACGGACTCGTGAAGCCGGTCGCCTGGTCGCTGGCTCAGGCCTACGCGACCCCCGACATCGCCTGGCCCCGGTTGATCTTCGACGGCGAGCAGCTCGTCGGCTTCGTCATGGCCTTCTTCGACGTCCGGTTCTACCCGGACGATCCGAACGACACCAGGCTGCGCTCCGGACTCTGGCGGCTGAACATCGCCGCCGACCACCAGGGCCGGGGGTACGGGCGTTTCGCCGTGGAAGCGGTGTGCGAGGAGATCCGGCGGCGCGGGCAGACACGAGCGACCGCGACCTGGGTTCCCGGTGAGCACGGCCCCGAGCAGTTCTACTTCGGGCTCGGGTTCCGGCTGACCGGGGAGAAGGCCGAGGACGAGGTCGTCGGTGAGCTGGAGCTCGGCGACGCGTAGGGCCCGCCGCGCGGCGGCGCCCATCGGGACGGGCGGCGCCGCGAGGTGTGCGGTGCTGTGGCCGGAAACGATCAGTGGGGCGGTGGGGCGAGGCCCGTCACTTGGTGTGAGCTGCGATGATCCGCGCGCACTCCATCGCCCCGCTCCTCGTCGTGTCCACCTCCAGGTCGTAGGTCACGCCCCGGTGGACCACGTCCGCCTGCAAGGCCGCCATGCCGGGTGTGCGGTCGCCCCGCGCGGCCTCACGGGCAGTGGCGACAGCGCTGTCGCACCGGACTCCGACCCAGAGCACCCGGAGTCCACCGAGCGCCTTCTGCCACTGCTGCTGGGATGCCGGGCCTCCGAGGAACACCTCGTCCACGATGATCCCGGCGCCGGACCGGGCCATCGCGGCGATCCCCTCGATCCAGCTCGCCTCCAGCGCGCGGAACTCGGGGCCCACGACCACCTCGCCGTCCGGAGCGAAGTCGATGCCCGCGTCCGACTCGCTCATGGACGCGGGCATCGCCTCGATCAGTGTGTCGACCCCGAAGGTCAGCCACGGGTCCGGCAACACCGTCTGAAGGCACCTCGCAATGCTGGACTTCCCCGAGCTGGAGCCACCGTTGAGCACGATCATCTGTGTCTTCACCGGACCACACTATGACCTGGCAGCGATACGGATTGAGGCCTCGCCACCGAACGGGCTGCTCCGGTCCGGACCGGAGCAGCCCGACGACCGACGGCCGACAACCGACGATGGTCGGCGCAGTGGTCAACACGGTGGGGCGGGCTCATGACCCGCATGGCCGTCGGCAGAACCGATTCAGCAGCTCACGTCCGGGTGACAGAACCTCTCGCTCGACCGTAATCGCAGGTCAGCGGCACAGACTTGGGCCGTCTTCGGCCACTTCTGATCACCGCACAAGGAGCTCCCCCCATGCGTCTTCGTTCCACTGTCGCTGCCGCCTTCGGCGCGCTCGCGCTCATCGTCGCCGTGCCGGCCTCGGCCGACGCTGCCACCGGAGACTTCTCGTACACGTACACCGGTCTCGACGGCTCGGCGCAGATCGGCTTCCTCCTCGACCCGCCGAGCCGGATGTGCATCACGCTTCCCGAGGTCGCCGACCCCAACTCGTCGAACCCCGCCCACACTCCGTGGAACTTCACCGACTCCAGCGCGACGGTCTTCAGCGGTCCCAACTGTGAGGGCGACTACTTCACCCTCCGGCCCAACGGCGGCCACGCCAGCAGCCGGCTGAAGCTCCGCTCGGTCGTCTTCAGCTGATCCCACCGCACCGCGAGCCGCGCCACCCGACCCCCACCCCGGTACGAGCCGCCCCGCGCCCGTGCCGGGGTGGTGTCGTGCACGGGGGCGGGGGCAGGAGCGGGAATGAGAGCCGGGCCCCCGTGAGTTGAGCGAGCATGCCCACTCCACCTGTCATCCTCCTGCTGTCCGGAAGCCTGCGCAGCGGTTCGTCCAACGAGACCGTGCTGCGCA
The DNA here is from genome assembly GCF_042891445.1 of Streptomyces sp. NPDC001890. NCBI lineage: Bacteria > Bacillati > Actinomycetota > Actinomycetes > Kitasatosporales > Streptomycetaceae > Streptomyces > Streptomyces sp. NPDC001890. The sequence continues at coordinate 124,367 of NZ_JBIATE010000001.1, read as the reverse complement.
CCGCGCAGGCCGTAGCGCCTGCGGGAGTACGGACCCTTCTCTACGGCGGCCTCGCGGCGCTCCCGCACTTCAACCCCGACGACGACGTGGATCCGCTGCCGGCTCCGGTGACGGAGCTGCGCGCGGCGATCGACGACGCGGACGCCGTGCTGGTCTGTACGCCGGAGTACGCGGGAACCCTGCCGGGTACGTTCAAGAACCTGCTGGACTGGACGGTCGGCGGCACCGAGATCTGCGACAAGCCGACCGCCTGGGTCAACGCCGCGGCGCCCGGGCGCGGCCAGGGCGCGGAAGCCACACTGCGTACGGTGCTGGGCTACACCGGTGCGGACATCGTGGAGCCGGCCTGCGTACGGATCTCCGTGGACCGCGACGCGGTCGGACCGGACGGGGTCATCACCGATCCGGGCGCCCGTGAGCAGCTGGGGCAGGTGCTCCGGCTGCTGACGGGGCGGGCCGCGGAGGTCGAACGGGGATAGGCGAGGCGGTCCCGTCCCCCGGTCCCGTCCCCCGGTCCCGTCCCCCGGTCCCCGCCCGTTTGTCAGCTCGTCAGGGTCTTGCGCAGTGCCTCGGCGAAGCCCGTCGGGTCGCCCAGGAAGCCGGCGTGGTCGCCGGGGAACTCGACCGGCCGGGTGCCGAGCAGTTCCGCCAGCACCATGGACGTCCGGTACGTGATCAGCCCCTGCGAGGCCGCGCCGACCCCGACGAGGACCCGGGTCGGTGCGGCCGTCAGCGCGGCGACGTCGGGTACGTAGCGGGCGGTGCCCCGCAGGTCGTGGCCGAAGAAGCGGGCGCCGTTGGCGAGGTCCTGCGCCGTGGGCTCACCGAACGGCCCGGCGGGGGCGCTCTCGCCGCCCTCGGCGCACCCCGCTCCTTCCCCGTCCTCGTCGGCGAATCCGGCGCCGGACATGAACTTCGTCCAGGCCGCGTCCTGGCCCTCCTTGTGGAAGGTCTCGATGATGTCCTCGGTCATCGCGCGAAGTTCGGCCGCGTCGGGAAGGATCTCCATGACGGGCGGCTCGTGCGCGACCAGCGTCCGTACCCGGTCGGGGTGCCGGGCGACGAGTGCCAGCCCGGTCACCGCCCCGCCGCTGCTCCCGAACACATCGGCCGAATCGGCCCCGAGCGCGTCCAGGATCGCCGCCACGTCGTCCGCCCGCCGGTCGGGGAGGGTGTCCTCGTCGGGGTCGTCGAGAGTGCTGCCGGAGATGCCCCTCGGGTCGTGCGTGACGACGGTGTGGTCGCTCGCGAGCGCGTCGGCCAGCGGTGCGAAGGCCTCGGCCTCCATGGGTGATCCCATGACCAGTAGGAGCGGTCCCGTGCCGCGCACCTCGTAGTGCAGGTGCGCGCCGGGTACTCGGAGGGTGTGGGTGGCGGTCATGCCGGTGGTCCTTCCTCGATCGGTGCCCCGCGGTCGCGGTGCCGTTGTGGTGACAGAGGTAGGACCCCGGCCGCTGCGGAAACTCATCGCGGGCCGCCGGCCTGTCCGAGCGGGCGCCCGACCGCCCGTGGCACGGCGGTGGGACAGTCACTGACAGAGCGGTGGGACAGTCACTGACAGAATGGGGTGAATGGCAACACTCCCTGCTCCCCCGCCCGACGCCCGACCGCCCGAGCCCTGGCCGGACGGTGCGTCCCTGCACGCCGAGCTCCTCGCGGCGAAGGCACTCGTCTACGACCCGAGCGGGCTCGTGTGCACGAGGCCGGTGCCCGAGGCGGAGAGCGCCGAGTACGGGGCGCACGAGTTCACCGTGGACGGCTCCGCCGTCCGGTTCCGGGTGGCCCGGACCACCCCGACCAAGGCCGGCCAGTTCGTCACGGTGTGGCAGCGGTCCGCGCACGGTGGGCCGATCCGGCCCTACGACTCCGGGGACCCCGTCGACCTCTTCGTCATCAGCACCCGCGACACCGGTGGCTTCGGACACTTCGTGTTCCCGCGAGCCGTGCTCCGGGAGCGGGACATCGTGTCGTCGGACGGGGTCGGCGGGAAGCGCGCGTTCCGCGTCTACCCGCCGTGGGTGACGACGACCAGTCGCCAGGCCGGCCGTACGCAGAAGTGGCAGGCGGAGTACTTCCTGCCGGTGCCGGACGGCGGGGCCGCCGACCCGGACCGGTGCCGGGCGCTCTACCGGCCGTGACCGTGGACGCCGGTCAGCGGTAGTCCTCCGGGTGGCCCTGCATCCAGGTGTTGACGCGGTCGCGGGTGCCGATCAGTTCGGAACGGTGCTTCTCCAGGTTGTCCGTGGAGGTGTCGCCGTTCAATGCCTTGCGCAGGGCGGCGATCTTGGCGATCGGCTCCTTGAAGTGGCCGGGGCCCTGGGCGTCCGCCTTCATGGCCTTGTCCAGGCGGACCAGTTCGTCGTGGACCCGGCCCAGGAAGTAGGCGCAGTTCGACGATCCCGGTGTGCAGTTGTCTTTCAGCGTGGCCTGGAGGCCCGCGAAGGCGTCACGTACGGCCTCCGGCCTGTTGCGCGCCTCCTCGGCCGCTTCGGCCGCCTCCGCGTTCTCCTTCGCCTCGTCCTCGGCTTCCTTCGCCGCCGCGGCGTCGTCGGCGGCCTTGGACGCGGCTGCGGCGTTCACGGACGGCGCCACATAGGGAACGTCGCCGCCCGGCCCCTGCGAGGTCTCGGCGCCCGAGCAGCCCACCAGGAACGCTCCGAGAACCAACGCCGTGACCACGGCCGTTGCCGCGCCGCGCGCATCGGTACGGATGGATCCGGTGGAACCGGCGGAACGGCTGGAACCGGTGGAGCGGATGGAGCGGATGGAGCGGATGGAACGGACAGACATGAGGCCCCCCTCGTGCGGTGGCCCAGACCATACCTCCCCGCCCGGTTCCACGGCTGGTCCCGCCGAACTGCGGATCAACGGCCGTCGATCAAGGACTGCAGCGCGGGGGCGTACAGGTCCGCGATGTGTTCGGCGGTGGCGTCCGCGCCGGCGCCTTCGCGGTGGAGGCTGAGGGTGGCACCGAGGCCGAGGAGGTGGCCGGCGATCAGTTCGGCGCGCAGGGCGCGTTCGCGGCCGGGCAGGCGGGCGGTCAGGGCGTCGGTGACCTGTTCGTGGAAGCGGTCGCGGAGCAGGGAGCGTTCGTCGCGGTTGCCGAGCGAGAAGACGACGCGCAGCAGTGGGTCGGACTGCAGTTCGCGGCGGCGGTTCACCAGCGTCACGACCATGTGGCGGCCCAGGGCGGCGAGCGGCGCGTCGAAGAGTTCGGCGGCGGCGGGGCCGAAGTCGGCGACGGTGTTGAAGAGCTCTTCCTTGCGGCCGAAGTGCTTGACCACCAGGGACGGGCTCACGCCGGCATCGGCCGCGATCCCCCTGATGGTGACCTCGGCGTACGGGCGCTGCGTGAACGCCCGGCGGGCGGCGCGCAGGATCGCGTCCCGGCCGCTGCCCGGGTCGGCGGCGGGCCGGGCGGAAGAAGGAGCCGAAGACGGGGTCGGGGCCGGTGCGGTGGCCTGGCCGCTGGTCATGCGCCCTCCTGGATCGGCGTCGTCCGCGTACCGCCCTTCCGGTCGGCGGGGACGTCACGGTGCTCTTCGACCGTACCCGTCGCGGGTGTCCGGCCGCCCGGCAGGCACAGGGTGACCAGCAGCGCCGCCAGCGCCGCGCCCGCCGCGATCAGGAAGACCAGCTGGTACGCGTGGAGCGTCGGGGCCGTTCTGCCGCCCACCCGGAACGTGATGTTGGCCAGGACCGCCGCCACCGTCGCGCTGCAGAACGCCTGCCCGATCGACCGCATCAGTGTGTTGAGGCCGTTGGCCGCACCGGTCTCGCTCACCGGGACGCCCCGCATGACCAGCGCGGGAAGTGCCGAGTACGCGATGGCCGTGCCGGAGGCGACGACCGTCGCACCGGCGATGATCAGCCAGAGGTCGTGGCTGGTGAAGTACCGCACCACGTAACCGGTGCCGATCACCCCGGCCGCCAGCGCCAGGCTGACCTTCGGGCCGTACTTCGCCGAGATCCGCGCCGAGACCGGTGAGAGCGCCACCATCATCACGCCGCCCGGCAGCAGGCAGAGGCCACTGACGACGAGCGAGGCGCCCAGCCCGTACCCCGTCTCCTTCGGTTCCTGCACCATCTGCGCGGTGACCAGGGAGTTCGCGTAGAAGGCGAAGCCGATCAGCAGGGCCGCGACGTTGGTGAGCAGGACCGCCGGGCGGGCCGAGACCCGCAGGTCGACCATGGGCGACGCCACCCGGAGCTCGTACGCGCCCCAGATCAGCGCCACGACGACGGCCGCCACCAGCAGGCCGACCGTCCGGGCCGAGGTCCAGCCCCAGCCGGCGCCCTGGGTGACCGCGAGCAGCAGGCAGACCAGGGCCCCGGACAGCCCCAGCGCGCCGAGGGCGTCGAAGCGGCCACGGGTACGGAGCGGGGATTCCGGTACGCACCACAGCACCAGCGCGATGTCGATGACGCCGATCGCACCCGAGACCCAGAACATCGTGTGCCAGTCGAAGTTCTCGACGACGAGGGCGGCGACCGGCAGCCCGATCGCCGCGCCGATGCCGAGCGTCGAGCTCATCAGCGCCACGGCGGACAGCACCCGCTCGGGCGGGAGTTCGTCGCGCAGGATGCTCATGCCCAGCGGCAGGACGGCGAGCGCCGCACCCTGCAGGGCGCGGCCGGTGATCAGTACCCCGATGTGGGAACTGACCGCGCACAGGACCGAGCCCACCACCAGCACCAGGAGCGAGGCGACGAGCACCCGCCGCTTGCCGTACATGTCACCGACCCGGCCCAGGACCGGCGTGAAGACGGCGCCGGTGAGCAGGGTGACGGTGACCAGCCAGCTCGCGGCGGCCGGGGTCGCGCCGGTGAGGGCCGGGATGTGCGGGAGGAGCGGGACGACGATCGTCTGCATCACCGCGACCACGACACCGCAGAACGCCAGCACGGCGACGGCGAAGCGGGGGTGCGGCGCCTCATCGGTGGCGGCGGTCGGGGCGGGTATGTCCGCGGGCATGGCTCTCCGTACGTTGCTCGGCGGCGAGGGCGTCGTGCGGGGCCCGGGAGTGCGAGGGCGCATGTGCGCGACGTGGGGGTGTACACACGTTCACCCCCAGGGTAAACGCTTGTGCACCCCCTCGGCGACCGGAAACCCGGGCGCCGCGTCGGTCTCGAAGAGGTGTCGCGTTAGCCTCGGAGAACCGGGCCACACCCTCCCGGGGCCCGGATCACACGGATGAGAAGGCGAAGGTGGCAGCGATGGCGAAGGTTCCGGCAGCGGCGGTGGCGGCGAGCGGGCTGGTCGGCGGGTACGCCGTCGCGCGGTGGACCAGGAAGCGGCCGCTGGGCGGGGTCGCCCTCGCCGCCGCGGGCACGGTCGCCGCGTACGAGTGGAACCGGCAGGCCGGACCGCGCGCGGCCGCCGGGCTGACCGCGGCGTACGTCGCCGCGTTCGCCGGCTCGCACCCGCTGGCCAAGAAGGTCGGCGCCTGGCCGGCCGTCTTCGCCGTGGCGGGCAGCATGGCCGCCGCGTCGTGGGCGGTCACCCGCCGGGCCGCCTGAAGCACGCATGAGGGCGGGGGCTCCGAAGAGCCCCCGCCCTGCTGCTGTCCGGGCTCCGCTACGCGCCCAGCGCCCACGACACCGTGTAGATCAGCAGGCCTGCCAGCGCACCCACCACCGTGCCGTTGATCCGGATGAACTGGAGGTCGCGGCCGATGTGCGCCTCGATCTTCTTCGACGTCTGGTCCGCGTCCCAGCTCGCGACCGTGTCACTGATCAGCGAGGTGATCTCCGCGCGGTAGGTCGTGACGACATAGACCGCCGCGTCCTCCAGCCAGCCGTCCAGCTTCGCCTGCAGCCGGCCGTCCGTCGCCAGCCGCGCCCCCAGCGACATCAGTGAGGCCCGCGCCCGCAGCCGCAGCTCGCTCTGCTCGTCCTCCGCCGCCGCGATGATCATCGTGCGCACCGACGACCAGGCCGAGGCGATGACGTCCTGGACCTCACCGCGCCCCAGGATCTCCGACTTCAGCCGCTCCACCCGGGCCCGGGTGTCCGAGTCCGTCTGGAGGTCCGCCGCGAAGTCCGTCAGGAACGTGTCGATCGAGGCACGCGCCGGGTGCCCCGGCATGTCCCGCATCTCCGTGACGAACCGCAGCAGCTCCTTGTAGACCCGCTCCCCGACCCGCTTGTCGACGAACCGCGGCGTCCACCCCGGGGCCCCGCCCTGCACCGCGTCCATCACCGAGTCGCCGTGCAGCACCAGCCAGTCGTGGGCGCGTACGCAGATCAGGTCCACCACCCTGCGGTGGCCGCCGTCGGCGACGATCTTGTCCAGCATCTTGCCGAGGCCGGGACCGATCTCCGCCGCGTCGGCCCGCCGGGTGATCGCCTCCCCCACCACGGCCTGCACATCCGAATCCCGCAGCACCTTCAGCGCCCCGCGCAACGCGGTCGACAGCTCGGCGGTGACCCGGTCCGCATGATCCGGCTCGGCCAGCCACGCACCGACCCGGCGGCCGACACCGAGCGCGTGGATCCGGCCCCGCACGACATCGCCGGAGAGAAAATTCTCGCCGACGAAGGAACCCAGGGACGCCCCGAGCTGGTCCTTCTTGGTGGGGATAATGGCGGTGTGCGGGATCGGCAGGCCGAGCGGACGCTTGAACAGCGCCGTGACGGCGAACCAGTCGGCCAGCGCACCGACCATCCCCGCCTCGGCGGCCGCGGCGACGAAGCCCGGCCAACCGCCCACACCTGCGTTCTTCGCCCAGGTGGCCAGTACGTACACGAGCGCGACCAGCAGAAGGAGGCCCGTGGCCGTGGTCTTCATCCGGCGCACCCCGCGCCGCTTCTCCTCGTCGGCCGCCGTGTACGCGAACGAGGCGAGCGGGGCCGGACGGCCACCGGCCCCCGGGCGGGCCGCACCCGCCGCCCGTCCCCCGACACGCTCCTGCTGCCGCGCAGCCTCTTCCCCGGCTCCGGTCCGGTCGATCCGTTCCATCCGCTCCACCCGTCCGCGTACGCCTCGCCCCCGGTGTCCCGTACGCATTGTCCCTACCTGACCTACTCCCGGGCCGCACGTCGAGTTCCCGACGCCCTGCCCCATCATGGGACCAGTCCAATTGATCATGAGGAGACACACCGCCCATGCCCAGGCGCCAGGGGTACGCCCTGCTCATCGCCCTCGTGGCGGGCACCGCCGCGCTCGCCGCCGCCGTGGCGTTCACCGGCTCCCTGCTGTTCTCCGGCACCAGCACCGGCACCGGCACCCGGCCGAAGGAGGGGGCCGTACCCGACCCGCGGTCCGTGGCCCGTACGCCCGCCGCACCCGCGCACTCCACCGGCCTCTGGGCCGCCACCTGGACCGCGGCCCCCGTCACCGGGGTGCCCGACTCCTACAACAGCAGCGCCCTCAACCGCCGCACCGTCCGTAACGTCGTGCACACCAGCATCGGCGGCGACGCGGCCCGCATCACCCTCTCCAACGCCTTCGGCACCCGTCCGCTGGTGATGGACCGCGTCACCGTGAACACCCGCCCGGTGACCTTCGCCGGCGCCTCCACCGTGACCGTGGCGGCCGGCGGGCAGATCGTCAGCGACCCCGTCACCGTCCCGGTCCCCGCCGACTCCGATCTCGTCGTCACCCTGCGCACGCCCACCGCCCAGGGTCCCGTCACCGTCCACGAGCGCGGCCACCAGACCTCGTACGTGGACACCGCCTGGGGCACCCGGCGGACCGACGGCTGGCGCTACCTCACCGCCGTCGAAGTGCACACCCGGACCGCCGCCGGAACGATCGCCGTGATCGGCGACTCCCTCACCGCGGGCACCGGCTCCTCCCTCGACACGAACAGCCGCTGGCCCGACGTGCTCGCCGACCGGCTCGGCGGCCGGTACGGGGTGGCCAACGCGGGCATCGCGGGCAACCGCGTCCTGCGCGACGGACGCGGCGTACGGGCGAGCGCCCGCTTCGACCGCGACGTACTGGACGTCGCCGGAGTGAAGACCGTCGTCATCGCACTCGGCATCAACGATGTGCAGCAGTCCCCGCAGGAGACCGACCCGCAGCGCATCGCGGACGGCCTGCGCTCCCTGACCCTGCGCGCCCACGCCCGCGGACTCCGGGTCGTCGGGGCGACACTGATGCCGTACGAGGGGTACGCCACCTGGACGCCCAGGAGCAACGACGTACGGGAGCGGGTCAACGCGCTGATCCGGGCGGGCGGGATCTTCGACTCCGTCATCGACTTCGACGCGGCGGCCCGTGACCCCTACCGCCCGACGCGGCTCCTGCCGGCCTACGACAGCGGCGACCACCTCCACCTGAACGACGCGGGGTACCGGCAGCTGGGCTCGACGGTGGACCTGACGACACTGGTGCACGAGCAGCCCGCGTCCGACCAGCTCTGACCTGCCCTGACCTGCCCTGACCACCTACCCTGACCTGCTCTGACCTGCTCTGATGGCGGGCAGACCGCGGGAGCGGCGGGGGACGCCGTCCTGATCGCCAGGTGTGCCGGGCGGGCAGGTCGGCTACGAGTCGCTGCTGGAACCGGCGTGGTTGCCGAACGTGCGGTTCCCGGCCGGCTCCCGGCGGACTCGCCCTGTCCTCTGCGTAGTTGAACCCTGGTGCCGTTCGCGGTGGCGTGCCACGGCGTCGTTGTTGGCGCAGCGCACGGAGCAGTAGGCACGTCGCCCGTTGCGGGAGGTGTCGACAAATGCCAGTTCACACTCGCGGCGGGCACAACGCCCGAGCCGCTCGGCGCCGGCGGAACACACGACGTAGGCGAGCCCGGCCGCGGTGATGGCGCGGATGTGGTCGGCCGCGTCGGCGCCGATCGCGCTGTAGTGCAGGTGGGGGTTGCCGTCGTGCAGGGAGATGCGGGGACTGCTGGAGGCGTCGGCGAGAAGCGCGTTGACCGCCTGGCACCGCTCTTCCAGGTCCTGCCGCCCGAAGCATGAGGCCAGACCCCGGCTCCATGTCCAGACCGCCTCGGTTTGCGCGGCGGTGAGCGTGCGGTGCACCACGCCATGTGCGGCGAGCAGTGGTTCCAGGTGCTCGGGGCGTGGTGGTGCGGTCAGGTTGACCAGGTCCGCGGCCAGCCGGGCGGCCTCGCCTCCGTAATGGTTGAAGTGCATAGAGCTATTACACCATCGTGTGTCGTCCGAACCGTATTGGTGCGTGGCGGCAGGCCGGACGGCCGGCGCCGTTGTCACGGCGGCCCGGTCACGCCGGCCAGGGATGAGGACACCGATGAGTGCAGCAGCGAAGGTTCCCCGCCCGCCGTGGCAGGGCGCCGTGACGGCACCGGCGTTGATGCTGGCCCAAATCGTCAGCCTTCAAGCAGGTTCGGCCGTGGCCAAGGGGGCGTATGCGACAGTCGGCCCCGCGGCGCTGGCCGGAATGCGACTGGCTTTCGCGGCCGCGATCCTGTGGGCGCTGGCACGGCCGCGCCTCGGGAAGGTCACGGCTGTGCAGTGGAGGGCGGCCATCTCGCTCGGGCTGGTCCTCGCGGCCATGAACCTGGCCTACTTCCAGGCCATCAGCAAGCTGCCGATCGGGGTGGCCGCGACCCTGGAACTGCTCGGGCCTCTCACCTTGTCGATCGCCCTGTCCCGTCGGCTTGAGCACCTCGCGGTGGCCGTGCCGGCGCTCGTGGGCGTGCTCCTGCTGGCCTCCCCGGATTCCTCGCTCTCCGTCGCAGGGCTCCTGCTGGGAGGTGCCGCCGCAGTGTGCCGGGCCGGGTATGTCGTCCTGAGCCGGCGTGTGGGGCGCCTGTTCCCCGACTGGACGGGCCTGACCCTGGCGCTGGCCTGTGGCGCCTGCGTGCTGACGCCGATCGCGGTCGTCACGGACGGTGGCGGTATCCAGGCCCACCCTGCCGTCCTCGGCACCGGTCTCCTGGTGGCGCTTCTGTCGTCCCTGATCCCGTACGCACTGGACATGACGGTCCTGCGGCGCATCGACATGCGCACGTTCGGGGTGCTGCTCGCGCTGAGTCCCGCAGTGGCGGGAGCAGTCGGTTTCATCCTGCTGCACGAGCAGCTCGCAGCACGTCAACTGTGTGCCATGGCACTGATAGTTCTGGCCGGCGCCGGGGCAGTTCGCCGTGCCGCCCGGGGTGCCGGACCTGCCGATCGCCGCAGGGATCGTCCAGCTCGGGCCGACGGTCGATGTAATGGTTGAAGTGTCTTGGAGCATGACGCCATGTTGGTGGCATGACTCCCGCATCCACGGTCATACCGCCGGGCGACCGCTGCCCCGTCTGCCACGAATCGACTCCGGAGGAGACGGAGTGGTGGACGCTGAGGTCCCACCACCCCACGTCCGAAGGCGAGGTCGAGTACTGCGTCGGCAACTGCGGCTGCCTTGCCGTCCTGGTCGACGGCGAGATGGTCAAGAGCCTCGCCGCAAACCGTCGGTGATCCGGCGCCGAGGCCCCGTCGAACGGTGCCACTCACCGTCGGCACCGGACGGTGTCGCCCCATCGACGGCAGGGCTTCGGCGCAGTCGAGCGGGCCGCGATGCAAGCGCGCGCTCCGCGAGGTGCTCAAGTGCCGGCCGGGCGACCTGCTGCGCCGGGAGGCCGAAGACGCCGCGGACGGATGACGCGCCCCGGGGCGAGCGCGAGAACGTCCGGCACCATCGATCCGTGACACGGCACGTGGACGGCCGCCGAGTACCCCCAACGGCCGCTCAGTCCGACGGACCCTTCTCCAGCCGACCGCGACCGCGTCCGCTCCCGCGCTCCCCGTCCAGCTCCCGCTGCCGGTCCCGCAGCCGCTCCAGCTCCGCGTCCCGCAGCCGCTGCTTCTCCGCCTTGCTCCGCTTACGCTCCACACCGACGCCGCCCATCAGCGCGAGCCCGGTGATCCGCACCCGCGGGGAGTCCGGCGACGGGACCCCGTCGTCCTTCGAGCGCTCCCCGAAGCCGCCCATGATGCCGATCCCCCGGACCTCGACATTCAGCTCCGGCGGAACCGTCACCTGCATGCCGCCCATGAGCGCGAAACAGCGGATGACCACCTCGCGGTCCTCGAAGTTCGCCTCCCGCAGATCGATCTCACCGCCGCCCCACATCGCGAACGCGGTGAACTTCCGGCCCACCGTCCAGTTCCCCCGGCGCCCGAACCCGCCCCAGATCGCGAACGCGCCGCTCGACGTGGCGGGCTTGCCGATCCGGTCCGCCCACCGCTTCTGCGACCCGGTGGTCCGCGCCGGAGCCGCCCCCACCGGGGCCACCTCGGCGCCCGGTGCGGGAAGATCCCGCACCAGCGGCTCCAACTCCCCATGCGTACGCGCCTTGTAGGCCGCTTCGAGCCGCTGATCGAACTCAGCCATATCCAGCCGGCCCTCGGCAACCGCCTCGCGCAGGGTCTCGGCGACACGCTCACGCTCGGAATCGGAAGCACGCATTTCCGGAAGGTCACTTGTCATACCGCGAAGCCTATTGAACGTCCCCGCCCCCGTCCCAGCCCTACATGCCGGTGGCCGACTCATACATCTTCGCGATCACCGCCTCGATGTCCGGCTCCCGCACCGACAGGTCGACCAACGGGTAGTCCGCGGCGATCCGCGCGACCAGCGGAGCGGCCGACTCCGAGGCCGGGAAGGCCAGCCACTGCCGCGGACCCTCCACCTTGACCGTGCGGACCGAGGGCGCCGACTCCAGCCGGATCGGCGGCAGTTGGTGCTCCAGATCGACCACCAGTGTCCGCTCGCTCTCGCCCACCTCATGCAGACCGGCGAGCGCCCCGTCGTACATCAGCCGGCCGTGGTCGATCACCATCACACGCTTGCAGAGCTGCTCGATGTCCGTCAGATCATGGGTCGTGAGCAGCACCGTCGTACCGCGTTCGGCGTTCAGATCCCGCAGGAAACCACGGACCTTGGACTTGGAGACCACATCCAGACCGATCGTCGGCTCGTCCAGATACAACACCTCGGGATCGTGCAGCAGCGCCGCCGCGATGTCACCGCGCATCCGCTGCCCCAACGACAGCTGCCGCACCGGAACGTCCAACAGCTCGCCCAGATCGAGGAGTTCGACACAGCGCTCCAGGTTCTCCCGGTACCGCGCGTCGGGAATCCGGTACATCCGGTGCATCAGCCGGTACGAGTCGCGCAGCGGCAGATCCCACCACAACGTGGTGCGCTGGCCGAACACCACACCGATCCGGTGCGCCAGCCTCGTACGCTCCCGCGAAGGGTCGATGCCCGCCACCCGCAGCCGGCCACCGCTCGGGGTGAGGATGCCGGTCAGCATCTTGATCGTGGTCGACTTCCCGGCACCGTTGGGACCGATGTAACCGACCATCTCGCCGCGCGCGACACGGAAACTGATCGAATCGACCGCCCGCACCTGCCGGCGTTCGCTGCGCATGAATCCGGTCCTGCGACGCACGTCGAAGACCTTCTCCACCTGGTCGAGCTCGATGAAGCCGGAGGGGTTTTCCGCGTCCATGTCCGATGCCCTGTCCCGTTCGTAGTCATGGTTCAACTTCCTGTGCTGCGGTACGCACGCAGCCCCGCGCGCCAGCCCAGACCGGCCGGCAGCCAGCACAGACCCGCCACCACCGGCGGCAGGAACGCCGCCCAGACCGGCAGGTCCAGCGGATAGTCCCGGCCCAGCACATACAGCGAGGGCAGCCAGTTCACGAAGGCCAGCGGCACCACGAACGTCACCCCGCGCACCAGGTCCTTCGCGAAGACCGACGGCGGGTACTGGAGCAGTGTGTTCCCGCCGTACGTGAAGGCGTTCTGCACCTGCGAGGCGTCCTGCGCGACGAACTGGAACGCCGCTCCCGCCACGAACAGCGCCCCGAAGATCGCCGCCCCGCTCAGCAGCATCATCGGCATCATGGCCACCTTCAGCGGCGTCCACTCGATGTCCAGCGCCACCAGCGCGTACCCCAGCACCAGCACCCCCTGGATCACCCGCCCCAGCCTGCGCAGCGCGAACCGGTCCGCCGCCACCTGGGCGAGCACCGGGACCGGCCGCACCAGCAGCGTGTCCAGCGTGCCGTCGCGCACCCGCGCGCCCAGCCGGTCCATCGACCCCAGCAACAGGTCGGCGAGACCGAACGCGGTGCCCGCCACCCCGTACAGCAGGGCGATCTCGGGCAGTGTGTAGCCGCCCAGCCGGTCCACGTGCGAGAACATCAGCAGGATCGAGACGAAGTCGAAGGCGGTCGCCGCGAAGTTCCCGAACGCCGTCATGGCGAACGAGGCGCGGTACGCCATCGTCGAGCGCAGCCACATCATCACGATCAGCCCGTACGCCCTGACCCCCTCGACGAACCGGGGCCGCTCGGCGAACACCACATCGGGCCAGTCCGCGGGACGACCGCCGGGTCCGTCCGCCGCCCCGGCCACCTCCACCGCACCCGTCGTGTCAGCCACCCTGGACCACCACCCTTCGCGTCGCCACCGACTGCACCATCCGTCCCACCAGCAGCAACGCCAGCGCCCAGCCGGCCTGGAAGGCGTACGCCCCCACCAGCTCCCAGCCCGGGTACTTGCCCAGGAACACATCGGCCGGCACCTGGAGCAGCGACGACCACGGCAGCGCCCGCGCGACGTCCCCCAGCACCCCGGGGAACAGCGTCAGCGGAAGCAGCATCCCGGAGAAGAACATCCCGGCCAGCCAGGACATCTGCGCCACCCCCGCCCCGTCCAGCAGCCAGAACGCGGACAGCGCCACCAGATAGCGGATCGCGAAACTGACCACGACGCCGAGCCCCACCGAGACCAGGAAGGCCACCCAGACCCCCGGCGAGGAAGGCAGCGCCAGATCGAAAGCGAGCGCTCCCACCAGCATCGGCACGATGCCCCGCCCCAGCAGATGGAACGCGGCCCGGCCCAGATCGCCCGCCAGCCACCACAGTTGGAGATCGACCGGCCGGTAGAGATCGACCGCGACGTCGCCGGTCCTGATCCGCTCGATCAGCTCGTCCTCGAAACCGCCGCCCATCATGGAACAGGTCATCAGCAGCGCCTGCCCCAGCCAGACATAGCTGAGCGCCTGGGACATGTCGTAACCACCGAGCTGCGGCCGCTCGTCCCACAACGCCACATAGGTGTACGCGAGGATGAACCCGAAGACGGTGTTGGTGAAGACTCCGGCCGCCGTGGCGGTCCGGTAGGTGGCGAAGCGCCGGAACTGTCCCGCCGCCACCACTGCGTAGAGCCGCACCGCGCACACCCCCCATCGTCGGGTGCCCAACGGCTTTGGACACCAAAGCGCAAGACCCTAGTCCAGCGAGAACGGCCGCCGCGACCGCTTTTCGGGGGCGATCCGGGGTCGATCCAGGGTGAATCCGGCGCTTATTCCCCAGAAAAGGGCACTATGGGGGAACTGACCGCGGCCGAGGAGTCTGCACGGACATGAGCGACGACCCACAGCAGCCGAGCGGGGAGAACGAACCCCGGGGCTGGGCTCCCAGGGACCCGGCCGCCCACAACCCCGAGACACCCGGGCAACCCGAACGCCCCGAGCAGCCCAGACGTCCCAAGCGCACCGGATGGCGCCGCGCCATCCCCACCTGGCGCATGGTCCTCGGCGCCGTCCTCTTCGTCGCCCTGCTCCTGATCGGCGGCTTCATCGCCGGCTACCAACTCGTCGACATCCCGCCCGCCAACGCCAGCGCCACACTCCAGTCCAACGTCTACCTCTACAAGGACGGCAGCGTCATCGCCCGCTCCGGCGAGGTCAACCGGGAGAACATCCAGCTCGCCCAGGTCCCGCTCACCGTCCAGCGCGCCGTCCTCGCCGCCGAGGACCGCGACTTCTACTCCGAACGGGCCGTCGACCTCAAGGCCATGGCCCGCGCCGCCTTCAACACCCTCACCGGCAAGGGCAAACAGGGCGGCTCGACGATCACCCAGCAGTACGTCAAGAACTACTACCTGGGCCAGGAACAGACCCTCGTCCGCAAGGCCAAGGAGTTCTTCATCGCGGTCAAGCTCAACCGCGAGGAGTCCAAGGACCAGATCTTCGAGGGCTACCTCAACACCAGCTACTTCGGCCGCAACGCCTACGGCATCCAGGCCGCCGCCCAGGCCTACTACTCCAAGGACATCGGCGAGATCACCACCGCCGAGGGCGCCTACCTCGCCTCCCTGCTCAACGCCCCCAGCGCGTACGACATCGTCGTCCACCCCCAGAACAAGGCCGCCGCCCTCGCACGCTGGAACTACGTACTCGACGGCATGGTCAAGGAGAAATGGCTCGGCCCGGCCGAACGCGCCGCCATGAAATTCCCCGTACCCGGCAAGGTCAAGCCCTCCACCGGCCTCTCCGGACAGCGCGGCTACATCGTCCAGGCCGTCGAGGACTACCTCACCGGCAACGACGTCATCGACGAGGACACCCTCGCCACCGGCGGCTACCGGATCACCACCACCCTGGAGAAGAAGAAACAGAACGCCCTCGTCAAGGCCGTCGACGACAACGTCATGTCCCAGACCAGCCCCGACCGCGAGGCCGACCGCAACGTCCGCGTCGGCGGCGCCTCCATCGACCCCGGCACCGGCCGCGTCGTCGCCATGTACGGCGGCGTCGACTACACCAAGCAGTACGTGAACAACGCGACCCGCCGCGACTACCAGGTCGGCTCCACCTTCAAACCCTTCGTCTTCACCTCCGCCGTCGCCAACCGCTCCACCACCCAGGACGGCCGACGCATCACCCCCCGCACCATCTACGACGGCACCAACAAACGCATGGTCCAGGGCCCCGACGGCCCCACCGGCTACGCCCCCGCCAACGAGGACGACATCAGCTACGGGCCCATCACCGTCTCCGTCGCCACCGACAAGTCCGTCAACGCCGTCTACGCCCAGATGGCCGAGGACGTCGGCCCCGCCAAGGTCAAGCAGACCGCCATCGACCTCGGCCTTCCCAAGAACACCCCCGACCTCACCGCGTACCCGTCCAACGCCCTCGGCGTCGCCACCGCCAGCGTCCTCGACATGACCGAGGCGTACGCCACCCTCGCCAACCACGGCCGGCACCGGGCGTACGTCCTCGTCGACCGGATCACCAAGGACGGCGAGAACCTCGACCTCCCCGACGGCGGACACACCGAGCAGGCGGTCAGCCGCGAAGCCGCCGACACCACGACCTCGATCCTCCGGAGCGTCGTGGAGCGCGGCTCCGGCACCGCCGCCCAGGCCGCCGGCCGCCCCGCCGCCGGCAAGACCGGCACCGCCGAGGAGGACAAGGCGGCCTGGTTCGCCGGCTACACCCCCGACCTCGCCACTGTCGTCGCCGTCATGGGCCAGGACCCCGAGACCGGCGTACAGAAACCGCTGTACGGGGCACTCGGACTCGCCCGCATCAACGGCGGCGGCGCCCCCGCCCAGACCTGGGCCCAGTACACCGAGGCCGCCCTGCGGTCCACCACGGCCACGGACTTCGACCTCGAACTCGAAAGCGGCGCCGAGGAACCCGCCCCGCCCACCGACGAGGAAACCAGCCCCGAGGGCACCGGAACCCCCTCCGAGAGCACTTCCAGCACCACCCCGCCCAGCACCCCCGGCACCACCCCGCCCAGCAGCCCGACGATCCCCGGCAGCAGCGAACCGGCCACCGGAGGCACCGACACCGGCAGCCCGACCGACGGCACCACGGGCAACGGCGGCGCACAGAACGGCGGCGGCGAAAACGGCGGCCCACGCGGCGGCGACAACGGCGGCGGAGGCCCGGGCGGGTACAACGGCGGCGAGGGTCCGGGCGGCCACAACGGTGCCAGGAGCGGCAACGAACTCCTCCCCGGCCCCCGGGCCACCCCCGCCCCGAGTCAGTGACCCGAGGTCGCCTTCAGCCCCACGACGGCTACCAGCAGCAGACAGACGAAGAAGATCCGGGCGGCGGTCACCGGCTCGTTCAGCACCACCATGCCCAGCACCGCCGCACCGGCCGCACCGATCCCGACCCACACCCCGTACGCCGTACCGATCGGCAGCGTCTTGGCCGCATGGGACAGCAACACCATGCTCGCCACGATCCCGAGGCCCGTGAACACGCTCGGCCAGAGCCGGGTGAACCCCTCGGTGTACTTCATCCCGATCGACCAGGCCACTTCCAGCAGACCGGCGACAACCAGCAGAACCCAGGCCATGACGGCACCTCCGACAAGACAGAACACGCGGACAGAACGGGTGCGTCGTCTTTTCAGAACCCGGTACGGCGCGTCTCGTCGGGGGTCACCCCACCGTAGCAAAGAACATGTAAAAGGCCTGGTGACGCCGGTCACCAGGCCAAGCACACAGCTATGGACAGGGGCTACAGATAGAGCCCGGTCGAATCCACCGACCCCTCGAACCGGTCCGCCGCCACCGCGTGCAGATCCCGCTCGCGCATCAGCACGTACGCCACCCCGCGCACCTCGACCTCCGCACGGTCCTCGGGGTCGTACAGCACCCGGTCGCCCGGCTCCACCGTCCGCACGTTCTGGCCCACCGCGACCACCACGGCCCAGGCCAGCCGACGGCCGACCGCCGCCGTCGCCGGAATCAGGATGCCGCCACCGGAACGCCGCTCGCCCTCGGGCGTATCGGACCGGACCAGCACACGGTCGTGCAGCATGCGGATGGGCAGCTTGTCGTCGGTGTTCTCGCTCACGCCCCGCAACCTACCTGTCCGTCGCGCCCGCACGCCCCTCAGGGGTGCACGGACCGCGCGTCAGCCCTTCCGGCGCCGCTTCGACGCCACGACCAGACCCACGACACCCACCGCGAGCAGCGCCGCCGGGATCACCCGCTCCAGACGCGGGGCCCCGTCCTCGGACACGAACTGTGCCTTCACGTCCGACACCGCCCGGTTCACCGCGACGAACGCCCGCCCGGCCGTCCGGTCCACGGCCTCCGCGGCCTTTGCCTTCATGTCACCCATGATCGTATCCGGGTGCACCCGCACCCCGATCTCATCGAGCACCACCGCAAGCTGCTCACGCCTGCTGATGATGTCCGCCTCGATCTGCGCAGGGGTCCTGGCATCCGACACTGCGCCGCCTCCGTGGTCGTCGTCCGGTAAACCTTCATCGAAACCTTCATCGACAGTCTGTCAGCTCGACCGCCCGCGCACCCGGCGGCACCCCTATTACGCTCGGTCCCGTACACCCCACGTGCCACCCGAGGAGAACCATGAGCGAGCGACTCCAGCCCGGCGACACCGCCCCCGCCTTCACCCTGCCCGACGCCGACGGCAACGAGATCTCGCTCGCCGACCACAAGGGCCGCAAGGTCATCGTCTACTTCTACCCGGCCGCCCTCACCCCCGGCTGCACCAAGCAGGCCTGCGACTTCACCGACAACCTGGAGCTGCTCACCGGCGCCGGGTACGACGTCATCGGCGTCTCCCCCGACAAGCCCGAGAAGCTCGCCAAGTTCCGCGAGAAGGAGAACCTCAAGGTCACCCTGGTCGGCGACCCGTCCAAGGAGACCCTTGAGGCGTACGGCGCCTTCGGCGAGAAGAAGCTCTACGGCAAAACGGTGACGGGCGTCATCCGCTCCACGATCGTCGTGGACGAGGAGGGCAAGGTCGAACACGCCCTCTACAACGTCAAGGCCACCGGCCACGTCGCCAAGATCATCAGGGACCTCGGCATCTGACCCCGTACCGGCCGGCCCGCGGGAGCACCCCGGTAGCATGTCTTTCGACTGGCGGCGGTGGTGCAATGGCGACACAGCAGACTTAGGATCTGTGGCCCGTGAAACGGCTTGAGGGTTCGAATCCCTTCCGCCGCACAGTAAACGGCCTGCGAATCAAGGGACTTGATTCGCAGGCCGTTCTCATACCCGTTACGCCTGGTCCACCAGCTCCCGCACCACCGGCACCAACGCCCGGAACGCCTTGCCCCGGTGGCTGATCGCGTTCTTCTCCGCCGGGGTCAGTTCCGCGCAGGTGCGGGTGTCGCCCTCGGGCTGGAGGATCGGGTCGTAGCCGAAGCCGTTGGTGCCGGACGGGGTGTGGCGCAGGGTGCCCGGCAGGCGGCCCTCGACCACGCGTTCCGTGCCGTCGGGGAGGGCGAGGGCGGCCGCGCAGGCGAAGTGGGCGGCGCGGTGGGCCTCGTCGATGTCGGAGAGCTGGGCCAGGAGCAGGTCGAGATTGGCCTTGTCGTCGCCGTGGGTGCCGGCCCAGCGGGCGGAGAAGATGCCGGGGGCGCCGCCGAGGACGTCCACGCAGAGGCCGGAGTCGTCGGCGATGGCCGGGTGGCCGGTGGCCCTGGCCAGGGCGTGGGCCTTGAGCAGGGCGTTCTCGGCGAAGGTGACGCCGGTTTCCTTGACGTCGGGGACGTGCGGGTACGCGTCCGCGCCGACGAGCTCATGGCTGAGGCCGGCGTCGGCGAGGATCGCGTGGAGTTCGGTGATCTTCCCGGCGTTGCGGGTGGCGAGGATGAGGCGGGTCATGCCACCCAGTATCGGGGGTGGTCAGGGGGTGGTCAGGGGGTGCAGACCTTGCCGATCTCCGTGGCCGCGTCGGTGACCGGGGTGATGTCGGGGGTGGCGTCGCCCTTGTCGATGGAGTCGCGGACGTTGCCGACGCCCGCCTGGAGGTCGTCGACGGCCTTGCTGAGGTCGGCGTTGTCGGTCTTGTCGCCGAGGTTGCCGAGTTCCTTCTCGATCTCGTCGAGGGCTTCGGAGGCCTGGGTGGGGTCGCCGGCCGCGTTGGAGACGGCCTGCTGGAGGTTGTCGACGCTGGTGGCGATGGCGTCGGCGGTGCGGACGCAGTCCAGTGCCTTGTCGACGGCGCCGCAGCCGGACGCGGCGGTGAGGGCGAGGGCGGTCAGGGTCAGCGCGACGGTGATGCGGCGGTGGCGGGTGGCCTTGGCCATGGTGCGGTTCCTCCCCGGATGCGGATACGCGGACGGGCGCACGGTTCGACCCGTGCGCCCGTGTTCGTAACGACGCTCTGCGGTGCGTACTTGGTTGCTTCTTTACTCGCCCAGGGTGCGGGCGAGCGCCTCGTGCTGGATGACGGTGAGGTCCGCGCAGCCGGCCGTGGCGAGGTCGAGGAGGGCGCCGAGCTCCTTGCGGTCGAAGGGGGTGGCCTCGGCGGTGCCCTGGACCTCGACGAAGCGGCCGTCGCCGGTGCAGACGACGTTCATGTCGGTCTCGGCGCGGACGTCCTCCTCGTAGCAGAGGTCGAGGAGGGGGGTGCCGTCGACGATGCCGACGCTGATCGCGGAGACGGTGTCGGTCAGCGGCTTGCGGCCGTGCTTGACGATCTTCTTGTGCTGGGCCCAGGTGACGGCGTCGGCGAGGGCGACGTAGGCGCCGGTGATGGCGGCGGTGCGGGTGCCGCCGTCGGCCTGGAGGACGTCGCAGTCCAGGACGATGGTGTTCTCGCCGAGGGCCTTGTAGTCGATGACGGCGCGCAGGGAGCGGCCGATGAGGCGGCTGATCTCGTGGGTGCGGCCGCCGATCTTGCCGCGTACGGATTCGCGGTCGCCGCGGGTGTTGGTGGAGCGGGGCAGCATGGAGTATTCGGCGGTGACCCAGCCTTCGCCGCTGCCCTTGCGCCAGCGCGGGACGCCTTCGGTGACGGAGGCGGTGCAGAAGACCTTGGTGTCGCCGAAGGCGATGAGTACGGATCCTTCGGCGTGCTTGCTCCATCCGCGTTCGATGGTGACCGGGCGGAGCTGTTCGGGGGTGCGGCCGTCGATACGAGACATGGCGTCGACTTTATCGGGTGCGGCGGTGGCGTCCGTTCGAGTGCGTCGCGAGGTCTGTTCGGATGCGCCACAGGCCCCGTCCGGGTGGGCGGGGCCTGTACGGTGCCGGGCGGCCGGTTCGGCGGAGGGCCGGGCGGCGGGCTCAGCGGTGGGCTGGGTGGCCGGTCACATCATGTCTTCGATGTCGGCGGCGATGGGGTCGGCGTCGGTGCCGATGACGACCTGGATCGCGGTGCCCATCTTGACGACGCCGTGGGCCCCGGCGGCCTTGAGCGCGGCTTCGTCGACCTTGCTCGGGTCGTGGACCTCGGTGCGGAGGCGGGTGATGCAGCCTTCGATCTCGTCGATGTTCTCGATACCGCCGAGCCCGGCGACGATCTTCTCAGCCTTGCTGGCCATGGCCTTCTCCCTGGTTCTTCACATGCGTGCGACGGCCCACCCTGGGTCCGTTTCGTCACCGTAACGCACGTTTGGCCCAGCTTCGCGAGCGGGTGGCTGGACCGTCCCGAATGATGACGATCATCGGTGCCCTGTCTTCCAGGCGGGTTACGCACCGTACCTCAACTGGTCTACACCACTCTGCAACGACCGCCGAACATGCCCTGTTCCAGGAGGATGCCGATGAGTTCGAGCAGCGCCGCAGTGCCACAGAAGACGTGGTGGAACGGCTTCTTCCAGGGCCTCCAGAAGATGGGCCGCAGCCTCCAGCTGCCGATCGCCGTCCTGCCCGCGGCCGGCATCCTCAACCGGTTGGGCCAGCCGGACGTATTCGGCGACGAGGGTCTGGGCTGGACCAACATCGCCAAGGTGTTCGCGGCGGCGGGCGGTGCGCTGCTCGACTCGGGGCTCGGCCTTCCGCTGCTGTTCTGCGTCGGTGTCGCGATCGGCATGGCGAAGAAGTCGGACGGCTCGACCGCACTCGCCGCGGTGGCCGGTTTCCTGGTCTATTACGCGGTGCTGCACGCCTTCCCGGTGGACTGCGCCCCGGGTTCGACGTTCACCTCGGGCGGCACCTGGTTCGGTACCTGCGTGACCGGCGACGCCAAGGTCACGGCGGCCGCGTACCAGAACCCCGGGGTGTTCGGCGGCATCGTGATGGGGCTGCTGTCGGCCTGGTTCTGGCAGCGGTACCACCGGGTCAAGCTGGTGGACTGGCTGGGCTTCTTCAACGGCCGGCGGCTCGTCCCGATCATCATGGCGTTCGTCGGCCTGCTCTTCGCGGGCCTGTGCGCGTGGCTGTGGCAGCCGATCGGTGACGGTCTGACCAGCTTCTCCAAGTGGCTGGTGGACCTGGACTGGGTGGGTTCGGGCATCTTCGGTCTCGCCAACCGGGCGCTGCTGGTCATCGGCCTCCACCAGTTCCTGAACACCTTCGTCTGGTTCCAGTTCGGCGACTTCACCAAGCCGGACGGCACGGTCGTGCACGGTGACATCAACCGGTTCCTGGCGGGCGATCCGACGGCCGGCCAGTTCACCTCGGGCTTCTTCCCGATCATGATGTTCGCCCTGCCAGCGGCGGCGCTGGCGATCTACCACTGCGCCAAGCCGCATCGCCGGAAGGCGGTCGGCGGCATGATGCTCTCGGTCGGCCTGACATCGTTCGTGACGGGCATCACCGAGCCGATCGAGTACTCGTTCCTCTTCGTCGCACCGCTGCTGTACGGGATCCACGCGGTACTCACCGGCGTCTCGATGGCGGTGACATGGGCGCTCGGCGTGAAGGACGGCTTCAGCTTCTCGGCGGGTCTGATCGACTACGTCATCAACTGGAGCCTGGCGACGAAACCATGGCTGATCATTCCGATCGGGCTGGCGTTCGCCGCCGTGTATTACGCGATCTTCCGGATCGCGATCACCAAGTTCAACCTCCAGACACCGGGCCGCGAGCCCGACGAACTGGAGGCGGAGATCGAGAGGAACCTCACGAAGTAGCACGTCGGGCGGGCTTCTGGCCCGTCCGGAGCAGCCCCCGAAGGCCCTCGGACCCATGTGGTCCGGGGGTCTTCGCCATGTCACCGAGCGTTGATGATTGCTCATGCGAAGTAGTCGGAATTTGCAGGTTCCTTATCTCACGCTCACCGTGCTACAACTGGTCTACACCACTGAGTGGTCCAGACCACGCGGCGCTCTGCCGCGTTCTTCGAGTCGCCGCATCCCCCCGTCAACGACCTGGGCGGCGCCTTGTCCAATGGAGGAAGTTGATGTCCACGGCAGACACCGCACCCGCGGTCACCCGGAAGAAGGGTGCCGGCGTGATGTCGGTCATGCAGCGCATCGGCCGCAGCCTCATGCTGCCGGTCGCGGTGCTGCCCGCGGCCGCACTGCTGGTGCGCCTCGGCAACGACGACATGCTCGGCAGGGCCTCGTTCCCGGACTTCGTCACCAAGATCGCGAGCTTCATGGCCGCGGGCGGCAACGCGATCCTCGACAACATGGCGCTGCTGTTCGCCGTCGGCATCGCGATCGGCTTCGCCAAGAAGTCGGACGGTTCGACCGCGCTCGCCGCCGTCACCGGCTACCTGGTCTTCCAGAAGGTGCTCGCCACCTTCACCGACAGCAACCTTCCCCAGGTCGCGACGGTGGTCGACGGCAAGGTGGTCATGACGGACGCCCCCGTGGACGCCAAGGTCCTGGGCGGTGTGGTGATGGGCATCGTCGTCGCGCTGCTCTACCAGAAGTTCTACCGGACGAAGCTGCCCGCCTGGGCCGGCTTCTTCGGCGGCCGCCGCCTGGTCCCGATCCTCTCCGCCTTCGCGGGCCTGGTCATCGGCATCGTCTTCGGTTACATCTGGCCGGTCCTCGGCACCGGCCTGCACAACTTCGGCGAGTGGCTGGTCGGTTCCGGCGCCGTCGGCGCGGGCATCTTCGGTGTCGCCAACCGTGCGCTGATCCCGGTCGGCATGCACCACCTGCTGAACTCGTTCCCGTGGTTCCAGGCCGGTGAGTTCCACGGCAAGAGCGGCGACATCAACCGCTTCCTGGCCGGTGACCCGACGGCCGGACAGTTCATGACCGGCTTCTTCCCGATCATGATGTTCGCCCTCCCGGCCGCGTGCCTCGCGATCGTGCACTGCGCCCGCCCGGAGCGCCGCAAGGTCGTCGGCGGCATGATGTTCTCGCTCGCGCTCACCGCGTTCGTGACCGGTGTCACCGAGCCGATCGAGTTCACCTTCATGTTCATCGCCCCGGTGCTGTACGCGATCCACGCGGTGCTCACCGGTGTCTCCATGGCTCTGACCTGGGGTCTCGGCATGAAGGACGGCTTCGGCTTCTCCGCGGGCGCCGTCGACTTCTTCCTGAACCTCGGCATCGCGAGCAAGCCGTGGATGCTGGTGCTGGTCGGCCTCTGCTTCGCGGCGGTCTACTACGCGGTCTTCCGCTTCGCGATCACCAGGTTCAACCTGCCGACTCCGGGTCGTGAGTCGGACGAGGAGCTCGCCGAGCTCCTCAAGGCCGAGGCGAAGTAACCCTCGCCTCCCGCCGCACGAGCACGACGAAGCCCTCACCTCCCACGGCGGGAGGTGAGGGCTTCGTCATGTCCGCGACGCCGCACACGGGGCGGGTCCGGACGAAGGCCCTAGATCTCGTACACCGCGCCCGGCACCGCGACCTCCGCCGGTCCGTCGAAGACCACGCGGGCGTCGGCCAGGTTGCGGTCGGCGTCGGTCCACGGCGGGATGTGGGTCAGGACGAGGCGGCCCACGCCGGCGCGGGCCGCGATCTCGCCCGCCTCTCGGCCGTTGAGGTGGAGGTCCGGGATGTCCTCCTTGCCGTGGATGAACGATGCTTCACACAGGAACAGGTCGACACCCTCGGCCAGTTCGTCCAGGGCCTCGCAGGTCCCCGTGTCGCCGGAGTACGCCAGCGAGCTGCCGCCGTGCTCGATCCGGATCCCGAAGGTGTCGACGGGGTGGCAGAGCTTCTCCGTACGGACCGAGAAGGGGCCGATCTCGAACGATCCCGGCTTCAGCGTGTGGAAGTCGAAGACCTCGCTCATCGCGTGCTCGGACGGGGTGTCGGCGTGCGCGGTGGTCAGCCGCTGTTCGGTGCCTTCGGGTCCGTAGACCGGGAGGGGGGCGGGGCGTCCGCCGTCGTGCCGGTAGTAGCGGACGACGAAGTACGCGCACATGTCGATGCAGTGGTCGGAATGGAGGTGACTGAGGAAAATGGCGTCGAGGTCGTAGAGACCGACATGGCGCTGCAGCTCGCCGAGGGCGCCATTGCCCATGTCGAGGAGCAGCCTGAAGCCGTCGGCCTCCACGAGGTAGCTCGAACATGCCGATCCCGCGGACGGGAACGAGCCGGAGCAGCCGACGACGGTGAGCTTCATGGAGCGTGAACCTCCGAGACGTGGGAACGGGGAGGGTTCGTGCGGTCTGTTGAGCGGTTCGTCGAGCGTAAGGCGCGAAACAGTCGGTCGCTCCTCCACGGCCGTCCGTTGTGGGGGAACTCACCTGCTCTGTCACCGGTTCGATGGAAGCGGTGGTGACGCCGGTACGGTCGGGACATGGACATGTCCTGGTGGTGGATCGCGCTCGTTCTTGTCGTGCTGCTCGCGCTCGTCTCGGCGGTCGCCGATGGGCGGGGGCGGGGCGGTCGCCGGCCCCGTGGAGGTTCTGGCAGGTCGGCGGGGGCGGGGTCGCGTTCCGGTGGGCGTCCGGGCGGTCGGACGCGTCCGCCGGCGGGGCCCGGTCGTGGTCCGGGGCCGGAGCACCAGCCGCGGCCGGGTGAGATCTGGTGGGCGGAGGTGCCGTACGAGGACGGGCCGGGGGCGAAGGACCGGCCGTGCCTGGTGCTGTCGGTACGGGGTGACTCGGTGCTCGTCGTGAAGATCACCAGCAAGCATCACGAGGAGCGGCCCGGGGTGATCGCGCTGCCCGCGGGAACGGTGGGGGATGCGCGGGGCCGGGCGAGCTTCCTGGAGACGGACGAGCTGCGGGAGGTGGCCGTGCGCGGGTTCCGGCGGCGGGTGGGCGTCGTGGACGCGGGGGTGTGGGAGCGGGTGCGGGAGCTGGGATGAGCCGGGGTGGGGTGCGCCCTGGTTCGGGCGCACCCCGACCGGAGGCCGCCGGGGCCTATGCCCAGAGCTGGCCGTGGAGTGTCTCGATGGCCGCTTCCGTCGTCGGGGCCGTGTAGACGCCGGTCGACAGGTACTTCCAGCCGCCGTCCGCGACGACGAAGACGATGTCGGCCGGCTCCCCCGCCTTGACGGCCTTGTTTCCCACGCCGATCGCCGCGTGGAGTGCGGCGCCGGTGGAGACGCCCGCGAAGATGCCCTCCTGCTGGAGGAGTTCGCGGGTGCGGGTGACCGCGTCCGCCGAACCGACGGAGTAGCGGGTGGTGAGGACGGAGGCGTCGTAGAGCTCGGGGACGAAGCCCTCGTCAAGGTTGCGGAGCCCGTAGACCAGGTCGTCGTAGCGCGGCTCGGCGGCGACGATCTTGATGTCCGGCTTGTGTTCGCGCAGGTAGCGGCCTACGCCCATGAGCGTCCCGGTGGTGCCGAGGCCGGCCACGAAGTGGGTGACGGACGGGAGGTCGGTGAGGATCTCCGGTCCGGTGGTGGCGTAGTGGGCGCCCGCGTTGTCCGGGTTTCCGTACTGGTAGAGCATGACCCAGTCGGGGTGCTCGGCGGCCAGTTCCTTGGCGACGCGGACCGCGGTGTTGGAGCCGCCCGCCGCCGGGGAGGAGATGATCTCGGCGCCCCACATGGCGAGCAGGTCGCGTCGTTCCTGGGAGGTGTTCTCGGGCATGACGCACACGATGCGGTAGCCCTTGAGCTTGGCCGCCATGGCGAGCGAGATGCCGGTGTTGCCGCTGGTGGGCTCCAGGATGGTGCAGCCGGGGGTCAACCGGCCGTCCTTCTCCGCCTGTTCGACCATGTGGAGCGCGGGGCGGTCCTTGATCGAGCCGGTGGGGTTGCGGTCCTCCAGCTTGGCCCAGATGCGGACGTCGTCCGAGGGTGACAGCCGCGGCAGGCGGACGAGCGGGGTGTTGCCCACCGCGGCGAGCGGGCTGTCGTACCTCATCAGTTCATGCCGCCGGCGACGGCCGGGAGGATGGTGACGTTGTCGCCGTCGCTGAGCTTGGTGGAGATGCCGTCGAGGAAGCGGACGTCCTCGTCGTTGAGGTAGACGTTCACGAAGCGGCGGAGCTGGTCGCCGTCGACGATGCGTTCGCGGATGCCGTTGTGGCGGCTCTCCAGGTCCGTGAAGAGGTCGGCGAGGGTCGCTCCGTTGCCCTCGACGGCCTTGGCGCCGTCGGTGTAGGTGCGGAGGATGGTCGGGATGCGGACCTCGATGGCCATGGCGTGGGCTCCTGTCGGAAGCGGAGAGGTGGCGTGGGGCGCGCGGCTGAGCCCCCGCGCGGGGGTTGGTGCGTACGTGAGGTGTTCTCGGGCCGCGGGCCCGGCTCAGGCCTTGCGGCCGGCGGGCAGGCAGCACGTACAGATCGCGCTGGAGAGCCTGCACAGGTCGACGTGCAGGCGCGCGACGAGCAGCATGCCCGGCGTCTTGTCGCTCACGTCATGGACAACCATGCGGTCATCGTATCGATTCCCGGTCCGTAATCCCGAGTGTGATCTCACCTGGTGGATGCTTGGTGTTCGACAGGTGGACGGGACCGTGGTGAGCGCGGTCCCGTCCGGCCACCGGCCAGGGGTCGGGGAGGGGTCGGGCGAGGTCGGGCGGGGTCAGGCGGGTTCGTACGCCTCGACGACCTCGACGTCCTCCTCGGTGATCTCGCCGTCCACGATGCGGTACGAGCGGAACTGGAAGGGGCCCGCGTCGTCGGTGTCCGCGGTGGAGACGAGGACGTAGTGGGCGCCGGGCTCGTTGGCGTAGGTGACGTCGGTGCGGGAGGGGTAGGCCTCGGTCGCGGTGTGGGAGTGGTAGACGATCACCGGCTCCTCGTCGCGGTCGTCCATCTCGCGGTAGAGCTTGAGGAGGTCGGCCGAGTCGAACTCGTAGAACGTGGGTGAGCGGGCGGCGTTGAGCATCGGGATGAACCGCTCGGGGCGGCTGGTCCCGGCCGGGCCCGCGACCACGCCGCACGCCTCGTCGGGGTGGTCGGCGCGGGAGTGCGCGACGATCTGGTCGTAGAGCGCCTGGGTGATGGTCAGCATTTCGCCAGGATAGGCATGCGGGCCCCGTCGTACCGAGGCGTGGTACGACGGGGCCCGCATCGTGGACATGGCCGCTGAATCCGCAGGTCGGCGGCTCAGTTCTTCGCGAAGGCCTTGTTCTCGGGGTTGCGGGCCCTGAGAACCACGTACGAGATGCCGAGGAGCGCGGCCCAGAGCGGGGCGCAGTACAGCGAGATCCTGGTGTCCTTGTCGATGCCCATCATCACGATGACCATGGCGATGAAGGCCAGCGCGAAGAGGCTGGTGAACGGGGCGCCGGGGGCCCGGAAGGTGGACTGCGGGAGCACACCGCGGCGGGCGAGGAACCAGTAGCGGATCTGGCAGATCAGGATCATGATCCAGGCCCACATGCCGGAGATGGTGGCGAACGAGACGACGTAGGTGAAGGCGTCACCGGGCCACTGGTAGTTGATCCAGACGCCGACGAGCATCAGGGCGGCGGAGAAGGTGGTGCCGATGAGCGGGGTGCCGCTCCTGGTGAGCCGGGTGAAGAACTTCGGGCCCTGTCCGTTGAGGGCGAGGTCGCGCAGCATGCGGCCGGTGGAGTACATGCCGGAGTTGCAGGAGGAGAGCGCGGCGGTCAGGACGACGAAGTTGACGATGCCCGCGCCGAGGCCGAGGCCCATCTTGTCGAAGGCTTCGACGAACGGGGAGACGTCCGGCGAGAACTCGGTCCAGGGGACCACCGAGAGGATCATGATCAGGGCGCCGACGTAGAAGACGGCGATGCGCCACGGCACGGTGTTGATGGCCTTGGGCAGGACGGTCTTGGGGTCCTTGGACTCGCCCGCGGTGACGCCGACGAGTTCGACGGCGAGGAAGGCGAACATCACGATCTGCAGGGTCATCAGGGTGCCCGTGATGCCGTGCGGGAAGAAGCCGCCGTCGGACCAGAGGTGGGTGACGGACGCGGTGTCCCCGGCGTCGGAGAAGCCGAGGGTGAGAATTCCGGCGCAGATGAGGATCATGCCGACGATGGCGGTGACCTTGACCATCGAGAACCAGAATTCGAGTTCACCGAAGAGTTTCACCGAGATCAGGTTCACCCCGTACAGGATGAACGTGAAGACCAGTGCGGAAATCCATTGCGGGATTTCGAACCAGAACGTCATGTACTGGGCTGCGGCGGTGACTTCGGTGATTCCGGTGACGACCCAGAACAGCCAGTAGGTCCAGCCGGTGACGAATCCCGCGAAGGGGCCGATGAATTCACGGGCGTACTCGGAGAAGGAGCCCGAGACCGGCCGGTACATGAGGAGTTCGCCCAGGGCCCGCATGATGAAGAAGATCACCAGGCCCGCGACGGCATAGGCCAGGATGAGGCTGGGTCCGGCCTTGGAGATCGCCTTTCCCGCACCCAGGAAGAGTCCGGTGCCGATGGCTCCGCCGATGGCGATCATCTGGATCTGACGGGCACCGAGGGCCCGCTGGTATCCCTCGCCGGCCACTTCGGCGTCCGCGACCTCTACGGCCTGCCCGCCACTGTTTCCTTCGTCGATCTGCGCCGATTTCATGTGCTGCGCCTTTCTCCACGCCGATCCGCGCCGTTGAGGCTGCGGATCAGGTCCTGATCCCCCCGGATATGGATGGAGTGCCGCCGGTGGTGGCCGGCTCGTGGCGCCCTCGGGAACAGGGGTGGCGTCCCCGAGTGGTCGTGAAGATTTATCACGGCCACCCGGGCACGCCATCGGGCGTTATGTGGTGCACACCACAGTAAAAAGCGGACAAGAGTTTCCTGCCGCAGCAAAAAGGCCATTCGGGTGACGCGATCGTTATTCGGATTTGAGCGTCCGTTGAGCGAACACCCGACGCGTCGCCGGGGCGTCGCACGGGATCACCACGGCATCACCGCGGCATCACCACGGAACGGCTACTGCCCCCCGCAGCCACGGCTGCGGCTGCGGCTACGGCTACGGCTACGGCTACGGCTACGGCTACGGCTACGGCTACGGCTACGGCATCAGCGTTTCCACGAGCGTTTCCTGGAGCCCGCCGAGCCAGAGATAGGCCATGACCATCGGCTTGCGCGGGTCGCTGTCCGGGAGCCGGTAGAGCGAGCCGGCGTCGCCCTCGTCCTCGTCGGAGACCTCCAGGCGGGTGCCGATGGTGAGCCGGAGGTCATTGAGGGCGCCGAGCCAATTGCGGCATTCGTCGCCGGTGAGTTCGAGCACGGCGCCGCCGTCCCCGCCGATCGTGAGCGCGTCCAGGGTGCGTACGACGGCGAGGGCGTCGGTGCGCTTGCGGGCACGCAGGTCGTTCTCGGTGAAGCGGCGGAACTCGGCGGAGGCGGCGCGCAGTTCGCTGTCCTCGTCGCCGTACGCCTCGGGAAAGAGGCGGGCCAGGGCTGGATCGGTGGGCGGTTCGCTGGGCCCTTCCGCGAAGAGGGCCGCGAGCGGGTCCGCGCCCTCCTCGGGCTCGTCGCCGGGTCCGATCAGTTCCAGCAGCTGGACGGCGAGGGAGCGCAGGATCGCGATCTCCACCTCGTCGAGCGCGACGGCCGCGCCGCCGCCGGGGGTGGCCTCGAAGTGGCCGGCCATGGGTTTTCTCCGATGGTGGGTCGGGCGGGGCAGGGAGGGATCCGGCGGGGCGGAAGGGGACCGGTCTAGTTACGGTCCTGGGTGAGGGTGGCCCACAGTCCGTAGCCGTGCATGGCCTGGACGTCGCGCTCCATCTCCTCGCGGCTGCCGCTGGAGACGACCGCGCGCCCCTTCTGGTGGACGTCCAGCATCAGCTTGTGCGCCTTGTCCTTGGGATAGCCGAAGTAGGCCTGGAAGACATAGGTCACGTAGCTCATGAGATTGACCGGGTCGTTGTGGACCAGCGTCACCCAGGGGACGTCCGGCTCGGGGACGACAACGCTCTCCTCGGCCGATTCGGGACGCTCGATCTCAGTGGGTGCGACGCTCACCCACCCCATGCTGCCACTCGGGAGGGTGCATCGCACAAACGACCCGAGATCTCGTCACTCTGACGAAATAGGGGTAGCATCCGGAACATGAACTCTGCGGACCTTGGGCGTCGGGTCGGTGTGCCGTCGACCGCGCTCTTCACCGACCAGTACGAGCTCACGATGGTGCAGGCCGCGCTGAAAGCCGGCACGGCCGATCGGCGCTCGGTCTTCGAGGCGTTCACCCGCCGGCTGCCCGAGGGGCGGCGCTACGGCGTCGTCGCGGGCATCGGACGGGTGCTGGACGCGGTGGAGAACTTCCACTTCGACGACGAGATGCTGACCTTCCTGCGCGAACAGCACGTCGTGGACGCACCGACGCTCGACTGGCTGGCCGATTACCGCTTCAGCGGCGACATCTGGGGCTACCCGGAGGGCGAGGTGTACTTCCCCGGCTCCCCGATCCTGCGGGTCGAGGGCTCCTTCGCCGAGTGCGTGCTGCTGGAGACCGTGATCCTGTCGATCCTCAACCACGACTCGGCGATCGCCGCCGCGGCGTCGCGGATGTCCGCCGCGGCCGGCGGGCGTGGCCTGATCGAGATGGGTGCACGACGCACCCATGAACTGTCGGCGGTGGCCTCGGCGCGCGCCGCGTACATCGGCGGCTTCAACACCACGTCGGACCTGGCGGCGGGCTTCCGCTACAACATCCCGACCGTCGGGACGAGCGCCCACGCCTTCACGCTGCTCCACGACACCGAGCGCGACGCGTTCCGGGCCCAGGTCGACTCGCTGGGCCGGGGCACGACGCTGCTGGTCGACACGTACGACGTCGCCGAGGCGGTCCGTACGGCGGTCGAGATCGCCGGGACCGAGCTGGGCGCGGTACGGATCGACTCCGGGGACCTGCTGCTCGTCGCGCACCGGGTGCGGCAGCAGCTGGACGAGCTGGGCGCCACGGAGACGAAGATCGTGGTGACCTCGGACCTGGACGAGTACGCCATCGCCTCGCTGGCCGCGGCGCCGGTCGACGCGTACGGGGTGGGCACGCAGCTGGTGACCGGCAGCGGGCAGCCCACCTGCTCGATGGTCTACAAGCTCGTCGCCCGTGCCGGGTCCGCCGATCCCGCGGAGCCGCTGCGCCCGGTGGCCAAGAAGTCGCTCGGCGCGAAGTCGTCGGTGGGCGGTCGCAAGTGGGCCGCGCGTCGGCTGGACGCGCACGGGGTCGCCGAGGCCGAGGTGATCGGCACCGGCGCCATACCGCCGGAGCTGGCCGACCGGCAGTTGCTGGTGGAGCTGGTCAGGGACGGCGAGGCGATCGCCCGCGAGCCGCTGGACGCGGCGCGTGAGCGGCACATCGCGGCACGGGCGGGGCTGCCGATGTCGGCGGTGCAGCTGTCGCGCGGCGAGCCGGTGATTCCCACCGAGTACATGTGACGAGGGGGCGGGCGGTGCGGTGACCGGTGCACCCGGGCGGTGCAAGGGCTCCGTTCCGTCCCCTCCCTATCCGGGTCCGGAGTCTCTAGGCTCGAATACGCCCCATAAGGCTCGAACCCACCCCCACCCCCACGATCGCCGACCGTCCCCCACCTAAGGACACCCGTCATGCACCGCGCCTTGATCGTCGTCGATGTCCAGAACGACTTCTGCGAGGGCGGCAGCCTCGCCGTGACGGGCGGCGCCGATGTCGCCGCCGCCGTCACCGACCTGATCGGCGAGGCCCAGGCCGGGTACGACCATGTGGTCGCCACCCGTGACCACCACATCGACCCGGGCAGCCACTTCTCCGACCGCCCGGACTTCGAGGACTCCTGGCCCCCGCACTGCGTGGCCGGCACGGAGGGCGTCGGCTTCCACCCCAATTTCGCCCCCGCGGTCGCCTCGGGGGCGATCGACGCGGTGTTCGACAAGGGCGACTACGCGGCGGCGTACAGCGGCTTCGAGGGCCTCGACGAGAACGGCGTGGGGCTGGCCGACTGGCTGCGGGAGCACCGGATCACCGAGGTCGACGTGGTCGGCATCGCGACCGACCACTGTGTGCGGGCGACGGCGCTGGACGCGGTCCGGGCGGGCTTCACCACGCATGTGCTGCTCGACCTGACCGCCGGAGTCGCCGAGACGACCACGGAGCGGGCGCTGGAGGAGCTCCGCAGGGCGGGCGTGAAGCTGTCCGGCAAGCCGGTGGTGTAGGGCGCGCCGCCACGGCCCCTGGCCTGCGGCCCTCGGTCCGGCCCGCGCAGGGCCCCGCGCGCCCGCTCAGGCCGGCCGGCGGACAGGTATGGCCGGGCGGAGCAGGGCCCGGATCGGATGCCAGAGCTCCTGTGCCTGCTCCGGCCTCGCGCGCCAGAGCACCCCGTCGGGATGGTGCAGCACGGCGGTGATCTCGTCGGGGGTGGGCGGCTCGGCGTTGCCGCGGAGGTAGACCGCGCGCAGGCCGGCGTTGCGCAGCCGGGTCAGGGCGCGGGCCCGGTTGGGCGCGTGCACCAGGACCCGGACCGGGGTGCCCGAACCGGCTCCTTCGGCCGGACTGGGCAGGGTGATCGCCACCACCACACTGCCGTTCGGCAACTTGCAGAATCCTCCGCCTGCCATGCTCCGCGCTCCCCCGTGAGACGTCGTGTCAATAAGCATCTGAACAAGACGCACCTAAACACGATCGGCCGCCGCCCGCTAGAGGGCGACGGCCGATCATGCTTTGACCTGCGGTTATGCGGAACTACTTCTGCGAGGGACCGACCTTGACGGTGATCGTCTGGCCGCTGCGCGGCTCCTTGACGATCGAGATCCGGGTGTTCGTGTCAGGGACCTGAACACTTCCGGTCGGGTTCTCCTCGTACCAGTACGTGCCCTTGTGGTCGTCGAAGGCGGGGACGCCGCGCTGCGACTTCACCCGGACCGGCACGTCCGCGTTGTGCAGCGTGAAGGCGTCGGTCGCGTACCAGCTGAAGGGCGCGTCGAACGGCTGGATCTTGTTGCGGATGACCGTGCCGTCGGCCCACTTCAGGGGCTTGGCGTGCGCGTCGACCGGCAGGATCAGGCCCTTGCCGGGGTGCTGCGACACGTTGTTGTCCTTCTGGGACTTGTCCCAGAGCCAGACCATCAGACCGTTCTGGTACGGGTAGTGCTCGACCCAGTCCGGACGGGTCTTGGAGAAGCCGAAGTTGTACGGGCCGACCTCAAGGGTCTTGTCGTAGCTGACGTACTGACGGTTCTCCGCGATGTAGTACTGCGGGTAGTCCTTGGTGAACGACTCGCCGACGCGGGAGAAGCCCTTGGCGGTCCAGCCGTTGTCGTCGCCCTCGGCGTTGTCCGAGAAGAGCGCGGCACCGTCGGCGGTGACCGAGATGGTGTCCGCGGCGAAGCCGATGCCGCCCGCGCCGCCGTCGGTGGCGTAACGGAAGCGGATGTCGATCTTCTTGCCCGCGTAGGCGTCCAGCGAGTAGGAGAGCTTCTGGTACGCGCCGGAGACGTCGGTCAGGGCCGGCTTGTCACTGGCGTCGCGCGGGATCGCCTTGCCGTCGGCCGTGCCGTCGATCGCGGTCCAGCTGGTGCCGCCGTTGTCCGACACCTCGGTGTAGAGGTAGTCGTAGTCCTTCTCGATGTCCCACCAGCCCGAAAGGTCCAGGGAGGCCTTGGACTTGCCGGTGAGGTCGACCGAGCGGGTCAGGGTGTTGTTCAGGTCGTCGCCCATGTCGCTCCACCACTGCTTGGAGCCCTCCGCCGGCTTGGTGACGTCGGTGGTGACGGGCTTCTCGGGCAGCGTGACGACGAGCGCCTGCTTGTTCTTGGTGTTGTACTCGGAGACACCCAGCTTGTGGGTCGACTTCGTCGCGGCCTTGGCCTCGGCGTAGTCGAGCCAGCCCAGCTGGAGCTTGTCCCAGGCGGTCATGTCGCCGGGCAGGTCACCGATCGAGTCCTTGCCGGTGCCGAGCCAGGAACCGGCCGACATCAGGGACCAGAAACCGACCGAGTTCTCGGCGGTGTTGGTGGTGTCGTAGAGGTCCGGCAGGCCGAGGTCGTGGCCGTACTCGTGGGCGAAGACACCCAGGCCGCCGTTCTCGGGCTGCGCGGTGTAGTCGCCGACCCAGATGCCGGTGTCACCGATCTGGGTGCCGCCCGCCTTGTTCTCGGCCGGGCCGGTCGCGCCGGCGTCCGTGCCGTAGGCGTACCAGCGGTGGGCCCAGATGGCGTTCTTGCCCTCGACGCCGCCACCCGCGGACTCGTCCTCACCGGCGTGGACGATCTGGAAGTGGTCGATGTAGCCGTCGGGCTCGTTGAAGTTGCCGTCGGCGTCGTAGTCGTAACGGTCCCACTGGTCGTACTTGGCGAGGTCCGTCTTGATCTGCTCGGGCGTACGGCCCTGGGCCTTCTGGTCGGCGGCCCAGGCGTTCACGCCGTCCCGGATCATGTCCCAGGCGTTGGCGCAGTTGGTCGAGCCGCAGTAGTTCGAGCCGTAACGGGCCTCGTTGTACGGCACCTTGACCCAGTCGGAGACCTCGCCGTCGACCGAGTAGCGCCCGGAGGACGTCTTCTCGTAGTACGTCTTCAGCGAGTCCTTGCCGGCACCCTCACCGAAGTAGAGGTCCTGGAAGTGCGCCTGGTTGTAATCGGCCTGCCAGGCGGTGCTGTTGTCCTTCTTGGGGTCCGGCTTGGCTATCTTGTTGTGCAGCGGGCCGGGCGTGCCCCCGTACTTCGGGACGGCGGGCTTCGGGCCGTCGCCGTCCGGGTCGAACATGGTGGTGTTGTCGACCTTGTCGCCGAACTCCACCAGGATCGTGAAGATCTTGTCGGTCTTCTCGCGGCCGAGCTCGACGTACTTCTTGTCGTCGAGCTTGACGACCTGGGAGCCGCCCCGCTTCGCGACCTTCTTGTCGCCCGATATGACCTGTTCAAGGGCGGCCTGACGCTGCGCGTCCTGCTGCTCGGTGAAGGGGCCCTTCAGGTCGTGCTCGTTGCCCTTGGCCGACCCCGGGTCACGGCGGTCGACGCTGGTGCTCTTGGCTCCCGGCGCCTTGTCATCTGCCTGGGCCGTGGCGAAAGCTGACGCCGTGGCGGCAGTGGCGGCCATGGCCACGACAACCGCAGCAGCGCGAAGCGCCCGTCTGTTTGTGGTCACTTGATGCAGTCCTCCCCGGCACCCGCGGCTGCGGCCTTGAGTGGTGTGGAGGGGCCGCGCGCGAATACGCGTCACAAGTGACGACATTCGACCGGAGTTACGCGAGAAAAGACAGATCTTGACTTGAACAGGCCAAGTGCACTATGTAGGAGAACGCTTCCGTTATCCGGACGTTCAACAGACGACCAACCGGCGCGTCATCGACCACGGTTGGAGCGGCAAATGACTCCGTGCGCCCCCTGTGCACCGGCACCGTGGGTTAGGCCACGCTTACCGATGTCCCCGCTCGGGCATTCACCGTCGTAGAGTCGCTTGACAGTGCGACCGTGTTGAGAGACTGCCCATCCGATGCCCCGAGGACGGATACCGCCATGCCGCATCCCACTGCCGCACAGCTCTCCTACGGTTCGGTCACCGTCATCTTCTCGACCCTCGCCATGCTGCTGCTCTCCCGTACGGAGTCGGGGCTCGGCATCGCCGTCATCGGGACCGCGGCGCTCGCGCTCGGTCTGCTGGTGGCCGTGACCGTACCCCAGCCGTCACGCGCGAAAACCGCGAACCGGGCCGGTGCCCGCTCCGCGGTCCGCGTGAACCAGGACGCGGTCTCCGCAGCCGTCGAGGCCGAGGGCCTCGCCCGCGACGGCGCCCGGGGCACGGCCGCGCCCCGCGAGGCCGCACCGCGACCCGCGGCCCCCGCGTCCTCCACGTCCCCCGCGGACGAGCGCGTGGGCCGGCACTCCGTACGCCACTAGCCGCCCCGGACCGACTGGGCCGGTCCGGCTCGGTCGATCCGGCTCAGTCGGTCCGGCTCGGTCGATCCGGCTCAGTTGGTCCGGCTCAGTTGGTCTGGACGACCACCGTCTTCGCCGCCTTGTCCTGCAGCCCCTGCCGGTACGGCTTGTCCGTGAACATGAGCACGATGTTGATCAGCCACCACAGGCACGGGCAGCACAGCAGCGCGGGCAGCCAGAGCACCACGGCCCGCAGGAACGCGGCCCCGGTGTCCGGCACCCGGCCGTCGTTGAGCATCGCGACGCGCAGCTTCAGCAGCCGCTTGCCGATGGTCCGGCCGTCCTTGTGCGTGAAGTACGTGTCGTAGGCGACATACACGACCAGCCCGATCAGCGACCAGATCATCTGGTGCCCGCTGTACGTCTGGCTGAAGACGTCGCCGAAGTCGTTGTCGCTGCCGTTGTTCTCCGACACCTCGACCACGCCGCCCCACGGCAGCGAGATCAGGTAGAGCGGGATCGAGATGATCAGGAAGTCGATCAGCCGGGCCAGGATGCGCTTGCCCGGCTCCCCGAGCGGCGGCATGCCGGCCAGCGGATCCGGGCCGCCGTACGGCCCACCGCCGTAGGGGCCCGGATCGTACGGCGGCGGGGGCGGCGGCGGGGGCGGAGCGCTGTCGTACGGCGAACCCGACGACGGTGGCGGCTCATGCGGCTTCTTGCGGAACGGGTCGTCCTCGGGCGGCTGACCGGACGTCGGCTGATCGTTGCTCATGGGGGCAGTGCACCCCGGCCCGGAGAGGCCCGCAACGGCTCAGAGCCTGTCGGGTGAACGGCCGGGCCGACGGTCCCTCACCCGATGGGCCGTCGGCCGAGCGGGGGCGGTCAGCCCGCCACGAAGGTGTGCGCCGCCTTGTCGTGCCAGCACTGGCGCCAGGGCCGGTCGATCAGGCACCAGAGCACGTTGAACACCCCGATCACGAGGATGCCCAGCACACCGTAGACCAGCCACCGGCGCAGCGCGGCGCCGAAGGACGGGGCGCTGTGGGACTCGATGTCCCGCACTTCGAGTCCACAGATCTTCTTGCCGAGCGTGCGTCCCCACTTGGCCATCGGCAGCGCCTCCAGCAGGACACCGAGCACGAGGAACGCGCCGAGCACCGCGCCGAACAGGCCGGCCGTGGTGGAGTCCACCAGCCAGACGGTGACCGTCTCGCCGGACAGCTTCGCCGCATCGATCTTCTCGTCGATGTGGTCCAGCGCCTTCGAGACCAGCGGGAAGCCGATCGCGCCGACGAGCGCCATCAGTACGACGCTGTCGATCAGCCGGGCGGCGAACCGCTTGCCGAGCCCGGCGGGCCTGGCCGCCGCCTGGGCCTGCGCGAGCTGCTGGAAGGGGTCGTCGACCGGGGGCTTCCAGGGCACGACGGGCTGCTGCTGAAGCTGTGCCTGGGGCTGGAGCGGTGGCTGCTGGAGCTGGGGCTGAGGCTGGAGTTGGGGCTGAGGCTGGGGCTGGGGCTGGGGCTGAACTTGGGGCTGGGGCTGCTGAGCCAGCTGGGCGGGTTCATGGGCCTGCTGCGCCCAGGGGGCGGGGCTCGGCGCCTGGGCGGGGTTCTGTGCCGTGGCGGAGGGCTGTGCGCCCGTGCCGGGGGCGATCGCGCGGATCGCCATCGTCCCCTCCGATGCCGCCGGTTCGGCCGTCCGACGGTCCGACGGGCCGCCGCCCCGACCCACGGCACGGATCGTGACCGTCCCGTCGGCGGGCGGGCGTCCCGCGTCGCCCGCACCGGCATCCGTACCGCCGCCGGGGCGGCCCTGGCGGCCGACCCGGATCGCGACGGTGTGCTCCGGCGCAGGCGAGGGCGCGGGCGCGGGCGCAGAAGGCGGAGGCGAGGAGGGGGAAGGCGAGGGCGCAGAGGGCGGAGAAGAGGCGGCGGGCTGCCGCGGGTCCGGTGCGGGGGCGGGGGCGGGGACGGCGGGGGTACGGGCCCCCGGGGCACGGTCCGCAGGCGTACGCGGATCGCCCTGCTCGCCGGGTTGTCCGCCCTGCTCGCCGGGCTGCCCGGTGCCGCCGCCCCAGGAGACCCGCCGGTCGAGTTCGCCGCCGAAGCCGGTCTGCCGGGAGGCGTCGGCCTGCCAGGCGGTGGCCGGTTCGGGGCGGTTGCCCGCGTTCGGCTCGTCGTCCAGGAAGACCGGGCCGGTCTCGTCCACCGGCGCGGGGGCCGACGGCTGCGGCCGGGACTGCGGCCGCGGCTCGGGCGCCGGTGCGGAGGGCGCTGTTCCGGAGGGGGTCGCAGGCGTCGACTCACCCTGCTCAGGGGCGGGGCGGCTCGTGCCTGGCACCCACGAAGCGCCGTTCCAGTACCGGACATATCCGGGAATGGACGGGTCGGGGTAGTACCCCTCGCGGGGGCTTTCGTCACCGGGTGCCGGGGTTGGGGCGCTCATCACCGTGGTCCCGTATCTCTTCGAGGCCTGAATACAACGGGTCCACATCTACCAGACGCCCGCGCACCCCTGGGCCACTCCAGGGGTTTGGGCCACTTTCCCGTTGCCCGGAAATTTTTTCCGGAAGTCGCGTAATGGATGGCGTGGAGGGCGCTCTCTCCTTGTGCGGACCGGTCATCAGGCCGGCCCACAGGCACCGGAAGGACGCACTCATGCACACCACCGTGGAACGCGAGCTGGAACTCAAGCTGGTCCTGTCGCCCGAGCGCAGCATCCCCGTCCCCGCCCGTCTGACGTACCGCACTCAGGACCCGTACGCCGTGCACGTGGCCTTCCACATCGGCTCCGACTTCCCGGTGCACTGGACGTTCGCCCGCGATCTGCTGGTCGAGGGCGTGTTCCGGCCGTGCGGTCATGGGGACGTCCGGATCTGGCCGACCAAGGTCGACCAGCGCAACGTCATCTTCGTCGCGCTGACCTCGCCCGACGGGAACGCGCTCCTGGAGGTGCCGTCCGCCGCGGTGGCCGCCTGGGTGGAGCGGACGCTGCGGGTGGTCCCGCCCGGTACGGAGGCCGAGCGGCTCGGGATCGACGAGGGCCTCGCCGAGTTGCTCGCGCCGCTGCCGGCCGACGACCTGTGGCTGCGCGACCCGTGGCCGTCGGACGAGTCGCAGGACGGCGAGGCGTGAGCGGCCACGGTTGCGCCCGA
Source organism: Streptomyces sp. NPDC001890 (assembly GCF_042891445.1). Taxonomy (NCBI): domain Bacteria; kingdom Bacillati; phylum Actinomycetota; class Actinomycetes; order Kitasatosporales; family Streptomycetaceae; genus Streptomyces; species Streptomyces sp. NPDC001890. The sequence goes on along the minus strand of NZ_JBIATE010000001.1, from coordinate 84,695 downwards.
CCGCCCGGCCGTCGGAGCGTCTTCCAACGTCGGGACACCGCCCGCCGTCAGAACACCTTGCCGGGGTTGAGGAGCCCCAGCGGGTCGAACGCCTGCTTGATGCCCTGGTGCAGTTCGACGCTCACCTCACCGAGCTCGCGCGCGAGCCACTCCTTCTTCAGGAGGCCGACGCCGTGCTCGCCGGTGATCGTGCCGCCCAGCTCCAGGCCGAGCGCCATGATCTCGTCGAACGATTCGCGGGCCCGCCGGGACTCGTCGGCGTCGGTGTGGTCGAAGCAGACGACGGGGTGGGTGTTGCCGTCGCCCGCGTGGACGCAGACGCCGATGGTGAGGCCGTACTTGTCGGCGACGGCCGCGGTGCCCTCCAGCATCGCGGCGAGCTTCGAGCGGGGTACGCAGACGTCGTCGATCATCGTGGCCGACTTGACGGTCTCCAGCGCGGTGAGCGACATCCGCCGGGCCTGGAGCAGCATCTCGGACTCGGCGGCGTCCTCGGCGGGGACCACCTCGGTGGCGCCCGCGGCGGTGCACAGTTCGGCGACGGCGGCCAGATCGGCCGACGGGTCCGGGGTGTCGAAGGCGGCGAGCAGGAGCGCCTCGGTGGTGTCGGGGAGGCCCATGTTGGCCATCTTGTTGACGGCCTGGACCGTAGTACGGTCCATCAGTTCGAGGAGTGACGGAGTGTGACCACGCTCCATGATCCGGCAGATCGCGTCGCAGGCGCTCGCCGCGCTCGGGAACTCCGCGGCCAGGACCAGTTGCTGCGGCGGCCGGGGTTTCAGCGCGAGCACGGCCTTGACGACGATGCCGAGGCTGCCCTCCGAGCCGACGAAGAGCCGGGTGAGGTCGTATCCGGCGACGCCCTTCGCGGTGCGGCGGCCGGTGGTGAGCAGCCGCCCGTCGGCGAGGACGACCTCAAGACCGAGTACGTATTCGGCGGTGACCCCGTACTTCACGCAGCACAGGCCGCCGGACGCGGTGCCGATGTTGCCGCCGATGGTGCACATCTCCCAGCTGGAGGGGTCCGGCGGGTAGTACAGACCGTGTTCTTCGACCGCGCGGGACAGCACCGCGTTGATGACGCCGGGCTCGACGACGGCGATCCGGTCGACGGGGCTGATCTCCAGGATCCGGTCCATCTTCACCAGGGACAGCACGATGCAGCCGTCGGAGGCGTTGGCGGCGCCCGACAGCCCGGTGCGGGCCCCCTGCGGGACGACCGGGACTCGCAGGGCGGTGGCGGTGCGCATGACGTGCTGGACCTGCTCGACCGTGCGGGGGAGCACGACGACCGCGGGTGTGCCCGCCTCGCAGAAGCTCGCCATGTCGTGGGCGTACGAGGCGGTGACGTCGGGATCCGTGATCAGCGCCTCGGCGGGCAGACCGGTACGCAGTTGTTCGAGAAGACCGTCCATGATCCAAGAGTGGCACCCGGACCCATTGGTGTGAACCCGTCTGCGACGGCCTTCGCAAGGCATGGTGTGCTCTTATTACTGACGCAGAGTGATCGGCATGGATGTCATGCCGCAGCAGCCTCCGCAGGCCCCCGATCCGAGCAGCCGTCCTCCCCTTGACGTCTCCGATTTCTCCGGCGCCTCCGCGCTCTCCGCGCTCGCCGACCCGGCGTCGCTGGCCGAGCCCCCGCCGCTCACGCTGCGTGCGACGCTGCGCAGGGCGGCCCTGGGCGTGGTGGCGGGTGCGGTGCTGGTGACGGGTGCGGTGGTGGCCGTTCCGGAGGACGGGAAGAAGGCGTCGCGGCCGCCCGTACCCGGTCCGGTCTCGCGTGCGCTGGCGGCGACGGCGGCCGGTGCCCCGGCCTCGCTGTCCGATCTGACGGCGCTGATCGGGGACCGGCAGCAGTGGGTGGGCGCGCATCCGTCCGACGCGGGGGCCTGGGCGACGCTGGGGGCGGCCTACGTGGAGTGGGGGCGGCGTTCCGCGGACACGGCGTACTACGGCCGGGCCGAGCAGGCGCTGAAGCGCTCGCTGGACATCCGGCCGGGTGAGCACGGGAACTCGGCGGCCTGGGTGGGGCTCGCGGAGCTCGCCGGTGCCCGGCGCGACTTCGTGACGGCGAAGAAGTGGGGCGAGAAGGTGCGGGGGCGGCAGCCGAAGCAGTGGGCCGTGTATCCGGCGCTGATCGACGCGTACAGCGGTCTCGGGGACCGCAAGGGCGTAAGCAAGGCGGTGGAGCGGTTCACGGCGCTGCGCGCGGGGGTTCCGGCGCTCATGCGGACGGCGCGGATGCACCTGGACCGGGGCCGGCGCGAGGACGCGCTGGCCAACGCGCAGGACGCGGCGGACCGGGCGGCCACGCCCGCGCAGAAGGCGGAGTGCCTGGCCCTGCTGGGCGAACTGGCCTGGGAGCGGGGCGAGCCGGCGGAGGCGCTCGCGCAGTACGGCGCGGCGCTGCGGACCGACCGCGCCCACCATCCGTCGCTCGCGGGCCGGGCCAGGGCGCTGGTGGCGCTCGGCCGCACGGACGAGGCCCGGCGCGACTACCGGGCGGCGCTGGCAGATCTCCCCCGGCCCGAATACATGCTGGAGCTGGGTGAGTTGTACGAGTCGTTGGGGCTGGGCGAGGAGGCCGGCGACCAGTACGCGCGGCTGCGCGAGGCGCTCGACCGGGACGAGGCCCAGGGCGTGGACGAGGCGCTGCTGCGTGGCCGTTTCGAGGCCGATCACGGGGACCCGGACGCGGCGGTCGAGCTGCTGGACGCCGAGTGGGCGCGCTCGCACCGCGGCGCCGCGGTGGCGGACGCGCTGGGCTGGGCCCTGCACCGCTCCGGCCACTCGTCCGCCGCCCTGGAGTACGCGGCCCGTGCGGTCGGGACGGGCGGGCAGAACGCCTCGTACGCGTACCACCTGGGCGTGATCCAGAAGGCGCTGCGGGACTACGGCCCGGCACGCCGGAACCTGGCGGAGGCCCTGCGCACCAACCCCCGGTTCTCCCCGCTGGCCGGACCCGCCGCCCAGGAGGCCCTGGACGACCTGCCCCCTCCCCCGCCGGACGGCTCGCAGGACCTGCGGCCGCCCCCGGACCCCGAGCCGCAGGCGCCCGCGCCGCCCGCCGCTCCGACGGCACGGCGCGCGGCGCCGGAACCGCAGTCGAAACCGCGGCCGACGCAGCAGGAGCCCGCGGAGCCGGAGAGGCCCGTGACGACGCGACCGGCCCCGTTCACCCCCTGACGGGGCGCGGAGCCGGTCGCGCGCAGCACTCGGTGATCAGAGGTTGCCGCGCTTCTCCTGCTCGCGCTCGATCGCCTCGAACAGGGCCTTGAAGTTGCCCTTGCCGAAGCCCATCGAGCCATGGCGTTCGATCATCTCGAAGAAGACGGTCGGGCGGTCCTGGACCGGCTTGGTGAAGATCTGCAGCAGGTAGCCGTCCTCGTCACGGTCGACGAGGATCTTCAGCTCGCGCAGGATCTCCACGGGCACGCGGGTCTCGCCCGCCCACTCGCCGAGGGTGTCGTAGTAGGAGTCGGGTGTGTCCAGGAACTGGACGCCCGCCGCCCGCATCGCCCGTACCGAGGCGACGATGTCGTTCGTGGCGAGCGCGATGTGCTGGACGCCCGCGCCGCCGTAGAACTCCAGGTACTCGTCGATCTGGGACTTCTTCTTGGCGATCGCCGGTTCGTTGATCGGGAACTTGACCTTGAGGGTGCCGTCGGCGACGACCTTCGACATGAGCGCGGAGTACTCGGTGGCGATGTCGTCGCCCACGAACTCCTTCATGTTGGTGAAGCCCATGACCTTGTTGTAGAAGCCGACCCACTCGTTCATCCGGCCGAGCTCCACGTTGCCGACGCAGTGGTCGACGGCCTGGAAGGTGCGCTTGGCGGGCGGCTCGACGATCGGCGCGGCGGCGACGTAACCGGGCAGGTAGGGGCCCTCGTAGCCGGTGCGCTCGACGAGGGTGTGGCGGGTCTTGCCGTACGTGGCGATCGCGGCGAGGACGACGGTGCCGTTCTCGTCCTTGACCTCGTGCGGCTCAGTGAGGCCGAGGGCGCCGTGCTCGACCGCGTACGCGTAGGCGGCACGGGCGTCCGGGACCTCGATGGCCAGGTCGACCACGCCGTCACCGTGCTCGGCCACATGGTCGGCGAGGAAGCGGCCGTGGTCGGTGGCGGCTTTGATGACGGAGGTGAAGACGAAACGGGCCGATCCGTTGGTCAGTACGTAACTCGCCGTCTCGCGGCTGCCGTTCTCCGGTCCGGAGTAGGCGACCAGCTTCATGCCGAACGCCGTCGAGTAGTAGTGCGCGGCCTGCTTGGCGTTGCCGACGGCGAAGACGACCGCGTCCATTCCCTTGACCGGGAAGGGGTCGGCCTGCCGGGCTGTTTCGGGGGTGGTGTGCAGAGTCTCAGTCATGTCCGAAGGCTCTCCCCGCTTCGCAAGGTGCGCAATAGTTCATGTATTCGCTGGGCAATCTGTACAGCTAATAGGGATGATGGGCAGGCTATCTGTACATGATGACCATCACGTCGACCCTGCGGAGCTGACCATGGCGATCGATCATCTGGACGGGCGGCTGATCGTGCTGCTGGCCCGCGAGCCCCGCATCGGCGTACTGGAGGCGTCGCGCAGGCTGGGCGTGGCGCGCGGGACGGTGCAGGCCCGGCTCGACCGGCTTCAGTCGAATGGCGTCATCCGCGGATTCGGTCCGGCGGTCGATCCGGCGGCGCTCGGCTACCCCGTCACCGCGTTCGCCACGCTGGAGATCAAGCAGGGCCAAGGAGCCGACGTACGGGCCCACTTGGCCGGCGTACCGGAGGTGCTGGAGCTGCACACCACCACCGGCCACGGCGACATGCTCTGCCGTCTCGTCGCGCGTTCCAACGCCGATCTTCAACGGGTGATCGACCGGGTTGTCGGTTTTGATGGCATCGTCCGGGCCTCCACGGCCATCGTCATGGAGAACCCGGTCCCGCTGCGGATCATCCCGCTCGTCGAGCAGGCCGCGGAGGACACCGACTGAGCCGAGGAGTGGCGTGTGAGCTTCTGGGAGTACCTGGGCAACCGGCACCAACAGCTGCTCACCGACGCCTACCAGCACGTCAGCGCCGTGTTCCAGTGCATGGTCATCGCCACCGCACTGGGCATCCTGATCGGGGTCGTCACCTACCGCAGCGGCTGGGCGGGGTCACTGGCCATCACCTCGACGGCGACGATCCTCACCATCCCCTCCCTCGCCGCGATCGGTCTGCTCATCCCGCTCGTCGGCCTCGGGGTCGCGCCCACCGTGATCACCCTGACGCTGTACGGGCTGCTGCCCGTCGTCCGCAACTCCATCGTGGGGCTGCGCGGCGTCGATCCGGCGCTGGTGGACGCGGCGAAGGGCATCGGGATGTCGCGGCTGGCCCGGCTGTGCCGGGTGGAACTGCCGCTCGCCTGGCCGCCCATCCTCACCGGCATCCGGGTCTCCACCCAGATGCTGATGGGCATCGCCGCCATCGCCGCGTACGCCTCGGGTCCGGGCCTCGGCAACGAGATCTTCCGCGGCATCGCCTCGCTGGGCAGCGCCAACGCGCTCAATCAGGTGCTCGCGGGCACGCTCGGCATCGTCATCCTCGCCCTGCTCTTCGACGCCGCGTACGTACTGCTGGGGCGGCTCACCATCCCGAGGGGGATCCGTGCCTGAGACCGCCGCCGGGAGTACGGACGCAGAGGGCGCCGGGACGAAGAAGACCACGTCCGGCGCCACCATCCAGCTGGAGGACCTGACCAAACGCTATCCGGGCAATCCCAACCCGGCGGTGGACAGCGTCTCGATGGAGATCAAGGCCGGCGAGACGGTGATCTTCGTCGGCCCGTCCGGCTGCGGGAAATCCACCACCCTGAAGATGATCAACCGGCTGATCGAGCCGTCGTCCGGGCGTATCAGGATCGACGACGAGGACGTCACCGACATCGACCCGGTGAAGCTGCGCCGCAAGATCGGCTACGCGATCCAGTCGTCCGGTCTCTTCCCGCACATGACGGTCGCCGAGAACATCGCCCTCGTACCGAGGATGACCGGCTGGTCGAAGTCGAAGGTGAAGGACCGGGTCGAGGAGATGCTCGATCTGGTGGGGCTGGATCCGCGGGAGTTCCACGGGCGCTATCCCCGCGCGCTCTCCGGAGGCCAGCAGCAACGGGTGGGCGTGGCACGGGCGTTGGCCGCCGATCCGCCAGTGCTGCTGATGGACGAGCCGTTCGGCGCGGTCGACCCGATCACCCGCGACCACCTCCAGGACGAGCTGATCCGGCTCCAGCACGAGCTGCACAAGACGATCGTCTTCGTCACCCATGACTTCGACGAGGCGATCAAGCTGGGCGACCGGATCGCGGTGCTGCGGGAGCGTTCGCACATCGCGCAGTTCGACACCCCGGAGGCCATCCTCACCAACCCGACGGACGACTTCGTCTCGGGTTTCGTCGGGGCCGGTGCGGCGCTGAAGCGGCTCAACCTCACCCGTGTACGGGATGTGGAGATGGCCGCGTTCCCGACGGTGACGGTCGACGACCCGCTCCAGTCGATCTTCAACAAGCTGCGCAGCGGCCCGCACAACGAGCTGTTGATGCTGGACCGCAGGAACCGCCCGTACAAGTGGCTGCGGCGCGGTGACCTGATGCGGGCCCGGGGTTCGCTGGCGCGGGCCGGGCAGCTGGTCCACGACACGGTGACGCGTGACGCGACGCTGCACGACGCGCTGGAGGCGGTGCTGACCGACAGCGGCGGGCGGGCTGCGGTGACCGGGCGGCGCGGCGAGTTCATCGGGGTCGTCGACATGCAGACCCTGATGAACTCGGTCCATGAGCTGCTGGAGGCCGACCGGCTCGCCGCCATCGAGCACCAGCACGACCTGGAGGAGTTGCGCAGCCACCAGACGGAGACGGAGCTGGAGGGCGGTCCGGGCGCATGAGTCGCAATCCACCGCTGAACCACGAACCCCGCCGGCCGCGCCCCGAGCGGCCCGTGCCCTCCTCCGACAAGGACCGCCCACCCGGTGAGCACGACGTCAAGGGCCATGCCTTCCGGGACGAGGAGGAGGAGCCGGCCCCGCCGCCGGCCGGTCCGCCGCGCCGGTTCACCTGGCGCAAGCTGGTCCTGATGCCGCTCGTGCTGGCGGTCGTGCTGGCCATCACGTACGTGTGGATCACCAATGTCCATCTCGACTCGATCGCGCGGAACTCGCTGACCGGCGGCAATGTGCGGCTGCGCTGGTGGCAGCATGTGCGGCTGACCGTGATCTCGACGTTCTGGGTGCTGATCATCGCCATTCCGCTGGGGATCGCGCTGACCCGTCGCCGGCTGCGCAAGGGCGCCCCGGTGGTCACGGCGGTCGCCAACATCGGGCAGGCGACACCGGCGATCGGTCTGCTGGCGCTGCTGGTGATCTGGCTGGGCATCGGTCCTTCGACGGCGATCATCGGCATGGTGATCTACGCGGTGCTGCCGGTCTTCTCCAACACGGTGGCCGGCCTCAGGGCGATCGAGCCGAACCTGATCGAGGCCTCGCGCGGCATCGGCATGTCGGCGACGGGGACGCTCACCAAGGTCGAACTGCCGCTCGCCGTCCCGCTGATCCTGGCGGGTGTGCGTACGGCGCTGGTGCTCAACGTGGGTACGGCGACGCTGGCCACCTTCGTCGGCGGCGGCGGCCTCGGGGACCTGATCACCTCGGGCATCCAGACCCAGCGGATGCCGGTGCTGGTGCTCGGTTCGGTACTGACGGTGGTACTGGCGCTGCTGGTGGACTGGCTGGCCTCACTGGTCGAGGTGGCACTGACGCCGCGCGGACTGGAGGTGGGGTGATGGGTCCGCGGAAGGTGCGCATGGGCCTGGCGGTGGCTGTGGCGGTGGCGCTGCTGCTCTCCGGGTGCGGGCTGAAGAGCGGTTCGCCGATGGTGGACGAGGTGGAGCCGGGCTCGGTCGGCCAGGGGCAGCCGCTGGACGGCGCCTCGCTGACCGTCACCTCGAAGAACTTCAGCGAGAACATCATCCTGGGCCAGATGATCGGCCTGGTCTTCAAGGCCGCCGGCGCGGAGGTCCTGGACCGGACGAACCTGCCCGGCTCGATCAGTGCGCGCGAGGCGATCGTCAAGGGCGACGCGGACGCGATGTACGAGTACACGGGCACCGGCTGGATCACGTACCTCGGCCACGCGAAGCCGATCCCCGATCCGGTGAAGCAGTGGGAGGCGGTCCGGGACGAGGATCGCCGGACGGGGGTGACCTGGCTGACGCCGTCCACGCTCAACAACACCTACGCGCTCGCGATCAGCCGGAAGAACAACGCGAAGTACCACCTCAGGACGCTCTCCGACGTCGCGGCGCTGGCGAAGAAGGACCCGTCGGCGGTGACGATCTGCGTGGAGAACGAGTTCGCCTCGCGCGACGACGGGCTGCCGGGCATGGAGAAGGCGTACGGGATGTCGCTGCCGGCCGCCAACATCAAGAAGATGGACGCCGGGATCATCTACACCCAGGTCTCCAAGTCCAACTCCTGCCTGCTGGGCGAGGTGTTCACCACGGACGGCCGGATCAAGGCGATGGACCTCGAAGTGCTCGTCGACGACAAGCACTTCTTCCCCAACTACAACGCGGCGCCGGTGATCCACACCAAGACCTTCGAGAAGTACCCGCAGATCGCCGGGCTGCTCGACCCGGTCAGCAAGAAGCTGACCACCGAGGTCGCCCAGGTGCTCAACGCCAGGGTGGACGTGGACGGGCAGGACCCGCACGAGGTGGCGAAGGACTGGCTGATCCAGGAGGGGTTCATCAAGCAGGGCTGAGCCGGAGAGCCTCCCCGCGAGGGCTTTGTCGCGAAGAACCCGACGCAGTGAACCCGATGCAAAGAATCTGTTGCAAAGAACCTGTTGCAAAGAGAGCTTTGCAACTCTACGATTTACCCATGCCCGCACCAGAGGACGACGCCGAGACCCCCGCCGAAGCCGGGAACGCCCACGACACCGAGGACGTCCACGACGCCGAGAACATCCACAAGGTCGATGCCCGCACCCTGCGCGGACTGGCCCATCCCCTGCGACTGCGCCTGCTGGCCGCACTGCGCGAGTACGGCCCCGCCACCGCCTCCGGTCTCGCCGACCGGCTCGGCGAGTCCAGCGGCGCCACCAGCTACCACCTGCGGCAACTGGCGGCGTACGGCTTCGTCGAGGACGACCCGGAGCGCGGCAAGGGCCGCGAGCGCTGGTGGCGGGCCGCACACCGCGGCACCGTCTTCGACAGCGGCCGGTTCCTGACCCACCCGGACCCCGAGGTGCGCGGCGCGGTCGACGTCGTGCTCCACGAGATCGCCACCACGCACTCCCAGGAGCTGAACACCTGGATCGGCACCATGCGCGAATGGCCCGAGGAATGGCGCGAGGGCTGGGACATCAGCGACTTCCAGGTGCGCCTCACCCCCGATCTCGCCGAGGAGCTGATCGGGAAGATCCACGAACTCATCGAGGGCTACCGGGGCCGGGTCCCGGAGGGCACCGAGGGATCGGCCAACGTCCGCAGCCATGTGCACCTCTTCCCGCGCCCCGCGGAGTAACCAGCCCCTGCTGACCGGAAGGACACCGTCATGCACTCCGACACCCATCTACTGCTGCACGACCTGCGCTCCGCCGAACTGCGGGGGCGGGCCGCGCGGTCCGGTCCCGCACCGGCCTCGCCGGGCACCGGTCTGCGTACCCGGCTGGGCTGGGCCCTCGTCGATCTGGGGCTGCGCGTCCTGCCCCGCCACTCCGGCCGCCCCTGCTCCGTCTCAGCCGGTCCGGCATGAGCGGCCGGGGGGACCGCAGCCGCATACCGCTCGCCGCCGTACTGTCCGCCAACTCCATATCCAGGGCCGGTAGTTCGCTCACACTGATCGGCGTCCCGTGGTTCGTGCTGGAGACCACGGGAAGCGCCGGCCGGGCCGGTGTCGTGGCCTTCTGCGCGACCCTGCCGATCATCGTCTCCGCCCTGATCGGCGGACCCGTCATCGACCGGATCGGCCGACGCCGGGTCTCCGTCGCCTCCGACCTGGTGTGCGGCCTCTCCGTCGCCGCCATCCCGCTGCTGCACTTCGCGGACGCCCTGGACTTCTGGATGCTGTGCGCGCTGATGGCGGTCGGCGGGCTCATGCACACCCCGGGCGACACCGCGCGCTACGTCCTGGTGCCGGATCTCGCCGAGCACGCCGGCACCACCCTCGCCCGCGCCGCCAGCCTCTTCGACGCCGTCTCGCGCGGCGCCCGGATGGTCGGGGCGGCGGTGGCCGGCGTGCTGATCGCGCTCGTCGGCGCGGAGACCGTACTGCTGCTGGACGCGGCGACGTTCCTGACGTCCGCGCTGCTGATCGCGGCCGGCGTACGGGGGGTGCGTGCGGCCGAGCCCCGCAAGGCCGCGGCGCCGGTCTCGCTGCGGGCGTACCGCACCGAGATGCGCGAGGGCTTCGCCTACTTGCTGGGCACCCCGCTGCTGCTGGCGGTCGTGGTGATGGTCCTGTTCATGAACGGCACCGACCAGGGCTGGTACGCCGTCCTGCTCCCGGTGCACGCCTCCGCCGAACTGGGCGGGGCCGGGGACATCGGACTGCTCACCGCGCTGTTCGGCGCGGGCGGGCTGGCCGGGGCGCTGTTGTACGGGGCGATCGGGCACCGCTTCTCGCGGTGGTCCGTGTTCACGGTGTGCGTGCTGCTGTGCGGTGCGCCCAGGTACGTGGTCGCGGCGCTGACCGGGACGACGCTGCCGCTCGCCGTGACCATGGCACTGAGCGGCCTCGCGGGCGGGGTGCTGAACCCGATCCTGACGACGGTGATCTACGGAACGATCCCCGACGAGCTGCGCAGCCGGGTCTCCGGGGTCATCACGGCGGGCTGCGAGCTGGCCATGCCGGTGGGCGGGCTCGCGGCCGGTCTGCTGGTGGAGAGCGCGGGCGTGAAGGGGGCGCTGCTGGCGATGGGCGGGGTCTACCTGCTGGCGACGCTGAGCCCGCTGGTGTTCCCGGTGTGGCGCACGATGGACGACGCGGGGGCGGACGGCACGGGCGGGGACGGCGCGGAAGCGGATGCGGGCGGGGACACCCCCGTACCGGCGCCTGCACCTTCACCGGTCGGCGAGGTCAGCAGCTCGGGACCTTGTGCCTCTGCTCCAGTGCCTGGAGCGAGGACACCGCGCCCTTCAGAGTCGTGACCGGAATCAGCTGCAACCCTTTGGGCAGCTCGGCCTTTGCCTCCCGGCACTCCGCCTTCGGCACGAGGAACACGGTCGCCCCGTCGCGGCTCGCGGCCTGAGTCTTCAGCGACACCCCGCCGACCGCCCCGACCTCGCCGTTCGCCTCGATCGTGCCGGTGCCCGCGATGGTGCGGCCACCGGTGAGATCGCCGCCGGACCCGTCCCCGTCGAGCTTGTCGACGATGCCGAGGGCGAAGAACAGGCCGGCGCTGGGGCCGCCCACGTCGGCGAGATGCAGGGTCACGTCGACCGAGCCGGGCTTCTTCCCGAGGTAGTTCAGGGCGGCGTCGACCGCTGAGTCCTGCGACTTCCGCATGTCTTCGAGGTTGTGCTTCTCGATCTCCTTCTCGGAGCCACCGCTCGGGTAGACGGACTCGCGGGGCAGCACCGCCCGGTCCGTACGGAACCAGCTGTCGATCACATCACCGACGCCGACATCGGCGGTGGGCCCGGTCGCGAGGATCGTCGTCATCCGCAGCTGGCCCTTGGTGGGCCGGGTCGGCGCGCCCTTGATGCTGATCACCGGCGTGCCGTGATCGTTCCCGAGCACGTTCGCGGTCGAGCCGGGCTGCGCCAGGGTGAACGGCAGCGGCGCGAAGGCGGCCACACCGAACAGGGCGAGGACGGGCAGGGTGCACAGGGCGAGGGCACGGGGGCGCGAGAGACGAGGGAGCACCCGCCCAATCTAACCGCCGGGCCCCGGACGCGCGGGCAGGGAGCCCCGGAGGCACGGGCCAGGAGCCCCCGTGCGCGGCCGGGGGAACAACCCCTGCAGGCGTTCCTACGGGGTCCGCCGGGTTCCCATCGACATGGCCAGGGCGACCACCCAGCCGATGAACGTCCAGCCGAGGAACAGATTGATCACGAACACCGAGCCGGTGTTCACCCCGCGCCCCGCGGCGATGAAGAAGGGCAGGAAGTACACCGCGATACCCACGATGGCGAGAAGCGGAAATACGGAACCATCCATCAGAACCCCCCGGAACGGCCACGCGCATCAGTCAGGCGTGAGCCCCGAAACCATACGGTTCGACCGGGCACCCGCGAAGACCTGAACCGGCCAGAAATCCGCCCCGGGGCCCGTCCCGCAGGCCCCTCACGCCCCGCACGCCCCACGCGTCCTGCCGGAGCGCGTCCTACCGGAGCGCGTCCGCCACTTCCCGGGCCGCGTCCACCACGCGGGGTCCCACGCGCTCGGGCACGGAGTCCGCGAGCATCACCACGCCCACGCTGCCCTCGACCCCGGTCACCCCGACCAGCGCCGCCGCCGCCCCGCTCGCCCCGGCCTCCAGCTCGCCGTGGGTGAGGGTGAAGGCGGTCTCGCCGACCGGTTTCTGACGGGCAGCGAGGATCGCCCGGCCCGCGGCACCCCGGTCCAGCGGGTGGCGGAAGCCGGCCCGGTAGGCCACGTGGTAGTCGGTCCAGGTCGGCTCGACGACCGCGACGGCCAGCGCGTCGCTGCCGTCGACCAGTGTCAGATGGGCGGTGGCCCCGATGTCCTCGGCAAGCGACCGCAGCGCGGGCAGTGCGGCCTCGCGCACGAGCGGATGCACCTGGCGGCCCAGGCGCAGCACGCCCAGGCCCACTCTGGCCCGGCCGCCCAAGTCGCGGCGTACCAGGGCGTGTTGTTCCAGGGTGGCGAGCAGACGGTAGACCACGGTCCGGTTGACCCCGAGTTTGTTGGACAACTCGGTGACGGTCAGACCGTGGTCGGTGTCGGCAAGCAGTTTGAGGACCCTCAGTCCCCTGTCGAGCGTCTGGGAGGTTTCCGCTGTCACGACGCCCTCTCCTCTTTGATGAGCGGCAGCGGCTGATTCCCACGGAATGTGCGCCGCCGGTCCCAGCGGCGACGCACGGAGAGGCCGCCGGCCTGGCCAGGCACCGGCTGCGCCCCGCGGCGGCTCTGCCACGGGGCGTTCATTTTTGGGGACAGTAGCGAGCGAGTCCGCTCAGCGGAAGACCTCGTCCAGAATCCGGGCGTGGCCGGAACGCGAGTTGGCTTGAATCAGCATAAGCGCCGGTCAGCGCGGCGTCGGCCGGATCCTGGAGGTCTACGCGCGTCCAGGTCGGCCGACGCCTTGACGGCACTTCACGCACCAGAAGTGAACTGCCGTTAACTCACGGTGAATGACTGCTGCACAATTTTTCCGTTCACCAGCACTTCACAGGCCCGGATCGACTTCGTCGCCGGGTCCCGGACGGTGAAGACGAGGGCGAAAGTGCCGTCGAGTCCGATGACCCGGGTGACGTACGGGTCGGCTGTCTGCTTTCCGTCGGCGGTGCGGCCGGTCACCGAGACCGTGGCGACGGGGGCAAATCCCCGTCCGGTCACCTGGACCGCCGTGCCGACGGGCCCCTCGGGCGGCGAGAGCGCGAAGGACGGTCCGGCGGGCACGGTTCCGTCCTGGACGGTGAACGCCGCCGTCTCGGTACGCGGGTTGACGAGGACCTCCCGTACCCGGATGGCGACGGTGTCGGCGGCGTTGACCTTGAAGGACTGCGAGAACGCCCCGTCCAGCCCCACCACCTTGGTCTTCGCCGGGTCGGAGGTCTGCGATCCGTCGGCCCGCAGCCCGACGATGGACACGGTCGCGACCTTCGCGAAGCCCTGCCCGATGACGGTGACGGTGGTGCCCTTCGGACCGGCCGAGGGGGTGAGGACCACGAAGGACGGGGAGACGGTCAGCGGGGTGAGGGCCTGCGCTCCCCCGGCGGCGACCTGGAGCGCGTACACGGCACGCGGGGTGGATCCGGCCACGGTGACCGTGCCGGCGAGGGTGCCGTCGGCGCCGATCCGGAGGGTGGAGCCGCTGATCCGGGCGCTGTCGCAGGAGCTGCCGTCGGCGTTGCAGAGCGCGACGGTGGGCGTGGCGCCGGACGGCCAGTCACCACCGGTCAGGGCGATCGTTCCGCCCGGCTTGACCTTCGCCGCGCCCGCGGAGAGCGTCGCGGAGGCATCGGTCACGGTGAACGGCGTGGTGAGCACAGTGGCTGGATCGTTGCCCTCGTCGACCTGGATGGCGGCGATGGCGGGGTCGGAGACGGTGAACTCGGCGCTGAACGTGCCGTCGGGGGTGCTCTTCACATAGACGGCGGTGTCGTCGAGCGTCGCCCCGCTCGCGTCCAGGCCGACGGTGTTGATCCACCGGTCCTGGAGGTAGTTGCTGCCGGTGACGGAGATGACGCTGCCGACCGGTGCGCCGGAGCGGGAGAGCGCGATGGCCCGCGGCCCGGTGGGGGTGAAGGCCTTGACCGTCAGGGGCGCGGTCGCCTCCTTCGTGCCGTCGCCGACCTTCACCAGGTACGAGCCGTCGGGCACGGCGCCCGCGGCGGCGAGCACCGCGTTTCCGGTCAGTTCCCCCGAGGCGCTGATCGCGAGGGTGCTGGAGGCGAACTTCCCGGTGTCGCAGCCGCCGCCGTCCGCCGAGCAGAGCGACGGTACGGGAGTGGCGCCCGCGGTCCAGAGGCTGCCGGACAGGGCGACGGCGGTGGACGGCCGGACGGCGGTGGTGGGTGCGGTCAGGGTGGGCGGATGGCCCGCGGTGCCCTCGGCGGTCACCGTGCCGATGGAGCCGCCGCCGCTCACCACGTCGCACGGGGTCTCGTAGGTGGAACCGAGCACCTTCGTACGCGTCAGATTGCGTATCGGGGTGAAGGTGATCGGGCCGCTCGCATTGGCGGGGATGAGGAAGTCCCCTTCGTACGGCGGGATTTCGATGGGCTTGCCGGACGGGATGTCGAGGTTGACCTGGGGGCCGGTGACGGTGACCGTGCCGGTGGCGCCGCCGGACATCGCGAAGTCGATGCTGGGGGTGGTGGGTACGTCGCTCAGGCTGAGGCCGCTGGTGGCGGGGGACGGGCCGAGGGTGACCTTGGCGTGGACCTTGCCGCCCGGGTCGACGATCGACGGCGACAGGTCGACGCTCATCTGCTGCGGCCCGGTCGCCTCGCCCTGCCCCGCGGGCAGCGAACAGTGCACGGTCGGGGTGACGGTGCCGGCCTCGGCGACGGGTGCGAGCGCGACGGTGCCACCGGTCCAGACGAGCACGGCCCCGGCGGTGAGGGCCACGGCACGGCGTAACCCGGAACCCGGACCGTGGGCCCTGCTCGGCCGGCCTGTTCTTCTTCTCGGTCTGACGGACACGGACATGTGTCTCCTCCATGGCTGAGGTGTCGACTGCGGCAATTTCCCGGATGCGGACCGGACTCGGGCCGAAATCCGGCCGAAGTCGAACCGGATTCGGAATGTCGGACCGGATCCGGAATGAAGGCGCCCGCCCGCTCCGATGCGATACGGAGCGGACGGGCGCCTCCGGAATATCCCCTTACGGTTCCCGGAGAATTCAGAGAAGGGTGAGGGTGAGCGTGGCGCTGTAATCTCCCGGCTGAGTGAATCCGGGAACGGTGAGGACGAGATCGGCGTCGGCGTCGAACCGGCCGCCGGTGAACGGACGGGAGCCGTCCGGGTCCATCCGGCACAGGCTCGCCGCCTCGCTCCCGAGCGCGGCGGGCGAACCGGCCACCGGCACCCCCACGCTGCCGGTCTGCGCCGTGCACCTGGGCGTCCACCGGACGGCGTCGGCCGGGATGGTGCCGCCGCCGGCACTGGCGAAGCCGGAGAGCGTGGCGGTCAGCGACCAGCCGCTGTCGACACCGCGGCCGTCCTCCACCTCGACCCGGTTGAGCCGGGAGCGCTGCACACCGCTGCCGGTGCCCAGGACCGTCGTACCGAAGTCGACGGTGTCACCGTCCTGGACCATGGACAGCGTCCCGGCCCTGACCGAGGTGCTCAGCCGCTGGTCGGCGCTGCCGCCGCCCCCTCCCCCGCCGTCGGAGACGGTGAACGGCGCGGTCCGTACGGTCGCCGGGTCGTTGCCCTCGTCTGCCTGGACCGCGACGACGGCGTCGGAGATCACGGTGAACTCGACGGCGAACGTGCCGTCCGAACCGCTCTTGACGTACACCGCGCTGTCGTCGAGCCCGGTGCCCGAGGCGTCGAGTCCGATGACGTTGATCCAGCGGTCCGGGTTGTAGTTCTTGCCGCTGACCGTGATCACGCTGCCGACCGGTCCGCTGCTCCGCGACAGCGAGATCTCGCGGTCGCCGGCCGCGACGGCCTTGACGGTGAGGGGGGCCGTGGCCTCCTTCGTACCGTCGTTGACCTTCACCTCGTACGCACCGTCCGGCACCGCACCGGCCTCGGCGAGGGTGGCCGTGCCGGTCAGTGTCCCGTCGCCGCCGATGGCGAGCGTGTGGCTCTTGAACTTCAGCGGATCGCAGCCGCCACCGCCCACCGCACAGAGCGAGGGCACGGGCGCCCCGCCCGGCGTCCACCCCGAACCGCCCAGTGCCACCTCGGTGTTGGGGCGGACCGGATCGGCGGGAGCGGTCAGCGTGGCGGGCTCGGAGCCGGTGCCCTCCACCGTGACGCTGCCGACGCTGCCGCCGCCGTCGACGACATCGCAGGGCGTCTCGAAGACCGAGCCGAGCACCTTGGTCTGCGTCAGCGTACGGACCGGGGCGAACGAGACGTCCCCGGAGGCGTCCGC
The DNA here is from genome assembly GCF_042891445.1 of Streptomyces sp. NPDC001890. NCBI lineage: Bacteria > Bacillati > Actinomycetota > Actinomycetes > Kitasatosporales > Streptomycetaceae > Streptomyces > Streptomyces sp. NPDC001890. The sequence goes on along the minus strand of NZ_JBIATE010000001.1, from coordinate 67,937 downwards.
CGGGACCAGGAAGTCCCCTTCGTACGGCGGGAGTTCGATGGGCGTCCCGGACGGGATGTCCATCGTGAACTCGGCACCCCGCACCGTGACGGTGCCGGTGGCCCCGCCGGACATGGCGAGGTCGAGGCTGGGAATGGTCGGCACGTCCTCCAGCGGCAGCGCACTGGTGGCGGGGGACGGCCCCAACGTGACCTTGGCGTGCACCTTCCCGCCCGGGGCGACGACCGCGGGCGACAGCTCGACGGTCATCTCCTGCGGCCCGGTCGCCTCCCCCTGCCCCGCGGGCAGGGTGCAGTGCACGGTCGGGGTGACCGTGCCGGCGGCCCGCGATCCGGCCGCCGGCGCGTCCTGCGGCACGGCCTGGGCGGTGGCCCCGGCGCAGCTCAGGGACAGTACGAAGCAGGCAGCGAGCAGACCGGTCACGCCGGGTCTTCGTCGTCGTATCACCAGACACCCCTCCATCGCCCATTGATTGCGCACATTGAGGAGGTCGGGTGCCAAGAAGTCAAGAGAGACTTGATTGATCCTTATCTGAAATGCCCGAAAAGCATTTCCATGGGAATTTCAAGTGCCTCTGTGGACATCTATTGACTTCTCTGAAGATCACAGTTTCACTGCTGCCGACATGCCGGGCCCGGCACGCAGATCCACTTCTCAGCTCTTCGGTGAATCTGCGGAATTCAGAACCGGAAGGAGTTCCCCCCGTCATGTCGTCGAATCGAAGACACATCCCGCTGGTACTGGCCGCGGCCTGTTCGGTGGCCGGCGCGCTCGCGCTGGCTCCGACGGCCCAGGCCGTGGCTCCGCTCACCGCGACGGCCACGTACAACTGCGGCGCCTGGGGCACCGGTCTCGCCACTCTGACCGCCGCCGACTCGGGCACGTCCAAGACCATCAAGATCACGTCCACCGCGATCACGATGCCGCCCGGCACCAGTGCCGACCCGAACAGCATCACGACGACGCTCAAGCTCACCAAGACCTCGGGCGGCGTCACCAGTCAGGTGCAGTTCTCCGGAAAGGTCAACCCCGGCATGAGCGGCGGCAGCCCGATCACCCTGGGCCCGCTGAAGCTCACCTCCGGCACCCTGGCGGCGGGTGACAGCACGAACTCCGTGGTACTGCCCGCCCCGCCGAGCACCACCAACTGGTCACTGCAGATCGTGGCCTCGTCCCCGACATCGGCCACGGTTCCGTGTGTGGCCACGTCGAACCAGTCGGCACCGTTCGTCTGGTAGCCGGGCCGTCCGTCCGGTAAGCGGTCCGTCCGTCCGGTGGCCGGGCCGTCCGTCCAGTAGCCGCGCCACCTCATCCGCACCCGCACCGCCATCCGCACGCACGACGCCGGCCCGGGGCGAGGACCGCTGTCCCCGCCCCGGGCCGGCACCACGAACACCCCCGTGGGCTCATGTCATACGGGTGGCCCACTCCTGGACCTTCTGGATCCGCTGCTGGATCTGCCCGGCCGTGGCCTCCGCGCTCGGCGGCCCGCCGCACACCCGCCGCAGCTCGGTGTGGATCACCCCGTGCGGCTTGCCGCTCTGGTGCGTGTAGGCCGAAACCATCGTGTTGAGCTGCTTGCGCAGCCCGAGCAGCTGCTTGTGCGTGACCACCGGCCGCGCCTCGGCCGGCTTCTCCAGCAGGTCGGCCTCCGCGGCCGGCCGCTGGCGGCTGTGCGCGATCTGCCGGGACTGCCGCTTCTGGAGCAGCAGCTGTACCTGGTCGGGCTCCAGCAGCCCCGGAATCCCCAGGTAGTCCTGCTCCTCCTCGCTGCCGGGATGCGCCTGCATGCCGAATTCGGCACCGTCGTACAGCACCCGGTCGAAGACCGCGTCAGATTCGAGGGCCTCGAAGGGCAGCTGCTCCTCGGTCTCCTCGTCCTCCAGCTTCTCGGCGTCGGCGAGGAGCTTGTCCTCCTCCGCGAACGGGTTCTCCTCGTCGCTGCCCTTCTTGGGCTTGTCGAGGACGTGGTCCCGTTCGACCTCCATCTCGTTGGCGAAGTCGAGCAGCATCGGGATGGTCGGTACGAAGACCGAGGCGGTCTCGCCGCGCCTGCGCGAACGCACGAAGCGGCCGACGGCCTGCGCGAAGAACAGCGGCGTGGAGATGGTGGTGGCGTACACGCCGACGGCCAGGCGCGGCACGTCGACGCCCTCCGACACCATGCGCACCGCGACCATCCAGCGTGAGTCGTCCCCGCTGAACTGGTCGATCTTCTTCGAGGCGGCCTTCTCGTCGGAGAGGACCACGGTGGCCTTCTCGCCGGTGACTCGCTTGAGGATCTTGGCGTACTCGCGCGCCGATTCCTGATCGGTGGCGATGACCAGCCCGCCCGCGTCCGGGATGCCCTTGCGGACCTCGGTCAGCCGCTTGTCGGCGGCGCTCAGCACATTGGGGATCCACTCGCCGGTGGGCGCGAGGGCGGTGCGCCAGGCCTGCCCGATGGCGTCCTTGGTCATCGGCTCGCCGAGCCGGGCGGCGATCTCGTCACCGGCCTTGGTGCGCCAGCGCATGTTGCCGCTGTAGCTGAGGAAGATCACGGGCCGGACGACGCCGTCGGCGAGCGCGTTGCCGTAGCCGTAGGTGTAGTCGGCCGAGGAGCGCCGGATACCGTCGTTGCCCTCCTCGTAGACGACGAAGGGGATCGGGTTGGTGTCCGACCGGAACGGCGTACCGGTGAGCGCGAGCCGCCGGGTGGCCGGGTCGAACGCCTCCTGGCACGCCTCGCCCCACGACTTCGAGTCACCGGCATGGTGGATCTCGTCGAGGATGACGAGGGTCTTGCGCTGCTCGCAGCGGTTGCGGTGCAGCATCGGCCGCACGCCGACGCCCGCGTAGGTGACCGCAACGCCGTCGTACTCCTTGCTGAGCGGGCCCGCGCTGTAGTCGGGGTCGAGCTTGATCCCTATCCGGGCCGCTGCCTCGGCCCACTGCTTCTTCAGGTGCTCGGTCGGCGCGACGACGGTGACCTGCTGGACCACGTGGTGGTGCAGCAGCCATGACGCGAGGGTCAGCGCGAAGGTGGTCTTCCCCGCGCCGGGGGTGGCGACCGCGAGGAAGTCGCGCGGCTGCTCCTGGATGTACTTCTCCATGGCGCCCTGCTGCCAGGCTCGCAGCTTGCCGGCCGTGCCCCAGGGGGCGCGGCCGGGGAAGGCGGGTGAGAGGTGGTGGGAGGCGGTAGTAGTCACGGTCTCCGGTTCGGGTCTCTCGGGTACGTGGGGTGCTGTCCGCACGGCCGGGACGGACCCGCACGCGATACGACAACCGGGCCACCTTACCGGGGGGCGGCGCGTGAACCGCCTCGAACTACGCTGCCCCGCACCGAATTGCGATGGCTCTCACACGTCGTCGACGACCAGCGCGCGCAGCCCCTGGGAGATGGTCTTCACCTCGTCCATTTCCCCGGTGGCAACCGCGATGACCAGGCGTTCCGCGGCATCGATGTCCGGACGCAGATCCACCCCGTTCATCGCCAGAAAGGTCACGCACGACAGCCAGGCCGTGCGCTTGTTGCCGTCGAAGAGCGGGTGATTGATCGCCAGGGACTGCAGGAGCGCCGCAGCCTTGTCGATCACGTCCGGGTACGCCTCCTCGCCGAACATGGCCGCGGACGGACGGTGCGCGGCCGATTCGAGGAGCCCGGCATCGCGCACGACGATGTGCATGTCCGAGCAGGCGTGTTCGGCGATGACGAGGATGTCCTCGGAGCTCAGGTAGACACAGGTCACTTGAGCCGCTCCATGAGCTCGCTCCACTTGGCCGCCTGCTCCTTCGCCGTCTTGCGGACGATGGCCTGCTGAGCGGTCCTGGCGAGGTAGTCGTCCACGGCCTGGAGCAGTATGGCGTGCATGCTGGTGCCCTCCTGCTCCGCGCGCTGCTTGAGGGCTTCGGTCTGGTCGTCGCGAAGACGCAGGTTCATGGCCATACCAAAACGGTACCACTGGGTGGGGTCAAATTGGTACCGCCTACCGGGTTCGCACCCGTGCCGCCACCCACGCCCCCACCAGTGCCACCCCCGCCATCGGCAGGAAGACCGCCGCGAACGCCCCCGGATGGGACCCCGCGGCCCCCGCCCCCGCCGCGTCGTGCACGGCCCCGACGGCCCCGACGGCCCCGCCGCCGAGCGCCGCGAAGGCCGCTCCGCCCGCGGCGAGCAGCAGTACGTTCGAGAGCGCGTCGGAGATCTGGAGGGCGGCCGAGTTCGCCCCCGCCTCCTCCGGCGCCGACAGCTTCAGCAGCAGTACGCTCGTCGACGCGAGCACCATGCCCATGCCGAAGCACCCGAAGGCCCAGGCCACGGCCACGGTCCAGACCGGCACCGCCTCGATCAGCACGGACGGCGCGGCCGCTATCGCCGCGGCGACCAGCACCATGCCGCCCACCATCAGGCGCTCCCGGTAGGGCTCCAGGCGCGGCCGGGACTGCACGTACGAACCGAGCGCCCAGGTCCCGCCGCCGGCCGCGAGCGAGAACCCGGCCATCGTGGGGCTGAGGCCACGCTGGGTCACCAGCATCAGCGGTACGAAGGACTCGGCGGCGATGAACGACCCGGCCGCCACCCCGCGCAGCAGCACCACCGAGGGCAGCCCGCGCGCGGCCCGGCCGGTCCCCGGGGGCAGCAGCCCCCGCACGGCGGGCACGAGCAGCGCGACGCCCACGGCGGCCGGGAGCAGCGCGAACCAGTTCAGCTCCTGCCCGGCGTACTGGAGCAGCGCCGCGCCCAGCGAGATCCCGAGCGCGAGCAGGATGCGCCGCCGGTCGTACGGCTCGACGGGCGCCGTGGGATCGGCCGGCCCCGACGCCCGCCGCCGGATCGCGGGCAGCGCGAGCGCCAGCGGGAACACCACGAGGACGGGGATGCCCATGAAGACCCAGCGCCACCCCAGGTGCTCGGTCACACTCCCGGAGGCGAGCGGTCCGACGACCGACGGGATCACCCAGCTCGCGGCGAACGCGGCCAGGATCGACGGCTGCAGCCGCTTCGGGTAGGCCCGGCTGATCACCACGTACAGCGCGACGATCACCAGCCCGCCGCCGAGCCCCTGGACGGCCCGCCCGGCGACGAAGATCCACATGCTCCCGGCGGTCCCGCAGAGCAGCAGCCCCGCGGCGAACGCGCTGATCCCGGTGGCGAGCGGCCCCAGCGGCCCGCGCCGGTCCGCCCACTGCCCGGAGAGCACCATGGCGAAGAGGCTGGTCGTGAAGTACGCGGAGAACGCGAACGCGTACAGCGGAATGCCGTGCAGCTCACGCGCGGCGACCGGCATCGCGGTCCCCACGGCGGTCGCCTCGAAGGCGATCAGGAAGACGACGGAGACGATGCCGACGCTGAGCGCCCGGTAGGTCCGTCCGAGCACCCCTCCGGGTTCGACGGCCGACTCGGTCCCGCCGCGCACCTCCGCGTCGCCGGCGGTGCCGGTCTCGACGCCGGCGTCTCGTGGTTCCAGGGCACTCATGAGCCCAAGAGTAAGGGGCAAGATCTCATTTGAACCCTGTCGTGGGACGGTCCTGCGGTCCGCCGTTGGTCGTAGGACCACGACGCCGAACGTGAACGCGGTATGGCAGTCGCATTGCACCCCGCCCGATGTTCTTGAGCGGCCGGGGCCCCGGCTCTACGGTCGAACCACAACGAAGAAAACACGGCCGTGTGCCCGAGTGGTTCAGGGGCTCGACTGCAACTCGAGTTACACCGGTTCGAATCCGGTCACGGCCTCCACGCAGTACGCCCGCCCAGCACGCGTCATACGCCACGCCGGGCGGGCCTCGGCATTTTCGGGAACACCCCTGGGCCCTGAGCGCGGACGGTGCGAACCCGTTGATGATTCCTTCAGCGCTTTGCGGCGATCGGCGACGTCCTCGGGTATCGGCTCGAATTCGCCGAGTTCGACAAGGACGGCGTCCTTCCGCGAGGAACCCCGATCTGCACCGGGTCCCCGCGTACGAAAGGCGACCACCCTACGCGCGGCGCGGGCAGTCGCCTTCTCTCGTATGGTCCGGAGATCAGGAGGCGATCGCCGTCTCTTCCTTGAGCGCTTCCTTCACCATCTCCCGCAGGTGCGCCTCGTCCTCCTTGCTGAGCGAGGTCTGCACGAGCTGACCACCGAACTTGGCGATCTCGGGGATGACCTTGTCGCGGGCGGACTTCCTGACGAGCACGAAGACGGCGGCGGCGCCGGGCCGGAGATTGGTGCTCAGCTCCTTCATGAAGTCGTCGTTGACACCGGTGTCGACGACGGACCCTCCGGCGGCGCCGGCCGCTGCGCCCACCGCGGCACCGAGGAACGGCACGAGGAAGAGCAGCCCGATGACGCTTCCCCACAGCGCGCCGCCCGCGGCACCGGTACCCACGTGGTTGACGGCCTGATGCAGCTTGATCTTGCCGTCCTTCTCACGCCGTTCGACGACGACGACGTCCTCCAGCTCGACGAGGTGCTCGCGGTTCATGGACAGCAGCTTGTCCCGGACCTGGTCGGCGGTGGCGAGATCGTCGTAGGCGATGACGAACAGATTGCTCATGCGGCTGACTCCTCCTCGTGGTGCGTTACCGCACCAACCATAGAGGAAACGTTGTTAAATAAGACATTAGGTCCGAATGCATCGGCCCTCCAAGCGCTTCAGCGGTCCGTTCCGGCCCACGTCTCTCCTCCCATACGGAACGCGAGCAACCCCGAGGCAATGTCCCCGTCGGGCTCTGCGAACTTCCCGTAGAGCAGCTGGATTTCAGGAGCGACGTGCCAACTGGCCTGACAGGACGGACAGTTCTCTTCCACTGCCCGAGAGGCTGTCTACAGTGGGCGGCATGGCTGATCGCACAGACCACGGCGTCGACCCGCAGACCCGCCCCGACCTGGCGGCGTGGCTGACCGAACGCGCCCAGAGCTTCGGGCACTGGGCCGAGGCCACCAGAACCCCCGGGGCATGGGACTTCTCCCCCCAGTCCCTGGACACGCTGGAAGACCTCATCCGCAGCCGGTACGACAGCGGCGCGAGGAGCCTCGCAGCGCGACGCGACGCATTCCTTCAAGGGGCATGCTGGTACATCGGGGAAGTGGTGTGCCGCGCCCGAGGGGCGGTGTGGAAGTTCGAGCCGTTCGCCGTGAAGGGCGCCGAACTGCCGTCCCTGTTCGGGGAGGCGGATCCGTCAGGGGCCATTGACGACCCCTGCGTGGGGGTGCCCGGAGAGGACGCGAACGAGGCCATCCATCCGATGGGCGCCGTGCACGGACTGTTCTCCACCGAAGACGAGCTGGGCAACCTCATCGAGCAGCACCTCTCCGACGTGCTGGGCGACTTCGACGAGGACGACGAGGAGTAGCCGGGGTGCCGCCGCGATCGTGGCCGGTGGGGTCGATGCGCGCGTCGGCGCAGGCGAAGCGGGTGGTCGAACCTCCTGCCGCCTCAGCCCTCCACCCCTCCCACTACTCGCGCCCGCTCAAGACCCGCAAGGACCGCGTCGACCGTCTGCTCCACGGTCTGCCCGGTCGTGTCCAGCCAGAGCCCGATCCGCGGCGTCTCCTCCCGCAGCACCCGGTCCAGCGACTCCACGGTCCACCCGGCCCCGTAACCGCTCTTCCCTCGCCCGGCCTCCCGCTCGGCGACAGCCCGTGGCTCCGGGGCGAGCACGACGACGTACAGCGGCCGTGTCCGTACGAGCTCGACGTACCGGGACAGCTCCTCGCCCAGCACCACGTCCTGGACGACGGCGGTCCAGCCCTCGTCCGCGTACGCGTCGGCCGTCATCGCGGACAGCCGGTACCGGAGCCGCAGTTGAGCCGCAGCCTCCTCGTACGCCCCCGGCACCATCTCGGCCCGCCCGGACACCACCATCCGCCGGAACACGTCTCCCCGCACATGCACGGCCCGCGGCAACCGCTCGGCGAAAGCCTGCGCCACGGTGGACTTCCCGGAGGCCATCACCCCGGTGATGAGAATGACGGCGGGCCCCGGCCCGCCCCCGTCCGGCTCCCGCTCTCCGTCTCCGCCCGCAGTCACCATCACGTCGTCGCCCATCCTTCTCTCGATTCCCGCTGCCGCAGCGGGCCACTGGAGGACCAGAAGTCGGAACGCTCCCGCGGCCCGAACTCCGCCGTCTTCGGCCCGAGCGGAAACGGCCGCCGCCACCGTGCGGGGGCAGCGGCCGTTTCACTGCTCCGAGGGCCGGTTCACACCGGGTCCAGGGAGGGTTTCGCCTTCAGCCCCCCGTCGTTCTCGCAGCCCAGCTCCTTGGCCATGGCCAGGGAGAAGGAATGGGCGACGGTCGCATAGGCATCCTTCAGTGCCTCGGCATCGCCCTCGGGATCCGTGGGCATGCCCCCACGCTCGACGCCGATGTCGACATGGGCCGGGCCGGCACCGGGCGCCTTTCCGCTGCGGCAGGCGAACCGGAGGAACGCGCTGTCCGGCGCCGCCAGCGCCCGCTCCCCCATGTCCAGCACGCTGAACTTCGCCGCCGGATCGTCCACGGGTGCGCTGCCGGACAGCTGCCAGGTGACACGGAGCTCGTCCTGGGCCGTGTACACGCGGCAGACCTCCCCGTCACCGGTGGCGGAGGACTTGAACTTCTCAGTCAGCTCCTTCGCGGCACGGGTGACCGTGGACGTCTCGCCCGATGCCTCGAACCGCGAGGAACCGGTGATCGTCTTCAGCGCCTCGGCCGCGTCGGGCGACACGGCGGAACCACCGCAGAGCGCGCCGGCTGCCACCGTCGCGTCCGGCTTCTTCACGGCCTCGTCGCCCCCTCCCGAGCAGCCTGCGGCCCCGAGGAGCAGGGAGCCGATCAGGGCCGCCCCGAGGAGGTCCGCACGCCGGGTCCTACGACTGATCACCATCTGCTTCCTTCTGCATCATCGGCCCTCCCACCGGGCTCAGCCGGTCTCCGGGTCGTTGCCCTGCTGGTTCTCGCGGTCGTTGCCCGTCGCGTAGCCGATCCTCATGGACTCCTTCAGATCCTGTCCGAAATCGCTGTCGGAGGTCACGCCGTGCTGCCGCATGAACTCCTCCATCGGCGACTCGGCCAGGCTCTCGCCCGCAGAGTAGACCTTGGTCTTCTCCTCCCGGGTGAGTTCCTCGATCTTCTCCTTGTGCTCGTCCACGGAGTTGTCGGAGATGTCACCGACCACCTGGCCGATGACCTGTTCGAGACCACCGGCGGCCGTGTCGGTGGCCAGCGGGATGAGGATCGCCGCCGTGCCCACGGCCGCGGTCGCGGGAAGGAAGGCGACGCCCGCCGCCACACCGGCCGCAGCGCCGAATTCGATCCACCCCGCCCGCTTGGCCACCGCCTTCTCGTAGTCCTCGTGGGTCTTGAGGTTCGTGGCCTCGACCTGGTCGGCCCGGGACTGGTCGAGCATGCCCTGCACCTCGGAACCCGTGTGCACGGTCGCCCTGGCCGCACCGGTGTCGATCTTCCCGTCGGCGCCCACCTGGCCTTCCAGCACGCTGCGGGTATAGACCTGCTCCGCCGTCGACACCGTCGCGTAGGCGTCCGGGTGCTGGCCCAGGGCGCTGAGGAAGCCCCGGGCGACGCTCCGGCCGTTCCCGTCCTGGGTGTCCGCGAAGTCGAGGTGGCCGTCCGGGTTCTTGCCCGGCGCGAAGGGGCTGTTCGCGTCGTTCTTGTCCAGCGCCCAGTTGATGTCGTCGATGTAGCCGGCACCCATGGCGCCCAGGCTGTCGGCCATCGCCTCCTGCTTCTTGAGCAGGCCGGCGTCCGCTCCGTACTTCTCCATGACCTGCTGCATGACGTCGGCGTTGTCCGCGTCCCGCACCACGCCCGCGTCCGGGTCCCCGGCCGGGTAGCCGAGGGTCGCGGCCTCCAGGGCGTGACCCAGGGCGTCGGGCATCTGGTTGAGCGACGCCTTGTTCTCGTCCGGGTCGAGGGAGTTGACGTCCGGGAAGGACTCCCACTTCTCGTTCCCGAAGAAGTCGAGGTAGTTGTCGATCCCCTTGCCGAGGTCGGCCTTGACACCGTGGTTGACCGTGCCGTCCTCGTTGTACGCGGTCGGCTCGTCGGTGAAGAACTTCTTCGCCGCCTCCGGGCTGTTGCCGAGCGCCTCCAGCATGGCGGTGGCCGGGTCGTAGCCCGCCCCGTTCACACCAGACGGGTTGAACGGGTTCTTGAACGGGCTGTTCACCACCTTGCTGTCGGCGAACATGTACGGGTCCTTCTGGTGCAGCTGCGCCACGTGCTCGGCGATCGGGTTGAGGAACTTTGCGTCGTAGTTCCCGTACCGCATGATCCCGCCGAGCAGCTGGTAGCCGTACGGCCCGCCGTAGTCGTGCTTCGAGAGCGGGATGCGTTCCGTGCCCATCTTGCGCAGGTCGGGCCCCCACTTCTCGGCGAAATCCTTGTCGTGGGAAGCGGTGGCGAGGTTGAGGCCCAGGTTCTTCTGGAGTTCCTGGACGTCCTTGAGCCGCTGCTTGTCCACCTTGCCGTACTCGTACGTATCCGTGGAGAGCTGTCCGAAGAACGCCAGCGACTTCTCCGGGCCGAGCTTCTCGTAGAACGACTTCGAGAACTCCGGGGACTTGCTGTTGTCCTTCAGCAGTTCGTTGAGGGCCTGGAGTTCGGTGTGCGTGATGTCGCGGCCCTTGGCGGCCAGTGCGGCGGCCCGGTCGGCCTCCTCCTGGTCCATCTTCGTGTACTTCGGGGCGCTGAAGTCCTTGCGGTCGGTGACGTCGGCTTCGAGGGAGTTCTTGAAGGAGATGTCGGTGTCGTTGCAGTTCTCGACGATCGCGTCGATCTTCTTCTGCCAGGCAGCGATGTTCTCCTTCTGCTGCCGCACCAGATCGGGGTAGTCGGGGTCGTGGGCCCGCTGCGCGGGAGGAATGTCCTCGACCGGATGGCGGGCACTGACCTTGCCCGCGCCATCCACCTTGATCCCGGCCGCGGGTCCTTCGTGGTCCCGGATGTTGATCAGGTCGTCCTTGGCCTTCTTGATGGCCGTGTGACCCTCTTCGAGAAGCCCCTTCACACCCTTGGCCTCGGCCGCGGCATCCGCGAACTCCTTGACCGTCTTGGTGACGAACGTCTTGGTGACGCCCGCGTTCAGGCCTTCCCACTCCGCCTTGTCCGACTTGACCTTCATACCCTTGGCCGCGTCATCGGCCAGCTTGTCCAAGTCGGTGGCCATCTTGGCCCAGTCGTCCGCCGCAGCCTTCAGTTTCGCCACCGGGGCGTCGACTATGTCCTCGTACTTGAGCATGTCCGCAGTTCCCCCGACTACTTCATGTATTCCGTGAGCTTGGAGATCGGCGCCAGATCTCCCTCGACCTTCGCTTCGTCCTTGGCGTGCTGGGCCTTGGTGTAATCCAGGTGGTTCGAAATGTGCGCCAAGGAATCCAGCAGCGTCTTCAGGTGGGTCTGCCAGTTGTCGTGCACCTTGAGCACGGCCGAACCGCTCGCGAAATTGCCGTTGATCAGCGCGATCGCCGCGTCGAACGTGGCGGGCCGGGCCTGGTCGCCTTGTTTCGACAACCGCACCCGCAGGTCGTAGGCGTCGTTCCCGATGGCGCCGAGGGAGTCCCGGTTGACCACCAGATCGGCGGACCCGCCACCCCCGCCCTCGGCCGGAACGCTGTTGATCTGCATGGCTCTCCGGCGCGCGGCCGCCGCCTCGCGCAGCTGGGCCCATTCATCGTCGAACGACACGAACTCCCCCAAAAAAGTTCCCTGCTGGCCGCCCTGTCAGAAGAACGCGGCCACCGACCCGACAACCGTATCGGTATGTTCCACGGGGCCTCGGTACGGGCTCCGGCCGTCACGCGTCGACTTGAGCGTCGGCGGACACGCCGGGCCCTCGGCACCGGCGCAGTCCGTGTCCGCGGCCGGTGCCCTCTCCGGGTTGCCCCGGCGACCCGGAGCGCACCGTCCCTGCGGGGTTCAGGAGTTGGGGGCCGCCACCGCTGCCTGGGGTCTGATGGGGAGGCGGTTTATCGGGCGGCCGGTGGCGGCGCGTACGGCTGCGGCCACTGCTGCCGGGGACGTCACCACGGGGACCGCCGAGGCGGGCTTGGCGCCGAAGGGGGCCACCACGTCTCGTTCCTCGATGAGTTTGACGATGCGGATCTCGGGGGCGTCCAGGGCGGTCGGGAGGGTGTAGCCGGTGAGGTCGGGGTGGCGGATCAGGCCCCGGGCGCTGCGGAGGTTCTCGGTGAGGGCGGCGCCGATGCCCTGCGTGATGCCGGCCTCGATGCGGGTCGCGAGCTGGGACGGGTTGAGGACCCGGCCGACGTCCTGGGCGACCGCCATCTCCACGACCCGGACGGAGCCGAGTTCGATGTCGACGTCCACCACCGCGCGGATCGCGCAGAAGGCGAGGCCGACGAAGGCGTCGCCCTGGCCGGATTCGTCGAGGGGTTCGGTCGGGTGGGGGCGGCACTGGGCGGTGGCCCAGAGTTCCTTGCCGTCCATGGCTTCGGTGACCGTCGTGGACAGCACACCGTCGTACGAGGTGATCTTGCCGTCGGCGATCTGCAGCAGCTCCGTGGACATGCCGAACTTGTGGGCCAGGGGCTGGAGGAGCTGGGTGCGGACCATCTTGGCGGCGCGTTCCACCGCCCCGGCCGAGACCCAGGTGTGGCGGCCGTGCGTCGCCGGGCCGGCCGGGGGCTGGTCGGTGTCGACGGAGGCCACGTGGACCTCTTCGATGCCCAGGGTCTCCTGGACGACCTGGCGAGCGAGGGTCGAGAACCCCTGTCCTGTCTCGACCGCCGCGCAGATGACCGTGGCGATGCCGTCGTGGACCCTGACCGTGGCCGTGGAGACCTCGTCGGCGCCCTCCGCGCCGAGCATGTGGACCATGCCGAGCGCGTAGCCGACCCCGCGGCGCACCGCACCGGGTTCGCCCGCGCCCTCGGGGCCGCCAGGAAGCAGCCAGTCGTCCTCCGGGTCGTCCTTGGGGAGCGCGGGGAGGGCGAAGTCCCGTACGGAGGTGAGGAGTTCGGCGACGGGTGCGGGGCAGGTCACCGTCTGGCCGGTGGGCAGGATGTCGCCGGTGGACAGGGCGTTGCGCAGGCGCAGTTCGACCGGGTCGATGCCGAGCTTGGCAGCCAGCTTGTCCATCTGGCCCTCGTACGCGGCGCAGACCTGCATCGCGCCCTCGCCCCGGACATGGCCCGACGGCGGGTTGTTCGTACGGACCGCCCAGCCCTCGATGAACGCGTGCGGGACGACATACGGGCCGCAGGCGAACGCGACCGCGGCGGCCAGCGACTCGGACGAGGACTCGGCGTAGGGACCCGCGTCGAGCAGGATCTGCGCCTCGACCTTCACCAGTCGGCCGTCGGAGTCCGCGTGGTGGCGGTAGCGCAGCAGCGTCGGGTGCCGGTGGGAGTGGCCGAGGAAGGACTCCTCGCGGGTGGCGGTCAGCTTCACCGGGCAGCCGGTGCGCAGGGCGAGCAGGCCGAGCGGGAGCTGGAAGCCGGGCTCCTCGCGGTCGCCGGTCGCGCCGGGGACGCCCGTGACGACGACCTTCACCCGCTCCGGTTCGAGGCCGAAGCAGGCGGCGGCGAGATCGCGGTCGGTGTGCGGGTCGGTGGAGGCGGTGTAGATCTCCACGCCGCCGTCGGGGCGCGGCACGGCGAGCCCGGCCTCGGCGCCGACGGGAGCCGGGTCCTGGCGGCCGATGCGGTACAGGCCCTCGACGACGACCTCGCCGTTGACGTCGGGGTCTCCGTAGCGCAGCGGGATGTGGCGGATCAGGTTGCCGTCGGGGTGCAGCGGTTCGGCGGCGAAGGCCTTCTCCGGGTCGGTGACCGGGTCGAGGACCTCGTACTGGACGGCGATGGCCGCGGCGGCGAGCCTGGCCGTGTCGGGGTGGTCCGCGGCGACCGCGGCGATCGGCTCGCCGTGGTGGCGGACCAGGTCGGACGCGAAGACCGGACGGTCGACGATCCGGCGCCCGTACGCGGTCTCGCCCGGGATGTCCTCGTGCGTGATGACGGCCTGTACCCCCGCCATCTCGACGGCGGCCGAGGTGTCGATGGACAGGATGCGGGCGTGCGGGTGCGGTGAGCGCAGGACGGCCGCCCAGAGCAGGCCCTCGGCCCAGAGGTCGGCGGCGTACGGGAAGGTGCCCTCGGTCTTGGCGCGCGCGTCTGCGGGCGGCAGCGAAACGCCGAGGCCGAGTACGGGCGGCTCGGTGTCGGGGCCCTCGGCCGCCGGGGCGGTGCCCGTCTGGGTGGTGATCCGTGTGCTGGTCGCGTTGGCAGCGGTGGCTGCGTCGTTGCTCACGCCATGCCTCCGTCCTGCGGGTGCGACTGGACACTACCGGCGCCGGGGGCCGCCTGGTGCGGGATGCGGGCCTCGTCGGGCTCCGGGGACGTGGAGTCCGACGAGGCGGGATCGGTGCCGGTGGCTGCCTCGGCCTCGCGGCCGGCGATGACCTCGTTGACGGCGTCGAGGACACCGCGGTAGCCGGAACAGCGGCAGAGGTTTCCGCAGAGCGCCTGGCGCGTCTCCAGCTCGCTGGGGGCGTGGTTGCCCTCCAGCAGATCGTGGACGGTCATGGCCATGCCGGGGATGCAGAAGCCGCACTGGACGGCGCCGCACTTGGCGAGGGCGCGCTGGACGTCGGACGGCTCGCCGTCCACGGCGAGGCCCTCGACCGTACGGACCTCGCTGCCGGCCGCGGTGGCCGCGGGGACCAGGCAGGAGGCGACCAGTCTGCCGTCGACCTGGACGTTGCACGCGCCGCACTCGCCCTGCGAGCAGCCGTCCTTGGCGCCGGCGAGGCCGAGGCGCTCGCGCAGCACGTAGAGGAGCGACTCGCCGATCCAGGCGTCGGTGACGGGGCGGTCGGCGCCGTTCACGTGCAGGACGTAGGAGGCGGCCGGGCGGTCGTCGGGAACGCCGAGCGGGGCGGGGTCGACCGGCTGGGAATCCACCGGTTGAGAATCGACCGACTGGGAATCGACCGGCTGGGAATCGACCGGCTGCGGTTCCTGCGGGGGTGATTCGGGGGCGGTCGCCCCGGCCTGTGCGGCCTCCGGGGCCGCTGCCTGCTCCGGGTCCTCGGGCGCGGCCTCCGCCGGCGGCTCGGCGGCGGCGACGTCGCCCGTGTCGGGGACGGAAGCAGTATCGAGGACTGCGTCAGGGGCGGCTTCCGGGACGGCTTCCGGGACCGTTTCTGTAGCGGTTTCGAGGGGGGCGGCCTCCGTCTCCACGGCTGCCTCCGGGCCCGGGACAGCCGCCTCGGGAGCGCGCAGGACGTCCTCGTACGTCACGGACGACGCCTCGACCGACGAAGGCTGCTGCTGCTCGAACTCGGCTTCCGGCGCGTGCTCCGGCTCCATGTCCGCGAGGAGTGCGGGCTCCGCCGCGAGTTCGGCCGCGGGCTCCTCGCGAACGGGCTCCGGGGCCGGCTCCTGCGTCGCCCACGGCGCGGGCGCACCGCCCGGCAGCGTGGCCGGCGGGGTCCGGTCCCCGTACCACTGGGCGGCCAGGGCCGAGGCCGCGAACTCGCCGGACTCCTCCGGGAGATCACCGTCGGCGACCGGAATCGTCCACTGGCCCGTGTGGCCTGAGTGGCCGGCGTGGCCCGTGTGGCCGGTGCTGTCGCCGTGCTGACTGGTGTGGTCGACGTGCTGACCGGTGTGGTCGACGTGCTGACCGGGGTGGCCGACGTGATCGGCGAGCCCCGCCTGGCCGGCCTGGCCCGTGTGGACACCGAACTCCGCGGACTCGGTGAAGTTCCACTGGCCCGTGGCCGCCGGGCCCTGCTGGTACTGCTGCCCCTGCGCATAGGGATCGTGCGGGAGCTGAGGGGCCTGCGGGGCCTGCGGGACCTGGGGAGCCTGCTGCGGGTACTCGTACTCGTAGTCGTACGGGCCCTGCTGATGGTTCGGGTCCGGCCACTGCACCGTCTCGGGGGCCTGCTGCTCCGCCCCCGTACCGCGCTCCTGCTGGCTCTGCGTCTGCACGACCCAGCTGCCCGTGGCCGACGGGTCGAGCCCGGCCGCGGGGGTCAGCGGCACGATCATCGGCGGTACGTAGCCGTGGCCGGGGGCGGCCAGCGGGATGTTCGCCAGGTCCTCCGGCGGCAGGTGGACGAAGGCGGTCGCGTCGGCGTCGTACTCGCCGCCCTGCGGCGTCGGCTGCCAGCTCCCGTGCTGCAGGTGCTCCTGCTGCCCGTGCTGCTCGTTGCGGTCCTCGTTGCTCACGACAGTGCCCTCCCCAGCGCGCGTCGGGCCAGCGCGGCGACGGTCCGCCGCAGGTGCAGTACGGCGGGGGGCAGTGGCTGTGCCTCTCCCCCGTCGGCGGGTGGTTCCTGGTCCGGGATGCAGGCCGCGGCGACGTACTCGCCGAAGGCGGCCAGCGCGTCGGGGGCCAGGCCCCGTTCGCCGTCCCAGTCGATCAGTGAGGCGATCCAGCGTTCGGCCTCCAGCGGCCGCAGCGGCATCGGCGCGATGGCGCCGACCGCGCAGCGCACCCCGCGCCGGGCCGGGTCGAGGACGATCGCGACGGACGCGGTGGCGCGGCCGGGACCGGTGCGGCCGGTGGCCTTCAGGAAGACCTGGGGGGCGTGCAGCAGCGGCACCCGGACGAAGCCGATGAGCTCGGCGGGTTCGAGCATGTCGCGGCCGGCCAGCAGGTGCGAGACGGGGATCTCGCGCCGGGCGCCGCCCGGACCCGCGATGACCAGCTCGGCCTCCAGCGCGGCGAGCACCGGCAGGGCGTCGCCGGTCGGGGCCGCGGTGGCGATGTTGCCGCCGAGCGTTCCGGCGTTACGGATCTGGGGCGGGCCGGCGGCGCGCGCCGACGCGGCCAGTGCGGGGATCAGGGCCGCGAAGTCGGGCCGCCCCATACGTGCGTGGGTGAGGCCGGCGCCGAGCAGGGCGTGGCCGTCCTGGTAGTGCCAGCCGCGCAGCTCGCTGATCCGGCCGAGGCCGACCAGGCCCGAGGGGCGCAGCAGCCCCTTGTTGACGGCCGCCATCAGGTCTGTGCCGCCCGCCACGGGAACGGCGGCGGGCATGGCGCCGAGCGCCGCCACGGCCTCGTCGAGCGAGGCCGGCAGCGTCACGGACTGCGTCGCCTGCGGTGCGTGCGTGGTCAACCCAGCTGCCCCTTCCCGGTGTCCCGGCTGTCCGGCTGTTTCGCCGTACGGTACGTGCTCAAGGCCTGGACGTGGCAACTCTGGCACATCTTCGGATCGGTCCGACGCGAGGGTCCGCGAAGGGCGTATCCATCCTTGATCAGGGGAATGTTCCCGTTTCACCCCGCTTCGACGCAGAGTGTGAATTGCAGCTCTTCGGCACGGCTCATGACTGATTGTTCCGTTCTGGCGCTTCGTTGCCGCGTCCCGTTCCGACAGGGCTGGTTCCGGACAAAAAAACGCGGCCGGCCCGCCCTCTCGGAGCGGGCCGGCCGGAGACCGGGTACGGCCGGGATCACACGTTCGGGGGCACCCCGTCGATGGGCCGGCCCAGCACGCCGGGGCGCTGCTGCCGGGGCAACGGGCCGCTCGGCGGCCGGTAGTCGACGCCGAGGGCGTCGAGCCGGGCGTAGTGCGTGGTCATCCGGCTCTCGAAGCCGGCGAAGTCCCGCTCGGCGGGGGCGGGCAGCGGCGACCAGGCGACCTCCGCGAACGCCGCGAGGCGCGGGAAGACCTGGTAGTCGACGCGGGCCCGGTTCTGCATCACCTCGGTCCAGACATTGGCCTGGGTGCCCAGGATGTGACGGGCCGCTTCCTCGGAGAGGCCCGCCGGTACGGGCTCGAAGCGGTAGACGTCCTCCAGGGTGCGGACGAAGCCGATGGGCATCGGCTCTTCGGGGCCGCCCGCCTGACGGTGGTCCAGGTACACGTGCTGCTCGGGGCACATGACGACGTCGTGGCCGGCCTCGGCGGCGGCGATGCCTCCGCCGTACCCCCGCCAGGACGACACGGCGGCGCCCGCCGGGAGGCCGCCCTCCAGGATCTCGTCCCAGCCGATCAGCCGGCGTCCGCGCGCGGTGAGCCAGGTGTCGAAGTGCCGGATGATCCAGGACTGCAGCTCGTCCTCGTTGGCCAGGCCGAATTCCTCGATCCGGGCCTGGGCGGCCGGCGAGTCCTTCCACTGCTCCTTGGGGCATTCGTCGCCGCCGATGTGGATGAACGGCGAGGTGGCGGCGGGGAAGAGGTCGAGGACCTCTTCGAGGACTCCTTCGAAGAAGCGCAGGGTGTTGTCGGTGGGGGCGAGTACGTTCGCGTTGACGCCCCAGGTGTCCCAGACGGACAGGGCGGTGGTGTCGGCGACGTCGGTGTTGCCCAGTTCGGGGTAGGCGGCGATGGCGGCCTGCGAGTGGCCGGGAATGTCGATCTCGGGGACGACTCGGATGTGCCGCTCGGCGGCGTACGCGACGATCTCGCGGATGTCGTCCTGCGTGTAGTAGCCGCCGTGCGGGGTCTCGTCCCACAGCTCCGACGCCCGGTGGCCGTGCTTCGTGCGGGAGCGCCAGGAGCCGACCTCGGTGAGCCGGGGGTAGCGCTTGATCTCGATGCGCCAGCCCTGGTCGTCGGTGAGGTGGAAGTGGAAGACGTTCAGCTTGTGCGCGGCAAGGAGGTCGAGGTAGCGCAGCACGTCGTCCTTGGGCAGGAAGTGCCGTGCCACGTCGAGCATCATTCCGCGCCAGGGGAAGCGGGGGCTGTCCTCGATGTCCGCGAAGGGGATCGCGCGCCGGGTGCCGGGGGCGATGGGGGCGCGGCGGAATGCCTCGGGGCCCAGGAGCTGACGGAGGGTCTGCGCACCCCAGAAGACCCCGGCGGGGCTGCCGCCGGTGATCTCGACGCTCGTGCCGGACTTGGTGCTCAGCCGGTAGCCCTCCGGTTCCAGTGCCGGGTCGATGCCCAGCCGGACGGTGTTCGTGGCGTGCTCGTCGCCCTCGGCGGCCGGCCGCGGGGCGAGCGGCAGACCGAAGGCGGCGCCCAGCGTGGTGCGCAGCCAGCGTTCGGTGTTCTCCGTGCCGGGGGCCGCCGTGATGGTGGTGGACGGGTCGAACAGGAAGCCGCAGCGCCCTTCACCACCGGCGCGCACGGGTGCCGGGACGATGTCCGCGGGTGCCGGGGCCGGGTTCGTGTCGTTGTCGGTGCCGGTGTCCATGGCGTCAGTCCTTTACCGCTCCGCCGAGTCCCGAGACCAGGCGGCGCTGTACGAGTACGAAGAAGACCAGTACGGGAACGGTCATCACCGTCGAGGCGGCCATGATCCCTCCCCAGTCGTTCTCATCGGGTTTGAAGAAGACCAGCAGCGCCATGGGGAGCGTCGACTGGGAGGTGTCGCTGATGATGAACGACTTCGCGAACAGGAAGTCGTTCCAGGTGGAGATGAACGAGAAGACGCTGGTCGCCACCAGGCCGGGGAAGACCAGCGGGAAGAGGATCTGCCACAGGAAGCGGCTGCGGCTCGCGCCGTCGATGTACGCGGCCTCCTCCAGAGCCTCCGGGACGGCCTTGACGAAGCCGCGCAGCATCCAGATCGCGAACGGCAGCGAGAAGGCGAGGTGCGGCAGGATCAGCGAGCCGAGCGTGTTCAGCTGGCCGAAGTCCCGCATCAGGAAGAACAGCGGGATGGTCAGCGCCTCGACCGGCACCATCTGCGCGACCAGGAACATGATCAGCAGCGTGGTCCGGAAGCGGAACTTGAACCGGGTCACGGCCGTCGCCGCCAGGAAGGCGATCAGCGCGGAAGCGATGACGACCGTGCCGGCGACGAGCAGGCTGTTGAGGAAGTACCGCCCGAAGTCGTTCTGTTCGAAGACCCGGCGGAACGAGTCCAGGGACGGCGCCAGCGTCCACGGGCGGGGGTCGGTGGACTGGATCTCGCCGGCCGGTTTGAGCGCGGAAAGCACCATCCAGTAGAGCGGGAAGGCGACCGCGACGGCTATCAGCAGGGTCGCCGCCTCGGCGGCCAGCCGGCCGGGCCGGCGGACGCGCAGCATGGTCCGTGCGCTCACAGTTCCTCCCCCTGGCGCCGCACCAGGCGCAGATGGACCAGCGTGACGGCCAGCAGGATCACCAGCATCAAGACGCCGATCGCGGAGCCGAGGCTGTACTGCGAGGACGCGAACGCCTTCTGGTACGCGTACACGTTGAGCACCAGGTTCTGGCCGGCGATGCCGCCGCCGCCCGTCATGACGTAGATCTGGGTGAAGACCTTGAAGTCCCAGATGATCGACTGGATGGTGACGACGACGAGGATCGGCCGCAGCATCGGGGCCATGACCGACCGCCAGATCCGCCACTGCGAGGCACCGTCCAGCGCGGCCGCCTCCAGCACCTCGGTGGGGATCGCCCGGATGCCCGCGTACACGGTCACCATGACGAACGGGAACGAGCACCACAGGACTTCGAGGAGCACCAGCGCGAAGGCGCTGTAGCGCCCGTACATCCAGGAGAAGTCGCCGAGCCCCAGGACCTTGTTGACCGGTCCGAAGTCGGGGTCGAAGAGGAACACCCAGACGGTGGACCCGGTGATCGCCGGGGTCGCCCAGGCGCCGAGCGCGGCCATCATCAGGGCGAGCCGCGGCAGGGCCCGGACGCGGGTCAGCAGGACGGCGAGCGCGCAGCCGACGAGCAGGGTGGCCAGTACGCAGGTGGCGGCGAAGACCACGGTCGCCAGCAGCACCTGCCAGAACTGGCCGTCGCCGAACAGCGTCGCGTAGTTCCCGAAGCCCTGGAAGGTGGTCGGTTCACCGCCACTGACCTGGGCCTGGGTGTACTCCAGGAAGGAGATCAGGCCGAGTTGGTAGATCGGGTAGACGAGCAGCCCGCCGAGCAGGACGAGTGCGGGCAGGAGGTAGAGCCAGGGGGTCCAGCCGGGGCGGCGCGCGGACGGGGCCGGGCGGCGCCGCCGGAGCGGGCGGGCGGAGGTACCACCCGCTCCGGGCGCGCCGGGCGCTTTGTACGCCGTACTGTTCGCGGTCATGGTCAGCCCGCGTCGGCGAACGCCGCGTCCATCTTTTTCGCCGCGTCGTCCGCGGCCTTCGCGACGTCCTTGCGGCCGCTGACGATCTCCTGGAACATCGTCGGCAGGACCAGCGAGGAGTCGATCTGGCCCCAGCCCGGCGAGGCCGGGACGAACTTGGCGCCCGCGCCGAGCGTCTTGACGAACGGCTCGACGAACGGTTCCTTCTTCGCGGCCGCGTCCCGTACGTCGGTGTAGGTCGGCAGGAAGCCCATCGCGTCGAACAACTTGGCCTGCGTCTGCTTGCCGGTCAGGGACTTCATCAGGTCCACGGCGAGCGTGCGGTGCGGGCTGCTCTTCAGCACGCCGATGTTGTTCCCGCCCGCGAACGCGGGGGCGACGGAGCCCTCGGCGACGCCGGGCAGCGGCACCACCGCGTACTTGCCCTTCACCGAACCCGCCTCGACGGCCGCGTGGCTGAAGTCGCCGCCGATCGCCATGGCGGCCTTGCCGGAGGCGAAGGCGGTGACGGTCGCGTTGCCGCCCATGACCGCGCACTTGGCGGCCGGGCAGTTGTCGTCGCCGAAGAGCGAGGTGTAGGCCTCGATGCCCGTGCGGGCCTTGTCGCTGTTGATGGCCGCCTTGTACGTTCCGCCGCTCTCGTCGGCGAGTTCGCCGCCGGCCGCCCAGATGAAGGGCATCGCGCCGTAGGTGTACGCGCCGCCGACCGCGAGCCCGTACAGGTCGGGCTTCTTCTTGTGGATCTTCTTCGCGGTGGAGATCAGTTCGGCCTGGGTCCTGGGGGCGTCGATCCCCAGTTCCTTGAAGACGTCCGTGCGGTAGTACAGCGCCCGTGCGCCGGCGAAGAGCGGGGCGCCGTAGATCCTGCCGTCCACCGTCACGGACTGCTTGGCCGTCGGGTCGGTGTCCTTGGCCTCGTCCCAGGCCGCGAACTCGGCGCTCACATCGGCGAGTCCGCCGTCCTTGACGTATCCGGCGGTGTCGGTGTTGCCGTACTCGATGAGGTCCGGGGCGCTCTTGGGGTCGTTGAACGCCGCCTTGATGCGCTGGGCGCGGGTGTCGACCGGTATGTACTCGATCTCGACCTCCGCGTCCTTGTGGGCCTTCTCGAAGTCGGCGACCGCCGCGTCGACGACCTGCTCCTTGGGCTTGTTGCCGACTTCCTGGAAGAGCCAGACACGCAGCGTGCCGGTCTTCTCGTCCCCCTTGGCTCCGGTGTCGGAGGTCTGCGGCGCGCATGCGGTGGCGGTGAGACCCGCCAGCACAAGGGCCGCGACCGGGGCGGCAATTCGGGCAGACAGCTTCATCCGGGAACCCCTACCGGTTGACGTTGCAGCATACGCAACGAGCGTTTCGTTGTGCACAACTGGCAGGAGAGTAGGTGCGCACGCGGACGCCGACAAGTGGTCTCTACCACTCTGTGACCCGACGAAGCAGTCCGTGCAACGCGAAGGGGCCCGGCGAAGCAGCCCGTGCAATGCGAAGGCCCCCCGGGGACGCGCGGACACGCGGACACAAAGGGCCCCCGGGGCGCGTGTCGAACGCGCGCCCCGGGGGCCCGAAGCGGAGGTCGCCGGACGGCTCCGGCCCGCTTCTCGCTACTTCTTGTCCTTGCCGCCCTTGCCCTTGTCCTTGTCGCCGCCGGCGCCCATGGACTCGTAGATCTCCTTGCACATCGGACAGACCGGGTACTTCTTGGGGTCGCGCCCCGGCACCCAGACCTTCCCGCACAGTGCGACCACGGGGGTGCCCTCCAGGGCACTCGCCATGATCTTGTCCTTCTGGACGTAATGGGCGTAGCGCTCGTGGTCGCCGTCGCCGTTCGACACCTGCGGCGTCGGTTCCACGAGGGTTCCGGTACCTGCCCCGCGCTCGGGCTCAAGAGTGCTCATAACCGCCAAGGGTACCGACCGCCCGGAGCTTCAGTTCAGCGAAGGGTCGTCCGGATACGTGGCGATCATCGCCAGTTCGCTGCGCTGGCGGCGCAGGACCGCGCGCCAGAGGTGCTCCGGGCGCGGGGAGGAGACGTCCCCGGGTTCGGACTCGACCACGTACCAGGCGCCCTCGGTCAGTTCGGTCTCCAGCTGTCCGGGGCCCCAGCCCGCGTACCCGGCGAAGATCCGCAGCGAGCCGAGCGCCGCGGCCAGCAGCTCCGGCGGCGCCTCCAGGTCCACCAGCCCGATCGCCCCGTACACCCGGCGCCAGCCGAGCGGGCCCTCGTCGCCGGGGATCACGGCCACGCCGAGCGCCGAGTCGAGCGAGACCGGGCCGCCCTGGAAGACGACGTCCGGCTCGCCGGTCAGGCCGGCCCAGGGCGTGAGGATGTCACCGACGCCGACCGGGGTCGGGCGGTTCAGGACCACGCCGAGCGACCCCTCGTCGTCGTGGTCGAGGAGGAGCACCACCGCGCGGTCGAAATTCGGGTCCGCGAGCGCGGGTGTGGCCACGAGCAGTCGCCCTGTGAGCGAGGACACCTCGGTCATGGCAGAAATGATCCCGCATCTTCGCCCGCCGCGGGGACCAAGTGGGCCGCCCGGTCACCGGCCGGGCCGGAGCGCAGCTCAGGGCGCACGGATGCACGGGAGGCGCGCAATCCGGAGGGCCTTGCGGACGGTAACCCTCCGCAAGAGGCGGGGAGCAGAGCGTGTTGTGGCGGATTCATGACGTTCGTACACCCCCGGTTGTCTTACGGAATGGGGGTAGTAGGCCATTACTCTTTCGTTTGGCCCCCTGCCCGACCACTCCGGAACGCGAGATTCATGACCGGCACAGACGATGTCCTGCTTGTCCACGGCGGAACCCCGCTGGAGGGCGAGATCCGCGTCAGAGGCGCCAAGAACCTGGTGCCGAAGGCGATGGTCGCCGCGCTGCTCGGCAGCGGGCCCAGCCGGCTGCGGAACGTGCCCGACATCCGCGACGTGCGGGTGGTCCGGGGGCTGCTCCAGCTGCACGGGGTGACGGTCCGGCCCGGCGACGAACCGGGTGAGCTGATCCTGGACCCGACGCATGTGGAGAGCGCCAACGTCGCCGACATCGACGCGCACGCGGGCTCCTCGCGCATCCCGATCCTCTTCTGCGGCCCGCTGCTGCACCGGCTCGGCCACGCGTTCATCCCCGGGCTCGGCGGGTGCGACATCGGCGGCCGGCCGATCGACTTCCACTTCGACGTGCTGCGGCAGTTCGGCGCGACCATCGAGAAGCGGGCGGACGGGCAGTACCTGGAGGCCCCGCAGCGGCTGCGCGGCACGAAGATCCGGCTGCCGTACCCGTCGGTGGGCTCCACCGAACAGGTGCTGTTGACGGCGGTGCTCGCCGAGGGCGTCACCGAACTGTCCAACGCGGCCGTGGAGCCGGAGATCGAGGACCTCATCTGCGTACTGCAGAAGATGGGCGCGATCATCTCGATGGACACCGACCGGACGATCCGGATCACCGGTGTCGACCGGCTGGACGGTTATACCCACCGGGCCATCCCGGACCGCCTGGAGGCGGCCTCCTGGGCGTCCGCGGCGCTGGCCACCGAGGGCAACATCTACGTACGGGGCGCACAGCAGCGCTCGATGATGACGTTCCTCAACACCTTCCGCCGGGTCGGCGGCGCCTTCGAGATCGACGACGAGGGCATCCGCTTCTGGCACCCGGGCGGCGCACTGAACGCCATCGCCCTGGAGACGGACGTGCACCCCGGTTTCCAGACCGACTGGCAGCAGCCGCTGGTGGTGGCCCTGACGCAGGCCACGGGTCTGTCCATCGTCCACGAGACGGTGTACGAGTCGCGGCTCGGCTTCACCTCGGCGCTGAACCAGATGGGCGCGCACATCCAGCTCTACCGCGAGTGCCTGGGCGGCTCCGACTGCCGCTTCGGCCAGCGCAACTTCCTGCACTCGGCGGTCGTGTCCGGGCCGACCCGGCTGCAGGGAGCGGACCTGGTCATCCCGGACCTGCGCGGCGGTTTCTCGTACCTGATCGCCGCGCTGGCGGCGCAGGGCACCTCGCGGGTGCACGGCATCGACCTGATCAACCGCGGCTACGAGAACTTCATGGACAAGCTGGAGAAGCTGGGCGCGAAGGTCGAGCTGCCGGGCGGGGCGCTGGTCTGAGACCGGGCCGCGCGCCGGTCCATGACCGGGCGCCGGACGGCTACTGACGGGGGTTCGGGGCACTGCCCCGGGCCCCCGTTCTCCGTTTCCGGCCCGCAGAGGCACAGAACGGGGCCTCTCAGGCCGGTACACCGAAGGGCGGTCACCCTGGTGGGGTGACCGCCCTTCGTCGCGCCTGTGGGGCTTACTTGCCCTTGGCGGCTTCCTTGAGCTTGGAGCCCGCGGAGACCTTCACGCTGTAGCCGGCCGGGATGTTGATCGGGTCGCCGGTCTGCGGGTTACGAGCGGTGCGAGCGGCACGGTGGGTGCGCTCGAAGGTCAGGAAGCCGGGGATGGTGACCTTCTCGTCGCCCTTGGCGACGATCTCACCGACGGTCTCGGCGAGGGCGGCCAGCACGGCGTCGGCGTCCTTGCGAGTCACCTCGGCGCGGTCGGCCAGGGCGGCCACCAGCTCACTGCGGTTCATGTTGTTACTCCCGTGTTCTTCTTGCCTGTGAGGCGTGAGATCGAAGCCGATGCTGCCAGGGCCCTCGGACAGTCCCCGGACCCGGGTCTGTCGTCAGACCCTCGCGCCCGATTACGCATCCTGCCCCCACCTGCGGCGGTAACGCCAATCCGGCACCCTCCGGAGTCACACGAAAAGCGCCACCGCCTCCTCGTGGTGACGTTCCGTCGACTCCCCGAAAGCGTTCCGCAGTGGATGCGGGGCTCAGGGCTGCCCCGTAACCCCTGGCGGGCGGGACGCGCCGCCCGCCCACCCTAAAGGGGCGTTTGGGGCGTCGCGACCCGCGACGCGCCGTAGGCCGGACCGACGTGGGCCGGACCGGCGCGGGGCGCCGCGGGCGCGCACGGCGACAACAGGGGTCGTGCCGGGGCGTGCGGGCGGATCCGGGTCAGACGAGGTTGCCCGGGGCCACGCCGGCGGCCGCCTTCGCGGCCTCCCGGACGGCACCGGCGACCGCGCCCGCGACCCGGTCGTTGAAGACCGACGGGATGATGTAGTTCGCGTTCAGCTCGTCCTCGGCGACCACGTCGGCGAGGGCGCCCGCCGCGGCGAGCATCATCTCCGTGTTGACGGTGCGGGACTGGGCGTCCAGCAGACCGCGGAAGACACCCGGGAAGACCAGCACGTTGTTGATCTGGTTCGGGAAGTCGGAGCGGCCGGTGGCGACAACTGCGGCGGTCTGGCGAGCGATTGCCGGGTCCACCTCGGGGTCCGGGTTCGCGAGCGCGAACACGATCGCACCCTCGGCCATGGCCGCGACGTCGTCGCCGTCCAGCACGTTCGGGGCGGAGACGCCGATGAAGACGTCGGCGTCCACGACGGCCTGCTTGAGGGTGCCGGTGACGGACTCCGGGTTGGTGTTGTCGGCGATCCAGCGCAGCGGCGAGTCGGCGTCGGCGGAGACGAGGTCCTCGCGGCCGGCGTGCACCACGCCGTGGATGTCGGCGACGACGGCGTGCTTGACGCCCGCGGCGATGAGGAGCTTCAGGATGGCCGTACCGGCCGCTCCGGCGCCGGACATGACGACCCGTACGTCCCCGATTCCCTTGCCCACCACGCGAAGTGCGTTGGTCAGCGCGGCCAGCACGACGATCGCGGTGCCGTGCTGGTCGTCGTGGAAGACCGGGATGTCCAGGGCCTCGCGCAGCCGGGCCTCGATCTCGAAGCAGCGGGGTGCGGAGATGTCCTCCAGGTTGATGCCCGCGAAGCCGGGGGCGATCGCCTTGACGATCTCGACGATGGCGTCGGTGTCCTGGGTGTCCAGGCAGATCGGCCAGGCGTCGATGTCGGCGAACCGCTTGAAGAGGGCCGCCTTGCCCTCCATGACCGGCATGGCGGCCATCGGGCCGATGTTGCCGAGGCCGAGCACGGCGGAGCCGTCCGTCACGACCGCAACGGTGTTGCGCTTGATGGTGAGGCGGCGGGCGTCCTCGGGGTTCTCGGCGATCGCCATGCAGACCCGGGCCACGCCCGGGGTGTAGATCATCGAGAGGTCGTCACGGTTGCGGATGGGGTGCTTGGACGCCATCTCGATCTTGCCGCCGAGGTGCATCAGGAACGTACGGTCGGAGACCTTGCCGAGGACGACGCCCTCGATGCCCCGCAGGCCCTCGACGATCTCGTCGGCGTGCGAGGTGGAGGTGGCCGCGATGGTGACGTCGATCCGGAGCTTCTCGTGACCGGAAGCGGTCACGTCGAGGCCGGTGACCGAACCGCCGGAGGACTCCACGGCCGTGGTGAGCTGGGAGACCGCTGTGCCGCTCGCGGGCACCTCCAGCCTGACCGTCATCGAGTACGAGACGCTGGGCGCCGTTGCCATGGCCGAGTCCTTCGCTTTCCCTAGCTTCTTTACCGCGCGACCGGGACGCTCGCCTCGGACACGCTTCCCGATCGTCGCACCTACTAGCCGGTAGCCGGTAATGACTGCCACTCTTCGGAAAGTAATTTCCACCATACGAGATATGAGGGCTCCAGCGGAAGCCCCGGATTCCCAGCGGAAGCCGCAGAACTCCGGTGGAAGCCCCGGAATCCGCGGTTCAGGCCCCGGAGAGACTGCGGTGCGGGCCTGGAGGCCGCGGGGCAGGCCCTGAAACAAGAACAGACCCGCGCCACCAGGAGGTGACGCGGGTCTGTCTTACGGGTCAAGCGGCACCGACCCGCCATGCTCGCCTCGCGGCAAGTGGTCGCTCGTAGCGACGAAGGTTGGGCCCGGGGGCTTGGATCGAGCCGGTGCCGACACCAGGCTAACAAAGACCCCGAAGAAGTGATTCCCCGTGGCACAGGTTGACCCGGAAAACAGGCGATCAGTCCCTCAGCAGGTCCGGGACGCCGTCCTCGTCGGGCAGGTCCCGCTCCCCCGAGACCACCGTGAGCTGCTGCGTCGCACGCGTCAGCGCCACGTACAGCACCCGCAGGCCCGCCGGGGACTCGTCCGCGATCTCCGCGGGCGAGACGACCACCGTGGCGTCGTACTCCAGGCCCTTCGCCTCCAGGCTGCCCAGCGCCACCACCCGCTCGCCGAGCTCGGCGAGCCAGGCGCGGGCCTGGGCCCTGCGGTTCATCGCGACGACCACGCCCACCGTGCCGTCGACCTCGCCGAGCAGCCGCCGCGCCTCCTCGCGCACGGAGGCGGCCAGGTCGCCGTCCCGTACCGTCTCGAAGCGCGGCTTCACACCGGTGGAGCGGACCGCGGACGGGGACTCCATCCCGGGCATCGCCAGCGCCAGGACCTTCGAGGCCAGCTCGGCGATCTCCGCCGGGTTGCGGTAGTTGACCGTGAGGGTGAAGCGGCGGCGCGGCCGGTTGCCGAGCGCCTCGTCGCGCGCGCGGGCGGCCTCGTCCGGGTCGGACCAGGAGGACTGCGCCGGGTCCCCGACGATCGTCCAGGTGGCGTGCCTGCCGCGGCGGCCGACCATCCGCCACTGCATGGGCGTCAGGTCCTGCGCCTCGTCGACGATGACGTGCGCGTACTCCGTACGCTCCGCCGCCAGCCGCTCGGCGCGCTCGCGCTGCGTCTCCTCGCGCTGCGGCATCAGCTCCTCCAGGCCGGAGAGCTGGTCCAGCGGGTCGAGCTCGCGCTTCTTCTTCGGCCGGTGCGGGGTGCCCAGCAGCATCTGGAGCTCGTCGAGGATGGCCACGTCGTGGACCGACAGCGGCCCGTTCCCCGCGCTGTCGAGCCGCTTCAGGGAACGGACGAAACGGCGCACCTCGCCCTGGTTGAGGACCCGGCGGGCCCAGCGGCCGAGCCGCTTCTCGTCGGCCATCGCCGCGAGCACCCCGCGCGGGGTGAGTTCGGGCCACCAGGCGTTCAGGAAGTCGAGGAAGTCCGGCTCGGTGGAGACGTCCTCGTCGAAGGAGGAGCGCAGTTCGGCGGCGAGCTCGGGGTCGGTGTAGCGGCCCCGGCCCGAGGACTTGTTCCACAGGGCGTCCAGCAGCAGTCTGCGGGCGCGCGGGCGCAGCAGGTTGACCGGTGCGGTGCCGCCGAGGACGGACTGCCGGATGCGGTGGAGCTCGTCGGCGTTCAGCTCGACGCGGGCGCCGAACGCGACGACCCGCAGCCGGGTGGGGGTGGTGGGGGTCGCGTCCGCCTCGTCGTCGCCGAAGGACAGCTGGCCGTCCCGGTCCGCCGCCGCCTTGCGGGAGGTGCCGGGCTGTTCCAGCGCGCCCCGGGACGCCCTGCGCAGCACCTGGAGCATCCGGGAGGAGCCCTTGATCCGGGCGACGGCGGGTTCGTCGTAGGTGGTGGCGCCCTCGACGCCGGCCGCCTCGTCGGAGAGCGAGCCGACGGCACGGATCGCGACCTGCCCCTCCTCGCCCAGCGAGGGCAGCACGCCCTCGGTGTACGCGACCAGGAGCGGGGTCGGCGAGACGACGAGGATGCCGCCCGCGTACCGCCGCCGGTCCTGGTAGAGGAGGTACGCGGCGCGGTGCAGGGCGACGGCCGTCTTGCCGGTGCCGGGACCGCCGGAGACCTCGGTGACCGAGGCGGCGGGGGCCCGGATCACCAGGTCCTGTTCGGCCTGGATGGAGGAGACGATGTCGCGCATGGTGTGGCTGCGGGCCTGGCCGAGCGCCGCCATCAGGGCGCCGTCGCCGATGACGGGCAGTTTGGCGCCGTCCAGGTACGCGGTCAGCTCGGGGCGCATCAGGTCGTCCTCGACCCCGAGGACCTTGCGGCCCTTGGAGCGGATGACCCGGCGGCGTACGACCCTGCCGGGTTCCTTCGGCGTCGAGCGGTAGAACGGCGCGGCGGCCGGCGCGCGCCAGTCGATGACCAGCGGCGCGTAGTCGGAGTCGAGGACCCCGATCCGGCCGATGTGCAGCGTCTCCGCGATATCGGCCGACCGGTCGTCGCGCACCGCGTCCTCGGCCGGTTCGACGGAGGTGTACGCGCCGTCCGGACCGCGTACGCCGTCCTTGCCGAGCAGCAGGTCGATCCTTCCGAAGAGGAAGTCCTCGAACTCGCTGTTCAGCCGGTTCAAGTGGATTCCGGCCCGGAACACCTGGGCGTCGCGCTCGGCGAGCGCCCCCGGCGTACCGACCTGGCCGCGCTTGACGGCGTCATCCATGAGAAATTCCGCCTCGTGGATCTTCTCCTCAAGGCGGTGGTACACACGGTCGAGATGTTCCTGCTCGACACCGATTTCCCGGTCCCGCAACGAATCGACAGCGGCATCCTGCGCGGCCACCGAGGCCCCCTTCTGACGTGCATTGGGCAGCCGTCAACCTTATGCGAAGGGGGACCCGCCGCGCATCTGCCGCGCGTCTCGAAATGGTCCGCCGTGGATCTCGGTCAGGCATCGACCTCGACCAGCCGCCTGCCGTCGAACGTGCGCACCTCGAAGTGGTCGATGTCACCCCGGCCCATGGCGGCGCCGCCGGAGACACGGAGCGGGTACCGCGCTCCCGGGTACGAGGAGTCATCGATGCCATATCCCCATTCCGGTACGGACCAGGAGGTGACGACCTCCTCCTCGCCGCTCTTCGACACCGCGATCAGCCGGCATTTCTGCGGGCCCCTGACGTTCCTGAGCTCCAGCACGGTGCTGGTGCCCCAGGGCTTCCCCGCCATGCCGATCGTGGCTTCGACCCGGGTGACGGGGTCGGTGGCCCGCACCTTCTCCGGCATCCGGTCGACGGAGGCGTCCCCGGAGTCCGCGGAGTCTCCGGCGGGACTGGCAGGACTGGTGGGGTCGGTGGGGCTGGTGGGGCCGGCCGGGTACGGTTCGGCCGCCCGTGCCGGCGGGCCGTCGTCGCCGCTCGCCAGGACCACGGCGACCGGGCCGCCGATGATCAGCACCACCGCCGCCGCCACCAGCCACATGGAGCGGCGCCTGCGCCGGGCCCGCCCGGCGCTCACCTCGTCGAGCAGTCGCTCCAGCACGCGGGGGCCGGGCTGCCCGGGTACGTAGCGGGCGGCGGGTGCGCCCGGGGAGACGGAGACCCTCGCGAGCACGGGCCCCAGGTCGGCGAGCTCGTCGAGCCGGGCGGCGCACAGGTCGCAGTCGGCGAGGTGCGCCTCGAACGCGGACGCCTCGGCGTCGTCGAGAACACCGAGGAGGTACGCGCCGGCGGCGTCGTGCCCGGCGGCGTCGGCCGCGTGACCACCCGCGTGACCACCGGGGCTGCGGCGGCCGAAGGGGCTGCGGGGGCCGACGGGGCCACGGGGGCCGACGGGCCCGGCCGGACCGGGTCCGAAGGCGTCCCACTCGTGGTCGTCGTTCATGCCGTGATCCCCCTCTCCTCCAGCGCGAGCTTCATCGAGCGCAACGCGTAGAAGACCCGCGACCGTACCGTCCCGCTCGGAACGCCCAGCACCTCGGCCGCCTCGCCGACCGTGCGGCCCTTGAAGTAGGTCTCGATCAGGGCTTCCCGGTGCGCGGCGGTCAGGTCGTCGAGCGCCTCGGACAGGGTCATCAGCCACAGCGCCTTCTCCATCTCGTCCTCCGCCGGGACGGCCTCCAGCGGCGACGGATCGACCTCGGGCGGCCGGGCCTGCCTGCTGCGGTGGCCGTCGATGACGATGCGCCGGGCGACCGTCACCAGCCAGGGCCGGACCGACCCGGTGGCGTTGCCCAGCCGCCCGGCGTTCTTCCAGGCGCGGATGAGCGTCTCCTGCACCACGTCCTCGGCGCGCTGCCGGTCACCGGCGACCAGGCGGAGCACGTACGCGAACAGCGGCCCGGCGTGCTCCCGGTAGAGCGCCCGCATCAGCTCCTCGTCCGGGACGGCGGAAGGCGGCGAGGGCGAAGGCGCGGGCGCGGGCGCGGAGGGCTGCGGCGGCGGTGACTGTGTCTGCCCGCCACGGTGCCGAGCCCTGTGCGGACGATCATCGGCCACGGCCGCATCCTTGCGCACCCGAACCTCCCGGTCGAGACCCTGTGGAGCTCCTAGGTCATCGAATACGGGGCCGGGCCGCGATCCGTTCAGACCCGGCTCGGGTTTCCTTGCGGGACGGCCGCGTCCGGCACCGCCACGGCCGCCGCCCGGCGCCGGTGCCGGGCCACCCGCTCACGGTTCCCGCAGACCTCGCCGGAGCACCAGCGGCGCCGTCGGCCGCGCGAGGTGTCCAGGTAGAGGCGGCGGCAGTTGTCCGCCTCGCAGCGGCGCAGTCCGGCGCGGGCCACGGGGTCGGTGAGGAGTTCGACGGCGTCACGGGCCACGGCGGCCAGCAGCGCCCCGCACTCGGGATCGGTGCTCAGTGTCCGTACCAGCTTGCCGCCCCTGCCGCGCACGGCCCGCAGGCCCGGTGGCGCCTCGGCGGCGAGCGCGTTGACCCGGTCCAGGGCGCTCCCGGCGCCACTGCCGCCGAGTTCGGCCGTCAACAGCCGTTCGACGCCGGTCCGCAGCTGCCGGAAGCGCACCACCCAGCTCTCGTCCACGGCGTCGAGGCGCGTGCCGTTCGGTACGAGTCCGGCGGCGAGCAGCCAGTCGGCCAACCGCTCGGCGCAGTCGAGCAGTTCGCATGCGCCGGTGGTCCCGACCCCGGTCGCCACCAGGTCGAGGCAGGGCCGACCGGAGTCGAACCGCCAGTCGCACGAGCTCTTGGCCGCCATGCGCATGTCACCGCCTCGGGGTCACCGGTGGGGTCTCCCCCAGAGTGCCCCTCGCGGGGCGAGCCCGGAACCCCTGCTGCCGCGCGGTGTCCGGGACCGTGGGCCGTACGGTGTCCGGGACCGTGGGCCGTACGGTGTCCGAATGCACGACGATCTCGTCACCACCACCGCCGCCGCCACCCTCTCGGCCGGCCCGCTCCTGCTCCGGCCCTGGCTGGCCGCGGACCGCCCGGCGCTGATCGAGGCGTACCGCGATCCCGCGATGCGCGCCACGCTGCGTTCCCAGGTCAGGAACGAGGCGGAGGCGGAGCAGTGGCTGCGGGTGCGGCAGGAGGGCCGGCAGTCCGGCAGATACTTCAGCTTCGCGGTGGTGGACCGCGATCGCGGGGGCGAACTGGTCGGCAATGTGGCGCTCAAGTACCCCGCACCGGGCACCGGCAGCGCAGAGGTCGGTTACTGGACGGCGGCGCCCGCCCGCGGCCGGGGGATCGCGCCGCTGGCGCTCGGGGCGCTCGGCGACTGGGCGTTCGAGGTGTTCGCCGGGGACGGGCTGACACGCCTGGACCTGCTGCACCAGGTGGACAACGAGGCGTCCTGCCGGGTCGCGGAGAAGAGCGGGTACGGCTTCGTGGAGGTGCTTCCGGCGCGGCCGCCCTGGCCACTGGACGGGCACCGGCACACACGGCTGCGCACCAGGGACGTGCCGCCGCCCGCCGGGGAGGCGCGGCGTACCCGGGACGTCCGCCCGTAGCCCCCCGTGGCCGTCCCCGTCCTCGTTCCCGTCCTCGTTCCCTCCCCGCCCCCGTCCTCGTTCCCGTCCCCGGCCGGTCGGCCCGTCGCTCAGCCCGTGGGCGGACCGTCGTGCAGGATCCGCTGGAACAGGCAGTGGTCGCGCCACGCGCCGTTGATGTGGAGGTAGCGCGGGGCCATCCCGAACTGCTCGAAGCCGCACTTGGCGAGCACCCGCTGCGAGGCGAAGTTGTCCACCACCGTCCCCGCCTCCACCCGGTGCAGGTGCAGCTCGTCCCTGGCCAGCTCGCAGATCCGCTCCACGGCGGCCGTGGCGAGACCGCGGCCCGCGTACTCGACATCGACCCAGTACCCGAGCGTCCCGCTGCGCAGCGGCCCGAGCACGATGCCGTTCAGGTTGAACGCACCGATCGCGCGGTCCTCCTCGTCGGCGAGCACCCAAGGCATCACCCGTCCCGCGTCGCGGTCCGCGAACATCGCGGCCAGCCGCTCCGACTGCCCCTGCTCGGTGTAGTAGAAGCCGGGCCGCACGGGCTCCCAGCGCTCCATGTACGCACGGCTGCGGGTCAGCGAGACGGCGAGGGAAGCAGCGTCGGCCGGGGCGGCGGGACGGAGTCGTACCTCCGCGTCGAGCCGGTGGATGTCTTGAGTCATCCCGGCACGCTATCCCGGCGCGATCCGGCCCCGCGCCCCCTCACCGCGCCCCCTCACCGCACCGCATGCGCCTGCTCCGCCAGGGCCACCAGCCGGTCGAAGGTGCGGATCAGCTCCGTGCGTCTTTCCTCCTTGTACTCCGGCTCGGGCTCCAGGTCGTCGATGGTCCGCTCCCACACGTCCAGGAACGTCTTCTTCCAGCCCTCGGCCACCGCCGGCTCCGGCACGCGCGCGCCGACGTGGTTCTGCTCCGCCATCAGGCACAGCAGCTCGACGTTGCACGGCACGGCGACGCCGTCGTACTCGTCGGGCTCCAGGCCGACCGGGTCACCGGCCATCGCCTCCTCGATCTCCGAGACAAGCCGTCCGGTGATGCCCGACAGATGATCCGCCGCCGTGTCACTGTCGAAATTCCCGCTGCCCCAGGTACCCACGGGGCCCCCTTCCGCCGGTCTTTCCTGCCTGCCCCCGTTCTACCAAGCGGCACTGACAACGGGCATCGGCGGCAGCGGTCCCGGCGGCAGTCCCGGCTGCGGTCCCGGGGACGGCCTCAACGGCGGTCCTCGCCGCCCTCCGCCGGATCCAGCGCCAGCCGGTAGCCGCGTTTGACGACCGTCTGGATGAGCCGGGGCGCGCCCAGTGCCGTGCGCAGCCGTGCCATGGCCGTCTCCACCGCGTGCTCGTCGGTGCCGCCACCGGGCAGCGCGCGCAGCAGATCGGCACGGGACACCACCCAGCCCGGCCGACGGGCCAGGGCGTGCAGCAGCGCCATACCGGCGGGCTGCACCGGGCGCGGCTCCCCGTCGACGGTCACGGCATGGCCCCGGACCTCGACCCGGTGCCCGGCGACCGGCAACGCCGGTGCCCTGGCGGGGAGTTCCTGGCAGAGCAGCTGGACGAGCGGGGCGATCCGGAAGCGTTCCGGCTGGACGGTGCCGATGCCCCTGGCCTCCAGGGGCCGGGCGGTGACCGGTCCGACGCAGGCCACGAGGACGTCGTCGCGCAGTGCGCTCAGGAGCTCCGGGAGCAGCCCGCGCTTCTCGGCCCGGCCGAGCAGGGAGGCGGCGGCCGGGGCGCTGGTGAAGGTGAGGGCGTCCAGGCCGCGGGCGAGGGTGGTGTCGAGCAGCCGGTCGAGCGGGGCGATGTCCTCGGGGTCCGTCCAGCGGTAGACGGGTACGGGGAGGACCTCGGCGCCCGCGGCGCGCAGCGACTCGATGAAGCCGGGAAGGGGCTCGCCGTGCAGCTGGAGGGCGATACGGCGGCCCGCCACGCCCTCGGCCAGGAGCCGGTCCAGCACCTCGGCCATGGACTCCGAGGCGGGCGACCACGTCTCGGTCAGCCCGGCGGCCCGGACGGCACCCTTGACCTTGGGGCCCCGGGCCAGCAGTTCGGCGCCGTCCAGGGCCGCCGGCAGCCGTTCGCCCAGGCCCCAGCCCCCGGCGGCCTCGATCCAGCCGCGGAAGCCGACCGCGGTGGTGACGACGACCACGTCGGGGGCGGCGTCGACGATCGCGCGGGTGGCGGCGAGGAGTTCACCGTCGTCGGCGAGCGGCACGATCCGCAGGGCGGGTGCGTGCAGGACCGTGGCGCCCCGGCGTTCCAGCAGCGCGCCGAACTCCTGCGCACGCCGTGCGGCGGTGACCCCGACGGTGAAGCCCGCGAGGGGGCCGTGCTGTTCGTCCTCGTGCATGTGGTCTTCCCGGCTCTCGTCCCGCTGCTGCCCGATGATGCCGAGGGGCGAGCCTGCCAATGATGCGTGACAGGGCTGGTTCACCCGTATTTCCCGCCGGTTACGTCACCCGGCACCGAACGGCCGTGCCCGTACCCGGCCCGCCGAAGGTATACCGCGCACGCACGGGCTCATCCGGACCCCGGCATACCCCGGCATCAGGGTCTCGTCAGCATCAGGGCCTCGTCCGGCCCGGGAAGCCAGCTGTCGGCGGGCCGCACCAGCCAGCCCTCCTCGGCTCCCAGGCAGTCCGCAGCCGCCCGCAAGGCGTCCAGGCCGGGGTGGCGCAGCCCTTTGCGCCAGACCAGCACGAGCGGCGAGATCGGCACCGGCCGGACCAGCGGCCGCACCACGGTGCCCGGCACCGGGGGGAAGTCGACGACGGCGAGCACCGGGTGCCGGGACTTGGCCATGACCCGCTGGAACTCGGCCACGCCTATGGCGAGCGGGGCGGGCGGCGCCAGTTCGATGCCCCGTTCCGCGAAGAGCAGCCGGGCGAAGTCCGTCCACTCCTTCGTGCGCGGGTTCCCGGCGCCCGCGTAGACGGTCTCACCGGCCAGGTCGTCGAGCGCGACGGTCTCGCGCGCGGCGAGCGGGTGGTCGTCGGGGAGCAGCACGGCCATCGGCTCGTACCGCACCGGCTGGGTGCCCAGCCGGGCCCGTACCGAGGGGGCGAGACCGGCGGCGCGGCCGAAGGAGACATCGAGCCGCCCGGCGAGGATCTCGTCCGCGGCCCAGGTCAGACCGCTCTCGAACCGGGCCATGAGCTCGCAGGCCGGGGCCAGTTCGCGGGCCCGGGCGAGTACCCGGGCGGCCGCCATGCCGTCGGTGTTGAGGTCGACGAAGAGCGGCCGGGCCGCCGGGTCGGCGAAGGCGGCGGCGAGATCGGCGTGCGCGTCCAGCACCCGCCGCGCGTACGGCAGCAGCCGCTCCCCGTCGGCGGTGAGGGCGACCTGCCGGGTGGTCCGTACGAACAGTTCCGTGCCCAGTTCGCGCTCCAGCCGGCGGATGTCACGGCTCAGCGCCTGCTGGGCGATGTAGAGCCGGGCGGCGGCGCGGGTGAAGTGCAGTTCCTCGGCCACCACGACGAAGGCCCCGAGCAGCCGCGGGTCGGTGTGGGCATGGGCGGTACGCGTCCGGGTGCTCGTGTCGTCAGCAGCGAAGGAGGCCACACCCGAATTTACAACACAGATGCGTCAATCGGTGCGGAGAAGGTGTTGGACCCCGGGGACCACCCGCCCGGAGGCTTGATCCATGCCGTACGAGAGAAACCCCGCCACCGACCCCCTGCTCACCGTCTCCGGCGACCTGCTGGTCATCGCCCAGCGCACCGCCCCCGCCCGGCGGGCCTCCACCAACCCGTACCGCAGGCTGCTCGCCACCCCGGGCGCCCGTGCCTTCACCGTGGGCAACCTCATCGCCAGGCTGCCCATGGGGATGTTCAGCGTCAGTGCGGTCATCATGATCGCCGGGTCGCGCGGCTCGTACGCCCTGGCCGGTGCCGTCACCGCGACCGGCCTCGCCGCCACGGCGGTGGTCGCCCCCTGGACGGCCCGGCTCGTCGACCGGTACGGGCAGGCCAGGATCGCGGTGCCCGCCACCGCGATCGCCGCGCTCGGCTCGCTCGCCCTGCTGCTCTGCGTCCACTACGGCGCCCCGGCCTGGACCCTCTTCGCCTCCTACGCCGCGACCGCCACCACCCCCAACACCGGCGGGATGTCCCGGGCCCGCTGGGCCCATCTGCACCGGGGCGACCCGGCCGCCCTGCACACCGCGAACTCCTTCGAACAGGCCGCCGACGAACTCTGCTTCATGCTCGGCCCGGCCCTGGCCGCACTGCTGTGCGCGGCGCTCTTCCCGGAGGCCGGAACGCTCGTCGGGGCGATCCTGCTGATGACCGGCGTCCTGATCTTCGCCGCCCAGCGCGGCACCGAACCACCGGTGGCGCCCCGCACCCACGCGGGCTCCCCGCTCCGCACCCGGGGCATGCCGGCGCTGCTCGCCGCCTTCCTCGCCACCGGCGCGGTCTTCGGCGCGATGGAGGTCGTCACGATCGCCCACGCCGGAGGCGCGATCCTGGCACTCCAGGCGGCCGGCTCGTGCGTGGCGGGCCTGCTGTACGGCTCGCTGCGCCCGGCCACCGACATCCGGCGCCGGCTGCTGCTCTGCCTGACGGGGATGACGGCCCTGATGTCCCTCCCCCTGCTCGCCGCCGCCTCGACCGGCTCGCTGCTCGCCCTCGCCGGCGCCCTGCTGCTGGCCGGCGCGGCGACGGCACCGACCATGGTCACCGGAATGACCCTGGTCCAACGCCTCACCCCGGAGGGTCAGTTGAACGAGGGCATGACGCTGGCCGTGACCGCGCTGCTGGGCGGAATCGCCGCGGGTTCGGCGACCGGCGGCTGGATGGTCGAGCACACGAGCCGGGTGACGGGCTACGTCGTACCGGTCTGCGCGGCGGGCCTGGCCCTGGCCGTCACAGCGGCCGGGGTCCGGGCGCCCCGGGGACGGTGACCGGCACAAGAACGAGGACCCCGCTGCCGGTGGGCAACGGGGTCCTCGTTCACATGGGAATTGTGGAGATGGCGGGAATCGAACCCGCGTCCAACGGTGCAGAATCAGGGCTTCTCCGTGTGCAGTTCGCTGCGCTTTTCTCAGCCCCGGAAATCACGCGAACAAGTCTCCGACGGGCTCAGTCACTGTTTGATTTCCTTCTAGGCCCCGTGACCGGGTCTAGAAGTTTAGATCCCTTGATGATGCCAGGATCCGGGTCGGGATCACCCCCGGGCTGACACTTCGCAAGTCGCTACTTAGGCAGCGAGGGCGAAGGAATCGCGCTTGGTGTTGGCGATTATTGGTTGCGACATATGGTTTACGAGATCATTGCCGCTTCCTCGACACGCTTCCCCTGCTTCGACATCCGCTGTCGAAACCGATCATCCCCATGTTTTGTTTTCAATGCGTGCACCTGCTGTGAGGTGCAGTGCCATCGTACGTGACCAACGCGCGACGATGCCAGCCTATTCCTGCCCCCGGCCGCCGGAGCCGGACGCTACGCGCTCCGCTGGCGCCTGCGCGCCGCCGCGATCGCGCGGTTGGTCTCCCTCGTGTCCTGCTTCTCGCGGAGGGTCTGCCGCTTGTCGTACTCCTTCTTGCCCTTGGCGAGGGCGATCTCGACCTTGACCCGGCCGTCCTTGAAGTACAGCGCGAGCGGCACGATCGTGTGGCCCGTCTCGCCCGACTTCGACTCCAGCTTGTCGATCTCCGCCCGGTGCATCAGCAGCTTGCGCTTCCGCTTGGCCGAGTGGTTGGTCCAGGTGCCCTGCACGTACTCGGGCACATGGATGTTGTGCAGCCATGCCTCGCCGCGGTCGATCTGGACGAAGCCGTCCACCAGGGAGGCCCGGCCCAGCCGCAGTGACTTGACCTCGGTGCCCATGAGCACGAGGCCGCACTCGTAGGTGTCGAGGATGTGGTAGTCGTGCCGCGCCTTCTTGTTCTGCGCGATGAGCTTGCGCCCTGTGTCCTTTTCCTTAGCCATAGTGCGGCCATTTTCGCACTACGACCCACCCCCGAGGCCACTCAATACCGTCTCGGCCCGCTGCTCGGCCTTCGAGCCGACCGCGAGGTCCGGGGTGATGCCGTGTTCGTCGACGCTGCGACCGGCCGGGGTGCGGTAGTGGCCCACGGTCAGCTCGGCCACCGAGCCGCCCGGGAGCTTGCTCGGCATCTGGACCGAGCCCTTGCCGAAGGTCCGTGAGCCGACGGTGACGGCGCGGCCCCGGTCCTGGAGGGCGCCGGTGAGGAGTTCGGCGGCGCTCATCGTGCCGCCGTCGACCAGGACGACGAGGGGACGGTCGGTGTCGCCGCCCGGCTGTGCGTACAGGGCGCGCTGCTCACCGTGCACGTCGTACGTGGCGACCAGGCCGCCGTCCAGGAAGGCGGAGGCGGCGGTGACGGCCTCGGTGACCAGGCCGCCGGAGTTGCCGCGCAGGTCCAGGAGCACTCCGGCGTCCGACGGCGCGTCCCGGACCGCGTCACGGACCTTGGCGCCCGAGCCCCTGGTGAACGAGTCGACCTCGATCATCACGGCCCCGGAGGAGGACGAGGGGGAGGACGAGGAGGAGGCGGCGGAGCGAGGGGGGCCGATTCGTCGCACGGTCACGGGGTCGGTGGTGAGTCTGGCCCGGCGCAGCGTCTCGGTCCGCAGGCGGGCGCCGCGTGCGACGCCCAGGACGACGGTGGAGCCCGCGGCGGCCTCCGTACGGTCTCCGCGCAGCAGGGCGACCACCTCGGCGACGGGGCGCTTGTCGACCCGGTGGCCGTCGATCGTGCGGAGCAGGTCCCCGGGCTCGATGCCGGCCCGGTCGGCGGGGCCGCCGGGCTGCACCCGGGCCACCTCGACCTGCCCGTCGGCGGAGCGCTGCGCGGCGATCCCGACACCGGTGTACGAGCCGTCCAGGGCCTGCTCGAACTCCTCGTACTGCCGCTCGTCGTACACCGCGCCCCAGCGGTCGCCGCTGCGGCTGACGACCTCCTCGGCCGCCTCCTTGCCGGACTTGCCGTCGGCCACGGCCCGCGCGGCGGCGTCGGCCACCTCGTCGCTGTCGACGGTGGAGGCGACGGAACGGCTCGCGAAGGCCTCGGACTTCGCGCTGCCGCGCGGCAGCGAGCCGGTGACCGCCCCGGTGGCCAGCACACCCGCGAAGACCAATGTCAGAGCCGCCCCGCGGCGCACGCCGCGGGGCCCGAAACACTGCGCGGGGCCCGACATGTCGCCGAGTCTAGGACAACGCCCCCTCGGCGCACGGCCGGTTGACCATGCGCCGAGGGGGCGCTTGTCACACCTTGAGGTACTTGCGGAGCGCGAAGAGCGCGGCAACGGCGGGCATCAGAAGGCCGATTGCCAGGACCAGGGGCAGCTTGGTGAAGACCGCGTCCCAGCCGATGAAGTCGATCAGATTCAGCTTGCTCTGGAGCGCGAGGCCGCCGTCGATCAGGAAGTACCGGCCGGCCAGCAGCATCACGCAGGCCAGGACACCGCCGATGAGACCGGCGAACGCGGCCTCCATGATGAACGGCATCTGGATGTAGAAGCCGGAGGCCCCGACGAGCCGCATGATGCCCGTCTCGCGCCGTCGGCTGAACGCGGACACCCGGACGGTGTTCACGATCAGCATCAACGCGATGACCAGCATCAGCGCCATGACGAAGAGGGCGGCCACGTTCATGCCGTTCATCAGCTCGAAGAGGTTGTCCAGGATGCTTCTTTGGTCCTGGACGGACTGCACCCCGTCACGGCCGGCGAAGGCAGTGGCGACGACCTTGTACTTCTTGGGGTCGTGGAGCTTGACCCGGTAGGACTCCTGCATCTGGTCCGGCGTGATGTTGCTCGCCATGGGCGAGTCGCCGAACTGGTCCTGGTAGTGGTCGAACGCCTCGTCGGCGGACTCGTGCGTGACCGTGTCGACGACGTCCATCTTTTCGAGGTCGGACTCGATCTGCTGCTTCTGCTCCTTGGTGACAGCACCCTTGGCGCACTTGGGCGTCGAGGTCACATCACTCTTGCTGCAGAGGAAGATCGAGACGTTGACCTTGTCGTACCAGTAGTCCTTCATCGTGCTGACCTGCTCGCGCATGAGCAGCGCGCCGCCGAACAGGGCGAGCGAGAGGGCGACGGAGACGACGACGGCGAAGGTCATCGTGAGGTTGCGACGGAGGCCGACGCCGATCTCCGACAGGACGAACTGGGCGCGCATGGCGTCCTTTCAATGCTCGGTGCTCAGTGCTGGTAGCCGTAGACGCCGCGGGCCTGGTCGCGTACGAGACGGCCCTTCTCCAGCTCGATGACGCGCTTGCGCATCTGGTCGACGATGTTCTGGTCGTGGGTCGCCATGATCACGGTGGTGCCGGTCCGGTTGATCCGGTCCAGCAGCTTCATGATGCCGACGGAGGTCTGCGGGTCGAGGTTGCCGGTCGGCTCGTCCGCGATCAGCAGCATGGGGCGGTTCACGAACGCCCGCGCGATCGCCACGCGCTGCTGCTCACCACCGGAGAGCTCGCCGGGCATCCGGTCCTCCTTGCCGCCGAGGCCGACCAGGTCGAGAACCTGGGGCACCGCCTTGCGGATCTCGCCGCGCGGCTTGCCGATGACCTCCTGCGCGAACGCCACGTTCTCCGCAACGGTCTTGTTGGGCAGGAGCCTGAAGTCCTGGAACACGGTGCCCAGCTGGCGGCGCATGTGCGGCACTTTCCAGTTGGACAGGCGCGCAAGGTCCTTGCCCAGGACGTGGACCGTGCCCTGACTGGCACGCTCCTCGCGGAGGATGAGTCGCATGAAGGTGGACTTGCCGGAGCCGGATGAGCCCACCAGGAAGACGAACTCGCCCTTCTCGATATCGAGAGACACATCCCGTAGAGCGGGACGGCTCTGCTTCGGGTAGGTCTTGGAGACGTTGTCGAATCGGATCACGGATGCACCACGGTCGGCCGGGAGTAGGTGTGCGTGACCATACGCGACCCGGACTGAGGCGTGCAGGCGCGCGTCCGAGGATGGGCGTTTTATGGCGGAACGGGACCGGCTGGATGCGGGTCCGAAGCGGGTCCGAAGCACTACGGATCGGGTGATGTCCGGCGGGCCGCGCCGAAATCCGCGCGAGCTGGCACAGTGGTAGGGGGAACGGTTGCGTTTCCATGAGCGTTGTGCGGAGAGAAGGCGTATGCGGCTCCGCCGCGCGGGAGGAGGAAAGCGCATGACCTATGACCGACTGGTGTGCGCGAACTGCGCGGCGCCCGTCAACGAGGGCCGTTGCCCCGTGTGCCGGGCAAGCCGTGCGCGGCTGCAGCAGGAACAGGGGCAGGGAATGTTCGCCGGGCTGAACCCGGCGATGCTGGTGGCCCTGCTGGTGGTGCTGCTGGGCGCGCTGGCGCTGCTGGCGCACCAGACCGCGTAGCCGCGCGCTCCGGCCGACCGCCCACAGGCGTCGGGACGTGTACGCGGAGGGGCCCGGGATGCCGATCGGCGTCCCGGGCCCCTCTGTGTGCCTATCTGTTACCGCAGGTGACCCTAGGCGACCGTGCGGCCGCCCATCAGGCGCGGCATGACCCGGAAGCCGATGCCCCCGGCGATCATCGTCGCGGCGCCGACCAGCAGGAACGTGGTCTCGGCCGCACCGGTCTCGGCGAGCTCGTCCTTGCCCTTGCCCTGCTCGACCGGCTGGTTGCCGGCGGAGTCGGGGGTGGTGTTGTCCGCGCAGTTCGCGCCGTCGAGGTCGACGGTGCAGGCGTCGTCGCCACCGGTGGCGGAGCCGGTGGTGCCACCGTTGCCGGAGGTGCCGCCGTTGTCCGTGCCGCCGTTGTCCGTGCCGCCGTTGCCGTTGCCGCCGGACTGGTGGCCACCGTTGCCGTTGCCGCCGTTGTCCTGGCCGCCGTTGCCGTTGCCGCCGTTGTTGCCGTTGCCACCGTTGTTGCCGTTGCCGCCGTTGGCCTGGCCGCCGTTGTCGGTACCGGCGTCGGTGCCCGCGTCCGTACCGGCGTCGGTGCCCGCGTCCGTACCGGCGTCGGTGCCCGCGTCCGTACCGGCATCCGTACCGGCGTCGGTACCGGCATCCGTGCCCGCGTCGGTGCCCGCGTCCGTACCGGCATCCGTGCCGGCGTCGGTACCCGCGTCGGTACCGGCGTCCGTACCCGCGTCCGTACCGGCATCGGTGCCCGCATCCGTACCGGCATCCGTGCCGGCGTCGGTACCGGCGTCGACACCGCCGCCGGCGTCACCACCGTCGGTGCTGCCCTGCGGGCCCTTGATGCCGGCCTCGACGCCCA
This sequence comes from Streptomyces sp. NPDC001890, assembly GCF_042891445.1. Classification (NCBI taxonomy): domain Bacteria; kingdom Bacillati; phylum Actinomycetota; class Actinomycetes; order Kitasatosporales; family Streptomycetaceae; genus Streptomyces; species Streptomyces sp. NPDC001890. Next base: position 24,425 of record NZ_JBIATE010000001.1, on the reverse strand, counting down.
GGCTGCCCTCGTCGACCTCCGCCTTCGCGGAGATGCCGCCGAGGTCGACACCGATGCCGACCGCCGATGCCGCACCGGCGGCAGTGAGCGAGGCGCCGGCGGCGATGACCGCACCTGCGGCGATCCGCGCGACGCGCAGTCGCGTCTTCTTCGTCATGTGCTGCTACCCCCAGTAGCTGATCTCGTCAGTGGAGCAGCCATATGCGGGCCCCGGCTCTGCGGGGTTCGCTCCGAGCAGCGCCACTTGGAGCCGTGGTCATGCCGCCCGCCCCCGTTCACACCCGTCCCAGACATACGCATGCTGCTCTAGCACCCTGTCCACAGTTAAGGACTACGTCAAGGCCGTTCCGTGCAATATGCACCGCTCTATTCGCAATTGGCCTTCATACGGAGTCACGACTGTGACGCACTCGCCACAGCTCCCGCGCAACCAGGAGCCCCAACTCCCCTTCGGGAGCGGCCTCGTGCGGCCGACGGAAAACGGCGGTGCCGGAAACCCCGCGGGGTTTCCGGCACCGCCGTGAACGCTTGCCGTTCCTACTTCTCCCGCTGCTTGCGCCAGCGGATGCCCGCCTCCAGGAAGCCGTCGATCTCGCCGTTGAAGACCGCTTCCGGGTTGCCCATCTCGAACTCCGTACGCAGGTCCTTGACCATCTGGTACGGGTGCAGGACGTACGACCGCATCTGGTTGCCCCAGGAGTTGCCGCCGTCGCCCTTGAGGGCGTCCATCTTGGCCTGCTCCTCCTGGCGTCGGCGTTCGAGGAGCTTCGCCTGGAGGACGTTCATCGCGGATGCCTTGTTCTGGATCTGCGAGCGCTCGTTCTGGCAGGAGACGACGATGCCGGTCGGGAGGTGGGTCAGGCGGACCGCGGAGTCCGTGGTGTTGACGCCCTGGCCACCGGGGCCCGACGAGCGGTACACGTCCACGCGCAGCTCGGACTCGTCGATCTCGATGTGGTCGGTCTGCTCGACCACCGGCAGCACCTCGACGCCCGCGAAGGACGTCTGACGGCGGCCCTGGTTGTCGAAGGGCGAGATCCGGACGAGCCGGTGGGTGCCCTGCTCGACGGAGAGCGTGCCGTAGGCGTACGGCACCTGGACGGCGAAGGTGGTCGACTTGATGCCGGCCTCCTCCGCGTACGACGTCTCGTAGACCTCGGTCTTGTAGCCGTGCCGCTCGGCCCAGCGGATGTACATGCGCTGGAGCTTCTCGGCAAAGTCGGCCGCGTCCACGCCACCGGCCTCGGCCCGGATGTTGACCAGCGCCTCGCGGGAGTCGTACTCGCCGGAGAGGAGCGTACGGACCTCCATCTCGTCCAGCGCCTTGCGGACCGACTCCAGCTCGGACTCGGCCTCCGCCAGGGCGTCGGCGTCGCCCTCGTCCTGGGCGAGCTCGAAGAGGACTTCGAGATCGTCGATCCGGCCGCGGAGGGCCTCGGTCTTGCGGACCTCGGCCTGGAGGTGCGAAAGCTTGCTGGTGATCTTCTGCGCCGCCTCCGGGTCGTCCCAGAGGGAAGGCGCTGCCGCCTGCTCCTCGAGCGCGGCGATGTCCGCCCTCAGCGCATCCAGGTCCAGGACGGCCTCGATCGACCCCATGGTCGAGGAGAGGGACTTCAGCTCTTCGGAAATATCGACGACTGCCACGGGTCCAGCGTAACGGCTGTCGGCACGGACGTTCCTCGGGCCGCATGATCAGGACCCCGCGACCGGGCCCCGGGCGCCTGTGGGGACCGCTCCGGGGCCGCTGGGAGCCGCCTCGCCGAGCCCTCGGTCAGGGCGTGCCCGGCGCCGAGTTCCCCGTCTCCCGCGCGGGTGCGTCCCCGTCGTCGTCGCTCAGCGCCAGCCAGCCGCCCACGCCCAGCGCCACGAGGAGCACCATGGCCGCGGCGCCCAGGGTGAGGCGGCGCTTGCGGACGGCCGCGGACTTGTTGCGGGCGGAGCCGGGGCGGGGCGTGCCCGGGGAGCGGGGGGCCCTGGCGGTGCCCCGGGGGCCGCCGGAGAGCTCGTCGGGGGCCGGGACGCGCATGCTCGTGTGGGTGTCGCGGTTGGAGTCGGCGGACGAGCCGGGGACCAGCGGGACCGCGCCGCGGCGGCGGGGTTCCTCGGGGGCGGGGGTGTACTGCTGCTCGTCGTAGGCCGGGGGCTCCGGCTCGGTGTCCGGCTCGTCCACGTCGAGCGGCGGGATGCCGGTCAGGTGCGGGAGCTGCTCGCGCAGCCGGGCCGCGAGCTCGGAGGCGCGCAGCCGGGAGGCGGGGGCCTTGGCCAGGCACTGGACCAGGAGCTGCCAGAGCTCGTCGGGGATGCCGGGGAGCGGTACGACGGTCTCCGTGACGTGCCGGCGCAGCACGGCGCCGGGGTGTCCGCCGCCGAAGGGCGTGAAGCCGGCGAGGAGTTCGTACAGGACGGTGGCGAGGGCGTAGATGTCGACGGCGGCGCGCGGCGGCAGCCCCTCGACTATCTCGGGTGCCAGGTAGTCCGGCGTGCCGATGATCTTGGTGGCCTTGGTGCGGCGGGGGGTGTCGATCAGCTTGGCCACGCCGAAGTCGGTGAGCAGCGCGGGGTGCGAGCCGCCGGGGCCGAGCGGGCCCTCCATGTCGAGCAGGATGTTCTCCGGCTTGACGTCGCGGTGGACCACCCCGGCCGCGTGCGCGGCGGCGAGGCCGTCGGCGACGTCCGCGATGATCGCCACGGCGGCCTCGGGGGCGAGGCGGCGTTCGCGGTCCAGGCGGGTGCGCAGGTCGGTGCCGCGTACCAGATCCATGACCAGGGCCAGGTCGTTGCCGTCCACCACGAGGTCGCGGACGGCGACGATGTGCGGATGGTCGAGCCCGAGCAGGGCGGTGCGCTCCTGGACGAAGCGGCCGACGAGTTCCTGGTCGGACGCGAGGTCCTCGCGGAGCAGCTTGATGGCCACCGGGCCCTCGGGCCCTTCGCCGAGCCAGACCGTGCCGGCGCTGCCGCGCCCCAGAATCTGGTGTGCGGTGTACCGGCTGCCGATATTCCGTGCCAAGACTGCTCCCTCAGCGGCTGGCGATGGACCGTCGCTCATGACCCCCGGTCGACAAAGTTACGCGTCGGCCGGGGGGTTGAGTGCCCGGGATGGCGCCAACCTTCACTTCCGCGGGCGATATGCGGTGGAAACTGGCCCGCGGAAGTCGATATAGCTACAGAGTTGATGGTGTTGCGGCCACTCGGGGCGGGTGTCGTGACCGTGCCCGAGGGCCTGTGCCGCGGCCGTGCTCAGGGGTTGGTGCCGCCGCCGCTGCCGGTGCTGCCACCGCCGTCGTCGCCGCCCAGTTTCGAGATCCAGTCCGTGACGGTGGAGACCGTGTCGGTGATCGCGTCCCAGTAGCTCTTGCCCTGGCCGATCCAGTCCTGCAGCGGGGTCAGCTCCCAGATCAGCCAGCCCGCGACGAACAGCAGCACCAGGGTGAACAGACAGCCCTTGAGGCAGCCGAGGCCGGGGATCCGCATCGGGTTGGCGCTGCGCTGCCTCGGCTCGCGGGGCTGGCGCGGGGCCGGCGGCTGGGGCGCCGGCTGCTGCGGGGGCGCGTACTGCTGCCGCTGGGGCTGGGGTTGCGGCTGGTACTGCTGCTGGTGCTGGGGGTACTGCTGCTGCGGCTGCTGGTACTGCTGAGGCGGCGGCTGCTGCCTCCGCTGCGGCGGCTGCTGCTGAGGCTGGGGGCGCTGGGGGCGGCGGCGCAGCGGGTCCTGGCCCGGGTCGAGGTACTGGACCTGGGTCTGCTCGTTGCGGTCGCGGGCCGCCCGGAGCTGGGACTGCCAGGGGTGCGCGTCCTCGGGCTGCGGGGGGCCGTCCGGGCGCGGCGGCACGGGCGGCAGGACCGAGGTCGGGTCGGCGTGCCCGCCCGGGCCCTGGCCAGGGGCGTGCTGCATGACGCTGGTGGCGGCGTTCGGGTCGTACGAGCCGGCGTTGCTCGGCAGCACCTGTGTCGGGTCCGCCGCGCCGGGGGTCTGCGGTACGGCCGCGGGCGCCGGGTCGGGGGCGAGCAGGGCGCCCACGCCGTCGGCCGCGGCGATCTGGGCGGAACTGGCGTGCACGCCGATCCCGTCCGCGACGACGCGCAGGCCGCGGGCCAGGTTCTCGGCGCTGGGCCGCCGGTCGGGGTCCTTGCTCAGGCAGCGCTCTATGACCGTCCACAGCGGGGCCGGGACGGTGGAGGGGCGGCGGGGCTCCTCGCTGAGGTGCCGGTGCAGCACTTCGAGGGCGGTGCCGCCGGCGAACGGCGGACGGCCGGTGACCAGCTCGTAGAGCAGGATGCCCGCGCCGTAGATGTCGACGGCGGAGGTCTGCGGGCGGCCCTCGGCGGACTCGGGCGCCACGTAGGCGGGCGTGCCGACGAACTCATGGGTCCGGGTGAGCCCCGGGGAGTCGGCCAGGCGCGCGATGCCGAAGTCGGTGAGCATCGGGTGCATCTGGCCGTCGCGCTCGTCGAGCAGGACGTTGGCGGGCTTCAGGTCGCGGTGGACGACGCCGTCGGCGTGGCTGGCGGCGAGCGCGTCCGCGATCTGCGCGGTGAGCAGCGCGGCGGCGACCGGGGTGAGCGGGCCGTTCTCGCGGAGGTAGCGGTGCAGGTCGGGGCCGTCGACCAGGTCCATGACGAGGGCGAGGAGGTCCCCCTCGACGACCAGGTCTCGGGTGCGCACGATGTTCTCGTGGGTGAGCCGCAGCAGCACGGAGCGCTCGCGCAGGAACCGCATCACGACGTCGGCGTCGTTGGCGAGCTCCTCCTTCAGGACCTTGATCGCCACGGTCTCGCCGGGCTCACCCGCGACGGCCGCCTCGGCGCCCGCGGTCTCCCGCTGGCGGGCACGCCAGACGGTGCCGGTGGCGCCGCGTCCCAGCGGCTCCTCCAGGAGGTACTTGCTGCCTACCGGCCGCACGTCATGCGCTCCCTGCAGATCGTGGTGCTTACGGTTCTCCCGGATCCGCCCGGGAGTTCGGGCCCAACTCTAGGGCCTGCCGTCAAACCGCCGTCGACGCCAGGAGGGCGGCCGGGCGGCATCCGGCGGCATGCCCCGGTGCGGGGTGGGCCGGCGGGGCCGGACCGCTCCGACCGGATCGTCCGCCCTCCGCGTCGCCCACCGCGGCCGGTGCCGCCCCGAGGCGGCACCGACCGGTTGCGGAACAAGACGCTCACATCGGGCGGATGGTTGCCGCACACACGTGCGACGCGCGGCCCCGGGGGCTCTTCCGGAACGACTCCGTCACCGCCGGCAACGTTCCGGGCGGCCACTCAAGCAGGCACTCAAGCAGGCACTTATGGGCGCACAGCCGACGTTTCAAGATCACTTAGCCCTGACCGCCGGGCGTGTTGTCAGTGGCAGGTGCGAGGATGCCTCCAGCACGGACTGTGGGGTCGGGAGCCCCGCGGCACGTGACGAACCTGTACCGGACGACGCGTCCGTGCCGGGTGGGGGGAATCACAGGCCGTTTCCCCTGCCCGGCGCCCCGCGCAGAAGGGACCGCTGACGGCGATGCAGATCCGGCTGACCGTCCTCGCGCCGCGCAGCGGCCAGACCCCGGCACGCGCGTGCGACGTGCTGGTCACCGCCCCGTCGGGGACGGCACTCGCCACCGTGGCGTCCAACCTGGCCGCCGCCGTCCTGGGGCCGGACGGCTCGCTCGGCAGCGGCGCGGTGGTGCTGTTCGCCGGGCGCGAGCGGCTCGACGCGCAGCGGTGCGCGCTCGGTGAGCCGCCGCTGGTGGACGGGGCGGTGCTCTCGCTCCAGGTCCCGGGCGAGGACGAGGCGGTGGACGACGCCGTCCCGGCGCGGCTGCACGTGGTCGCGGGGCCGGACGCGGGCGGGGTCCATCTGCTGCACGGCGGGCAGATCCGGATCGGCCGCTCCGCCGACGCGGACGTGCCGATCGACGACCCCGACGTGTCCCGGCTGCACTGCGCGGTGACGGTCTCCGCCGACGGCCTGGTCTCGGTGGCGGACCTCGGCTCCACCAACGGCACCCTGCTCGACGGCGCGGCGGTCCGCGACCGGCCGGTCCGGCTGAAGCCCGGTGCGCTGCTGCGGCTCGGCGAGTCCACGCTCCGGCTGACCTCCGGCGCACCCGCTCCGGCGCTGGCCACGGCACCGGACGGCGAGGGCCATCTGCGGGTGTGCGGCACGCTGGCCGCAGCCGGTGCCGGTGCCGATGGCCGCCCGGCCGAGGAGCACGGCTCCGGCCACGAGTACGCCCCGGCGGTCTCCCCCGGCTCCGGCCCTGACCCCGACGAGGGGCCCGGTTCCGGACACGCGTACGGGGACGGCGACGGGCGCACCGGCGGCGGGCGGGCGGCCCCGGGCGAGGAGTCGCCCCGGCGGGGCGGGATCGGCGCCTGGGCCCGCAGACTCGCAGGCAACAAGGGCGAGCCCGTCCACGAGGCGACGCCCGACGGGACGGGCGCGGCCGAGCCGCTGTTCCCGGCCGCCCCCGCGGCGCCGGCCGGTCCCGCCGCGCAGAGCGTCTGGCCGGATCCGGCGGCCGTGCTGCTGACCGCGCTCGGGCCCGGCCCCCGGCTGTGGGAGCGCGGCACCGCCCACCCCGAGGCGCTCGTGGTGCGGCTGGGCACGACGGACCGGGCCGAGCTGCCCGCCGTGCCGGTGACGGTGGGGCTGCGGGAGGCCGGTTCGCTCGGCCTCGCCGGGCCGCGGACCCGGCTCGCCGGCCTCGCCCGTTCGACGGTGGCCCAGCTCGCCGCGCTGCACTCCCCCGCCGATCTGGAGATCGTGCTGATCAGCACGGACCGCGCCCGCAGCGCCGAGGAGCGCAGGCGCGAGTGGGCCTGGCTCGGCTGGCTGCCCCATCTGCGGCCGATGCACGGCCAGGAGTGCCGGCTGCTCCTCGCGTACGACCGCGAGCAGGCGGACGCCCGTACGACGGAGCTGGTGCGCCGGCTGGACGACGGGCCGCTCGGGCCCGGCTGGGCGAGCCAGGACCGTGCCACGATCGCCGAGGCCGCGCAGCGGTACACCGGTGCGTACACCGTGGTGATCGTCGACGGCGACCCGGGCTCGGCGGCGCTGCGCGAGAACACCGCCCGGCTGGCCGCGGCCGGTGCCGCGGCGGGCATCCATCTGATCTGTCTGGCCGAGACCCCGGCCGCCACCCCCACCTCTCCGGTCGCGGCGACGTACGAGGCCGCCTGCCACGCCTCCATCGCGTTCCGCGAGTGCGGGGCGGTGGCGATGCTGAGCGGCGACGTGGCGACGGCCCTGCGGCTGCTGCGGACGGCGGACGGCCGGGCCGCCGGCCGGGGCACGGTCGCCGCGGTGGACGCGGTGTCGGCGCACTGGGCCGAGCGGTTCGGCCGGGCGCTGGCCCCGTTGCGGGCGGAGGGCGCGGCCACCGCCGCCGGCCGGCCGGCGGCGGCCGCGCTGCCGACGACCGCCCGGCTGCTCGACGAGCTGGGCCTGGCCCGCGCCACCCCGGCCTCCCTGATGGCCCGCTGGGCCTCCACCGCGGACGACCAGCCCGGTGCGACGGTGCGCGGTTCGGGCCGCTGGGCGGGCGGCTCCGCCCCGGACACCCCCGGCTCGGGCCGTACGGAGTATCCGCGCTCCACGGCTCCCCGGGTGGGCGCCCAGCGGCTGGGCGGTTCTCCGGGCCCGGGCGGCACGGGCGGATACGCGTCCGGCTCGGGCCGCACCCCGTACCCCGGCAGTGAGAACGCCACCCACATCGGCACCCCGGGCCACCCCTTCGCCCCCGACGACACCCATGGCTCGGGCCGTACCCCGTACCCCGGCGACGGTGACGTCCAGGGGGCCGACAGTCTGCGTACGGCCGGATCCGGGCGCGGCTCGAACCGGGTCAGCGGGCCACGCGGCGGTGACACCCCCCGGATCGCCGCCCGGGGCGCCGGGAGCGCCGCCACGGCCGGGCACCCCGCCGCGGAGGGCACCGACACGCGCACCGACACACCCCCGGCCGCCCCGGCCCCGGCCGAAGGCACCCCCGCCGCCGTCGGGCGGCCCGTGGTGGTGCTCGGGGCCGGGCCCCGGGGCGCGGTCAGCGTGGACCTGGCGGAGGAGGGCCCCCACCTCCTCATCGAGGGACCGGCCGGCAGCGGACGTACGGAGCTGCTGCGGGCCGTCGCCGCCTCGCTCGCCGCGGCCGCCCGGCCCGACCTGCTGGGCATCCTGCTGGTGGACGGCGCGGGCGGCGACCGGGGCGAGGGCCTCGGCCCCTGCACCGAGCTCCCGCACGCGTTCATGCACCTGGTGGCGTCCGACCCGGTGCGGATGCGGGAGTTCGCCCAGGCGCTGGGCGGCGAGCTGAAGCGCCGTGCCGAGCTGCTCGGCCCGTACGACTTCGCCGAATGGCACCACCGCCACGAGGTGGCGCGCCGGATGGTCGGCCAGCGCCCGCCGGGCACCGCGGAACAGCGCGGTGACGTGGACGCCCCGATGAGCGGGACGCTCCGGCTGCGCCCCGCCGCCCCGTCCTCGGCCCCCGGGCCCTCCCCACTGCCCCGGCTCGTCGTGCTGGTCGACGACTTCGACGCGCTGGTCGCCCCGGCGCTCGGCAGCCCCGGCCGCCCCGCCGCGGGTTCCGTGGTGCGGGCCCTGGAGGCCGTGGCGCGGGAGGGCGGCCGGCTGGGCGTCCACCTGGTCGCGGCGTCCGCCCGCCCGGAGCGCACGGAGGACACGGACCTGGCCCACGGGGCCCGGCTGCGCATCGTGCTGGACGCCCCGATGGTCCCGCCGTCGCCGGAGGACCCGGCGCCCGGACGGGGCAGGCTCGGGCATCCGGACGGGCGGGTGACGCCGTTCCAGGGCGGCCGGGTGACCGGGCGCATCCCGCGTACCGCCACGCTGCGGCCCACCGTCGTCCCGCTGGAGTGGGAGCGGATGGGCGATCCGCCGACCCGGCGCCCGGTCCGCGAACTGGGCAACGGACCCACCGACCTGGCGCTGCTGGCCAGCGCCCTGGAGTGGGCGGCCCGTTCGGTGAACGCCGAGCCCATAGCCCCGCTCGGGCCCGTCCACAGCTGACCGAGAGCGGGTCCGGACATCCACTGACATCACGTCACGAGCCCATCACGATCAAGGAGTTGACACGAGAAGCGGTATTGCGGCGCCCGAACGCCCGGCGTAGGACTGTGCGCACACAACGATGTGAGAGACGGGGAAGCAATGCGCACAACCCTTCGGATCAGCAGGGCCGCCGCGGTGTTCACCGCCGTCGGCGCCCTGGCCCTCACCGGTTGCAGTGACGACGGCGGCGGCGGGAAGAGCAAGTCGGACAAGAGCTCGGGGAACGGCAAGCAGAGTTCGTCCGTCACACTGCCCAAGCTGGACGGCGAGAAGCTGTCGGTCGCGGCCGTGTGGACCGGTGCCGAGCAGGCCAACTTCGTCAAGGTTCTCAAGGAGTTCGAGAACCGCACGGGCGCCGAGGTCACCTTCGTCCCGGCGCAGGACCCGATCGTCAACTTCCTCGGTACGAAGATCGCGGGAGGTCAGCCGCCGGACGTCGCGATGATCCCGCAGGTCGGCGCGATCCAGCAGGCCGCGCAGAAGAAGTGGGCGAAGCCGGTCGGCGACGAGGCCAAGGCGCAGCTGGCCAAGAACTACTCCAAGGTCTGGCAGGACCTCGGCGCGGTGGACGGTACCCAGTACGGCGTCTACTTCAAGGCCGCCAACAAGTCCCTGATCTGGTACAACGCCAAGGCGTTCGAGAACGCGGGGGCGGCCGAGCCGAAGACCTGGAAGGACTTCCTGAAGACGGCCGAGACGGTCTCCGCCTCGGGTGTCACCCCGGTCTCGGTGGGCGGCGCGGACGGCTGGACGCTCACCGACTGGTTCGAGAACGTCTACCTCTCCCAGGCCGGTCCGGAGAAGTACGACCAGCTGGCCCAGCACAAGATCAAGTGGACGGACCCCTCCGTCAAGGCAGCGCTGACCACGCTCGCGGAGCTCTTCGGCAAGCCGTCGCTGATCGCGGGCGGCGCCGACGGCGCCCTGCAGACGGAGTTCCCGGCCTCGGTCACCCAGACGTTCACCGGTGGCGACCAGCCCAAGGCCGCGATGGTCTACGAGGGTGACTTCGTGAGCGTCAACATCGCGCAGACGAAGGCGAAGATCGGGACGGACGCCAAGGTGTTCCCGTTCCCGGCGGTCGGCGCCGAGTCCCCCGTCGTGACCGGCGGCGACGCCGCGGTGGCGCTGAAGGACGGCAAGGGCGCCCAGGCCCTGCTGACCTGGCTGGCCTCGACCGATGCCGCGCAGATCATGGCCGAGCAGGGCGGGTTCATCTCGCCGAACAAGGCCCTGGACGCCGCCGCGTACCCGAACGAGGTGCAGCGCACGATGGCGAAGGCGCTGGTCGCGGCCGGTGACTCCGTCCGGTTCGACATGTCCGACCAGGCGCCGCAGTCGTTCGGCGGGACGCCCGGCAAGGGCGAGTGGAAGACCCTCCAGGACTTCCTGAAGAACCCGAAGGACATCGCGGGGACTCAAGCGAAGCTGGAGTCCGACGCGGCCAAGGCGTACAAGAGCTGACGGGATGACGACAGCCGCAGCGGGGGGCGCCGACGCGGTGCCCCCCGCCGACAAGCAATCGTCCGACAACCAGCCGTCCGGAAAGCAGTCGTCCGACAACCAGCCGTCCGGAAAGCAGTCGTCCGACAATCAGCCGTCCGGAAAGGTGTCGTCCCCGACGCCGTCGGTGCCCGCGCCGAGGAAGCCGTCCGGTCCGTCGGCCGGCGGCGCGGGACGCAGCCGCAGGAGTGTGACCGGCACCCGCCGGTTCATCGCCGCCCTCTTCCTGGCACCCGCGCTGGTGCTGCTGGGCGCGCTCGTGGTCTACCCGATCGTGTACTCCGTCTACCGGTCGTTCTTCGACCAGGCCGGTACGGGCTTCGCCGGACTCGACAACTACAAGGCGCTGTTCACGGACGACACCATCCGTACGGCGGTCAAGAACAACGCGATCTGGGTCGTGCTCGCGCCGACGGTCGCCACGGCCCTCGGGCTGATCTTCGCGGTGCTGACGGAGCGGATCCGCTGGGGCACGGCGTTCAAGCTGGTGGTCTTCATGCCGATGGCGATCTCCATGCTCGCCGCCGGCATCATCTTCCGGCTGGTGTACGACGCCGCCCCGGAGCGCGGCGTCGCCAACGCCGTATGGGTGGGTGTGCACGACACGTTCAACGAGTCGGCGGGCTACCCGAAGGCGCACCCGCTGCCCGTCCACCCGCTCAAGGCGGGCCCCGGCGGCTCGTTCGTCACCAAGGCCCCGGTACGGGCCGGGCAGCCGGTGCGATTGCCGCTGGTCGGTGTGATCCCGGCGAACATGCCGAAGGACGCGAAGCCCGCGAAGGCCGCGGCCGCGGGGAACGGGGAGATCACCGGCACCGCGTGGCTGGACTTCACCAAGGGCGGCGGCGGCAGGCCCAATGTCATCGACACCAAGGAGCTGGGGCTCAAGGGCATCGAGGTCGAGGCGGTCAAGGGCGGCAAGGTCGTCGCGTCGGCCACGGCGGGCGCGGACGGCACGTTCACCCTGCCCGCCTCGGCGGACGGCGCCGCACTCCGGCTGCCCGCCTCGAACTTCAAGGAGCCGTACAACGGGGTCGAGTGGCTCGGCCCGACCCTCGTCACGCCCGGGATCATCGGTTCCTACGTCTGGATGTGGGCCGGGTTCGCGATGGTGCTGATCGCGGCGGGGCTCGCGGGGCTGCCCCGTGAACTCCTCGAAGCGGCCCGGGTGGACGGTGCGAACGAGTGGCAGGTGTTCCGCCGGATCACGGTGCCGATGCTCGCGCCGGTGCTCGTGGTGGTGCTGGTCACGCTGATGATCAACGTGCTGAAGGTCTTCGACCTGGTCTTCATCATCGCGCCGGGTTCCTCGCAGGACGACGCGAACGTGCTGGCGCTCCAGCTCTACCGGTCCTCGTTCGGCACGGACGCGGACCTCGGGATCGGCAGCGCCATCGCCGTACTCCTGCTGCTGCTGGTACTCCCGGTGATGTACGTCAACATCCGCCGGATCCGGAAGGAGGGGCGCCGATGACGACAGCGTCGACCACGGTCACGAACACGAGCACGACGGCCGACGATGCTCCGCTGAAGGCCGAGCGGTCCCTCGGCGCACGTCTCGCCGCCCGCGCGGGCGGCGGTGCGATGCGGATCTTCCTCGTCCTGGTGGCCCTTTTCTGGCTGATGCCGACGATCGGGCTGCTGCTGTCCTCGCTGCGCGGCTCGGACGACATCGCGGCGAGCGGCTGGTGGAAGGTCTTCACGGCCCCGTCCCAGCTCACCTTCGACAACTACGCCACGCTGCTGGACAATTCGACGATCACCCACTCCCTCCTCAGCACGATCATGATCACCGTCCCGGCGACCGTGCTGGTCGTCGTGATCGGCTCACTGGCCGGATACGCCTTCGCCTGGTTGGAGTTCCCCGGCCGCGACTGGTGGTTCCTGGTGGTCGTGGGGCTGTTGGTGGTCCCGGTGCAGGTCGCCCTGGTCCCGGTCTCCAAGCTCTTCGGAGTGGTCGGGATCTTCGAGACGACCTTCGGGGTGATCATCTTCCACACGGCCTTCGGGCTGCCCTTCGCGATCTTCCTGCTGCGGAACTTCTTCGCGGAGATCCCGAGGGAGCTGCTGGAGGCGGCCCGGCTCGACGGGGCGGGCGAGATCCGTCTCTTCACCCGGGTCGTGATGCCGCTGGGCGGTCCGGCGATCGCCTCGCTGGGGATCTTCCAGTTCCTGTGGGTGTGGAACGACATGCTGGTGGCACTGATCTTCGCCGACTCGGACTCGCCGCCGATCACGGTGGCCCTCCAGCAGCAGGTCAGGCAGTTCGGCAACAACATCGACGTGCTGGCGCCCGGCGCCTTCGTGTCGATGGTGATCCCGCTGGCGGTCTTCTTCGCCTTCCAGCGCCAGTTCGTCTCCGGCGTGATGGCGGGCGCGGTGAAGTAGCGGCGGACGGAGCGGGGCGGCGCCGCCGCAGGTCGGGCCCGGGGGCCTGTCCGGCGGCGGCGCCGTCAGCGTTGCTGGCCCGCCATCACCGTGACGAGGCCGATGACCACGAGCAGCGAGCCGCCCCAGGTCCACATCGAGGTCCGTTCGTGCAGCACGGTGGCCCCGGCCAGCACGATCAGCAGGTACCCGAGGGCGTTGAACGGGTAGGCGATGGACAGCGGCACCTTGGCCAGGGTCGCCATCCAGGCGAGGGCGGACACCGCGAAGACGACCAGGCCCAGGACGACCCAGGGGCTGGTCGCGGCACGCAGGGCGACGGACCCGCCGCCGTGTCCCGCGGCCGCCGCCGCGCCCTTCATCCCGTGCTTGAGCATGATCTGGCCGCCCGCCGAGGAGAACACGGCGAACAGCAGCAGCATCAGACTGGGGAGGGTCAAGACCTTGCTCCTGACTGCGGTGCCCGGGGACTGCGGATCCGGGGAGGAGGCGGGGCGGGGGACGCCGGCCTCAGACGCCGACCCGGTCGGCATGGACGTACTGTCGGTTGAGGATGTCCTGTACATCGATGTGCTCTCCAGCGATGATCGTCTCGGCCGCGTGCGGGGTGAGCGTTGCGACGTGCTGATAGCCGAACAGCGTCGGCCGGATCCGGGTGAGCAGCTTCGACGCCCCGCCCAGGACCGCGGGGAGCGGTCCGCCGCCGAGCAGCGCCCAGAACGGGGCCCCGGTCGACGCGATGCCGAGGACGTCGTAGCCGGCGTCCCGGACCGTGCGGCGCAGGCTGGCCCGGGTGAAGAAGCGCAGATGCGTTTCGTCGAGGATGCCGCGCCGGTCGTAGCCGAAGACGCCGAGCGCGACCCGCAGCCGTGAGTACCAGTGGCTGAAGTTCGGCACGGAGAGCAGCACCTGGCCGCCGGGCCGCAGCACCTCGACGGCCTCGGCGAGCACCCGCTCGGGACGGGAGAGGTGTTCGATGACGTCGCCGGCGACCACGTAGTCGTAGTCGACACCGATCTCGACCGGCAGCCCCTCCTCCAGGTTGGCGAGGTGGAAGCGGGTGCACTTCTCGCGTACGCCGGGGACCTCGACGTAGTCCACGCCGGTCACCTCGTGGCCGAGGGCTTCGAGGCGCTGGGCGAACAGGCCGCCGGAGCAGCCGAGGTCGAGGACCCGGCCGGGCGGGAGGCTGCGCATCTTCTCCAGGATGACGGCGTGCGAGGAGCCGTCGCCCTCCTTGAACGCGTACTCGACGGGTTTGGGGATCCAGCCGCAGGTGCCGAATCCCTTGACGGCGAGCCGGTATTCGAGGACGTCCTTGACGACGTCCTTCGCGTACTTCATGCCGTTGACGTAGCAGATCTCGTCGCCGTAGTACGTGGGGACGGGGATCTCCTTGATCCGCATCCCTTCGTTGAGCAGCTGGACGATGATCTGGGTGTCGAAGTCGAACGCGTCGGTGTTCCGGTGGATCGGCAGCTTCTTGAGCGCCGCGACGCTGTAGGCGCGGTATCCGGAGTGGAATTCGGTGAGCTGCGATCCGAGGAGGGTGTTCTCCAGGCGGGTGAGAATGCGGTTGCCGAGCCATTTGTACATCGGCATGCCGCCCTTGAGCGCGGATCCGGATTTCATCATCCGCGATCCGAAGACGGCGTCGCATTCGCCGCGTTCGATCGGTGCGACCATGTCCGGGAGGAATTCCGGGGCGTACTGTCCGTCGCCGTGCAGCAGCACGATGATGTCGAGTCCGTGCTCGGCGGCCAGCGCGTATCCGGCCTTCTGATTTCCGCCGTATCCGAGGTTCTTGGTGTGCCGCATCACCACGGTCCGCGGCATTCCCTCCGTCTGCGACCAGCGGCAGCCCGCGGTGAAGGTCGCGTCATGGCTCGCGTCGTCGAGAATGAGGATTTCGGCGACCTTGGACCGGAAGTCCTCCGGAATGCGGTCGAGGGTCCTCTCCAGCGTCGTCTCGGCGTTGTACGCGACCACCAGGATGCCGATCCTGGGGCTCGGGCTTTCCTTCACGGGACGTTCTCCAGTTGCGCTCGGTACTCGGTGCTCGGTGCTCGGTGCTCGGTGCTCGGTGCTCGGTGCTCGGTGCTCGGTGCTCGGTGTTTGTTGCTCGGTGTTTGTTGCTCGGTGCTCGGTGAATGGCGCTCGCGGGGCGGTCGGGGAAGGTCAGTTGACGGTGCAGTCGGTGGGCTGCGAGGTGCAGGGCGCCGGGAGCGGGGTCCGCCCGGCGGGGGGCCGGGCAGGCGGCTCCGGCCGGGCGGCGAGGATCTTGCGGACTCCGCTGACGACGCCCGCGGCGAGAACCACCCAGCCGAGCTCGGCGAGGTGGAGGACCGTTTCGCTCCAGTGCACGGCGGAGCGTCCCCGGTAACCGAGCACCGCCGTCAGGCCGAGCAGGCAGCTGTACGCGGCGCCCTCCCAGAACCCGACGACGAACAGCCCGGCGGCGGCCCAGGTCAGGTACTGGAGCGCGGACGCGGTGGAGAGCAGCAGCAGCAGGCTCATCGTGACGGCGACGACGACGGGCAGCTGCGCGGGCCGCAGCCAGGCGAGCCAGACCCCGGCGGCCACGCAGGCCAGCACGAAGAGGAAGTGGCCGTCGCCCTCGATGAAGGTGATGAAGGACTGCGGCAGGCCGAACAGGTCGGCGAACCGGACGAGCCCCCAGAGGCGGTAGCCGCCGCCCGCGTACTCCAGGACGTTCTCCTTGAGGTTCTGCGGAACGGCCAGCAGGACCGGCCCCCAGACGAGGGCGACCAGGGCCGCGAACCCGGCGGAGAAGCGGACGAAGGCCGGCCGGCCCGCCCGCAGCGCGACCAGGAACAGCGCCGGGAGCACCACCACCGGGACGAACTTGACGCTGATCGCGAGCGCGGCTGCCACCCCGGCGGTCAGCGGCGCCTTCCGGTCCACCAGGAGGTGGGCGGCGACCAGGGCGAAGGTGATGGCGACCGCGTCGGTGTTGCCGTGGTATCCGGAAGTGGCGATCAGTACGGGGCTGGCGGCCACGCCCACCCCGCAGGCGACGGCGGCGCCGAGCGAACCGCGCCTGCGCACGATCTCGAACACGACGAGCGCGCAGAAGAAGTCGGCGATCACGGCGGGCGATCTGATCAACGTGCCGAAGGGGATTCCGAGTTCGGACAGTTCATTCAGCCCGAGAAGCATCCAGCCGGCCAGTGGCGGATGGTTGTAGACGGGCAGTCCCGGCAGCGGCTGTTCATAAATCCGAATGGGCCCGTAACGCACGATCGCCTTTGCGAAACCATGGAAGATCCGCACATCGGCCGGGCCCGGCATGTTCGCCGCGATCAGCATTCGGGTGATAAGGCCCATGGCCGCGGCAATGAGCACCACCGTCCTTGCGCGTGACACGTTCCAGGTTTCGCATCGCATTCGAATACCCATGAAAACAGAACGTAGCAACAAGAAGACGCTGAGCGACGCACCGATGACCGCGCCTGGATGGAGCATTACTCGAATGTTCCGCACATTCGCGCAAACATTCGCACCCCTGAATCACTCGAACGGTTCAGGGGGCATGTGATGGCGCAAGGGATCTGCCCGGCCGGCGGAGGCACGGCCGGGCAGTACGGATCACGGCATTCGGCCGCCCGCGGACCACAGGATCCGGCCGACGGCGGCACGGACCACAGGATCCGGCCGCCCGCGGATCACAGCATCCGGTCGACCACGCCCGCCGCCGCGTGCCCGTCGTCCAGGTCGCAGAAGTCCCGGCGGAACGCCTCGTACGCCTGCGCGTGTCCCGCGGTGGCCCGTTCCGGGTCGCGCAGTGCCTCGACCAGGCCGGTGGAACCGGGGATCAGCGGGCCGGGGGCGCGGGCCTCGAAGTCGAAGCAGAAGCCGCCCGGGGTGTCGCGGTGGTGCGCCAGGTCGTGGGTGTGGAAGAGCATCGGGCGGCCGGTCCGGGCGAAGTCGAACATCAGCGAGGAGCAGTCGGTGACCAGGGCGTCGCTGATCAGCATCAGTTCGCCGGCGTCCGGGTAGCGCGAGACGTCCCGGACGAAGCCGCTGCCGCTGTCGGGCAGGCGGCCGGTCACCAGGTGGTGACGGCGCACCAGCAGCACGGTGTCCCCGCCGAGTTCGCGTTCCGCGGCGGCCAGGTCGAGCCCCAGGTCGAGGGCGTGACGGCCGTCGCCGGGCGGCTGGTCCGCCCGCCGGGCCGGCGCGTACAGCACGACCCGCTTGCCCTCGGGGAGGGCGAGCCGCTCGCGTACCGCCGCGGCGATCTTGACCCGGTCCGAGGCGTGCAACAGGTCGTTGCGGGGGGAGCCGCACTCCAGGATCTCGCCCCGGTAGCCGAAGGAGCGCCGCAGGACGGGGGTGGCGAAGCTGTTCGGTGAGACCAGGAAACTCCACTGACGGGCGCGGTGCTCGATGGCGGCGATACGGGCGGCGTCGGCCCGGCCGGTGCCCGCCGTATCGAGGCCGATGCGCTTGAGAGGGGTGCCGTGCCAGGTCTGGACGACGCACTGGCCCTCGCGCCGCTCGAACCACTGCGGCAGCTGGGTGTTGGTGACCACGTACCGGCTGCGGGCCAGTGCCTCGTGCCAGCCGGCGGAGCCGTGCTCGACGGCGGTGGCACCGGCCGGGATACGGGCCTGCTGGTCGCGCACCACCCACAGGTGTTCCAGCTCGGCGCCGCGCCGGACCACTTCCTCGTGGACGGCGCGCGGCGAGTCGGAGTACTGCCGGCCGTCGAAGCTGCTGTACAGCACCGTGTCGCGCAGCGGTGCGGTGCGCCGGGCCCGGTAGCCCTCGCGCAGCAGCCGCTCGCCGCGCGGGCCGCGTTCCGCCGCCGTGAGCACCGGCGCGCTGTTGATCAGCAACTGGTCGTGGTGGCGCCGCTCGACGGTGTACGTCCGGCCGCCGAGGGCGCGGGCGGCGGGCAGGGTGCGGTGGGCGGCGGCCGGGATGCGCAGCGCGGCGTCGTCCGCCTCGTCCCGGGCGCCCCGCTCACGGAGGAAGAGGTACCAGTTCCCCTGGCCCAGCGGCAGTTTCCCGCCGGGGCCCTCGACGGCGTCCGGCCGCAGCGCGGCCCTGAACCGGCGGGCGTCGGCGGCCCCGGAGAGGGTGAGGGCGAAGCGGGCCTCCTCGCCGTGACCGCTGTGCCTGGCCACCAGGTCGACGGGCCGTTCCGGGAGGCCGGGGAAGGTGCCCTCCAGGAGGAGCTGCCCGTCCTGCGTCCAGGTCGCCAGGTCGACGGCCGGCTGCACGGGGCGGTCGCTGATCAGCAGATCACCGCGGGGGCCGGCGGTGAGGCCGAGTTCGCGCCGCTGCCCGCCGGTCCCGGCCAGCGGGTAGCGGCCCGGCAGCACCGGCCCCGGCACATCGACCGGGGTGCGGCGGCCGTCCGGTCCGACGAGGTGGAGGCCGTACGGCACCTGACCGGCCGGGTCCGGCCGGGCGTCGGCGAAGGCGGCGAGCGGGATGTCCGCGGTGAACCGCCGCCAGCCGGCCGCGGAGGGGGCGGCACCCTCGTGCACCGTCACCGGGCGGTCGAAGGCGGTGCCGGAGGGGCGGTGGGTGAGCGCGAGGCGCAGCGGCCCGTTGCCGAGCCGGTCGCGGATCATGCCGTCGATGACCACGGTGGCGGTCCCGTCGCCGGTGTCGCCCGCGCGGTGCGTCTCGAAGCGGGCGTCGATCCGCTCGGCGTGCAGCACCAGCCTGCCGTCGTCGAAGGCGGGCACGATCCGGTGGTCGCCGTCGGGGCGGTGGACGGGCGGCGGGGCGGCCGCCTCGTCGGTGGCGAGCCCGGAGCGGCGCACCGTGCCGTGTCCGGCGATGCCGATCTCCGCCCGCCAGGTGAGTCGTTCGGTGCTGCCGTCCGGGTCGATGCGGAGCCTGGCCGGGTCGACGACGGTCTCGAAGCCGGACCGGCCGTAGTCGTGCAGGCTCTGCCGGGACCGGGCGGTGGCCTCCGGTTCGTCGGTCGTGCGCAGCCGCAGCGGCACCACGTGCCGGCGTCCGGCCCGCAGCCAGCCGGCCCGGAACTCGGCGGTGCGCGGTCCGGCGGGCAGGTTGCGGATGTACGCGTACCCCTTGAGGTACAGCCTGCCGCCCTGCCAGTGGGCGTCGAGCAGCCGGGCGGTGAGCGGCAGGTCCCGCGCGCCCACGCGCAGCACCGAGCGCGGCACCGGCCGAGTGAGGACCGGGTAGGAGGCGCTGCGGCGGCGTACGCCGCGGACCGTGAAGGCGCCCGGTTCGGCCTGGTCGAGGGCGAGCAGGTCCAGCAGTTCGCCGGTCCGCCGTTCGCGCACGAGGTGCCACATCAGGCGCAGCCGCAGCGGCAGTGCGTCGAGGACGGCCGGGTCGACCTGGTCGGTGAACTCGTTGGCGTACGTGACGAAGGCGCGCCGGTACTCCTCGTCGCCGTCGGGCAGTGCCTCCATGAAGTACCAGAGGTCGTCGGCGAGCACATGCGCCTCGTACCGCCGTTTGTCGGCGGCGTCGCGGTGCTCGTCGAGGAAGGCGGAGACGCCCAGCACGTGCGAGACCCGGTCCTGGACGCCGCGGACGACGGCGCGGCGGGTGGTGGCCGAGCCCGCCCCATCGCGCCGGTGGCAGACGGGGTCCTTCAGCACGTCGACGGAGCGGGCCAGGAAGTGGGCGGGCAGGACGACCGGGATGTCCTCGTGGAGGGCGCCGACCGGGAAGGCGAAGGCGTGCTCGTCCCAGAACGACCGGCGGAAGACCTTGTTGCAGGCGGTCCGGTCGGCGGCCAGGTCCCAGTCCCGCGAGATGTGGGTGCGCAGCCGGGTGGTCGCCATGGGCCGGCGGAAGCCGGGCGACTGCCGGAGCCGGCCGTCGGCCCCCAGCCGCAGCACGTTGCCGGACGCGATGTCCGAGCCGGTCTCGTCCAGGGCGCCGACGAGGAGTTCGTACGCGCGGGGCGGGAGCACGTCGTCGCCGTCGACGAAGGCGAGATGGCGGGCGCCCGGGTCGCAGTTGCGGACCCCGATATTACGGGCGTGCCCGAGCCCGCCGTTCTCCTGGCTCACCAGCCGGAACCGGTCGTCCTGTACGGCGAAGGCGGCGGCCAGGGCCGCGCTGTCGTCGGTGGAGCCGTCGTCGACCATCACCACCTCCAGGTCGGCCATGGTCTGCTCCGCGAGGGACTTCAGGCAGTCCGTCAGATGGAGCTCCACGTTGTGGACGGGTACGACGACACTGAGCCGTGGCGACATGCTGGGCACATCCGTTCATCGGGGGCCTGGTTGTCCGTGAGGCTCAACCCCGTGACGGGCCGGGGGTCACCGGTCCCGGTCTCTCCCGAACGGGTGACATCGGCCGTGCCCCGGTTGCCGTACGGTCCGGCTCCGCGTCGCCGTGGCCGTCGCGGTCACCGTCGTGGTCGTCGCCGCGGTCGTCGTCGTCCAGGAACAGTCGGCGCACCACGCGTTCGGCCGCGTGCCCGTCGTCGTACGGGCAGAAGCGCTCCCGGAACGCCGCCCGCAGCCCGGCCGTCCGCGCCGAGCACCACGCGCCGGTCCGGAACGGCTCCAGCAGTTCGTCCTCGGTGGTGGAGACGGCGCCCGGGGTGTCGCCGGGGCGCCGCGGTGCCGGGAGGAGACGGCCCAGACGCCCTGGATGTGCGGGGCGAGACGGACTCGATGGCCGCCCTGAGGTACCCCTGCACGCGGTGGACGGGCACGACGACACCGAGGAGCATGGCAGCCGGGCGTAATGGTGCGATTACCGTGTGCCGAATCCCGTGTTCACCCGTTCGGGGCAGTGCCGGTGACCCGGCGCGTCCGCCCCGGTTGACCGGGCATGAAGCCGCGCCTCAGTGTCGTCGTCCCGGTCCACAACGTCGAGGACCACCTGGAGGACTGTCTGCGCTCGGTGGCCGGGCAGTCGGTCACCGACATCGAGGTGGTCCTCGTGGACGACGGTTCGGCGGACGGGAGTTCGGCCATCGCCGAGTCCTTCGCCGCCCACGACCGCCGCTTCCGCCTCGTGCGCCGGCCCACCGGCGGGCTGGGCGCGGCCCGCAACACGGGCGTGCGGCACACCACGCCGGGCGTGCCGTACCTGGCGTTCGCCGACGGCGACGGCTTCGTCGTCCACGACGCCTACGCGCGGATGCTGGCCTCGCTGGAGTCGACCGGCTCCGACCTCGCGACCGGCAATGTGTGGCGGCTGACCGGGCAGGGGCGCCGGCAGGCCGGGCAGTACCGCTGGCTGACCGGCAGCCGGGCCCGCACCCACATCAGCCGCGACCCCCGCCTCCTGGCCGACCGGGCCGCCTGGAACAAGGTGTTCCGGCGCTCCTTCTGGGACCGGCACGCCTTCGCCTTCCCGGAGGGCGGGCTCTGCGAGGACGCCTCGGTGATGATCCCGGCGCACTACCTGGCCGGCTCGGTGGACGTGCTGCACGAGCACGTCCACTACTGGCGGGTCCGGGAGGGTTCGGCCACCGGGCGACGCACGGACGTGCGGGGCGTACGGGACCGGATCGCGGCGTGCGAGCAGGTCAGCGCGTTCCTGGCGGGCCGGGGCGGGGTGGCGAACGGCGCGGCGCGGCGCCGCTACGACCTGTCCTGCCTGCGCGACGACTTCGTGTACTTCCTGGAGGGGCTGCCCATGGGCTGCCTTGAGTACCGGAAGGCGTTCATGGCGGGTGCCGGGGCGTTCCTGGACCGGATGGAGCGGATGGACGGGGCGGGCCGCGCGGACCGGGCCGTGGCCCTCGAGCTGCCGGTGGCGTTGCGGATCAAGTGGCAGCTGGTGCAGGAGCGCCGGCTCCCGGAGCTGCTGGAGGTGCTGGCCTTCGAGCAGGCCAACGGTGCAGGAACGTTCACGGTCGGCGGGGTGCCCGGGCTGCGTCAGGCCGGTCTCCCCGGCATCCCGGACACCGCCCGCCTCGCCCGTACGGATCTGCCGGCCGTGGCACGGCTGCTGGAGGCGCGGTGGGGCGACGACGGGAGGCTGCGGCTGCGCGGTTACGCGTACATCCGCAATCTGCCGGCCACGACGCCCCGTCAGTCGCTGAAGGTGGGCATGGTGCGCGCGACCCACGGGCAACAGCTGCGGAGGGTGCCGGTGCGGAGCGTGCCCGCGCCCGAGGCGACCGTCGACTCCGGCCAGCAGCTGCACCGTTACGAACACTCCGGCTTCGAGATGACCCTCGACCCGCGCCGGCTGCGGCCCGGCGGCTGGCTGGTGGGGATGATGGTGGCCGCCCAGGGCACGGTCCGCCGGGTGGCGGTGCGCGCCGTGGAGGCGGGGGCCGCCCAGCCGCACGTCCATGACCTGGGCGACGGACGGCGGGCGGTGCTCGACTTCCGGGGCGGGCGGCTCCGGCTGACCCTGGAGCGGCTGCCCGCCCGCTGCGAGTCCCGCCGCTTCGGCAAGGACCTGGAGCTGACCGGCCGGCTGTACGGGGGCGCCCGGCCCAAGGCCCTGGTGCTGACCTGCGACGGGGTGGCGGACCAGGAGTTCGGCCACCCCGTCGAGTGCCGGCCGGACGGCCGCTTCACGGTACGGATCCCGCTCGCCGACCTCGCCGGGATGGCGGCCGCGCCGCCGGTGCCGCACCGGGCGCCGCGCGAGGTCGAGCCGGAGCCCGGCGGGCGGTGGCGGGCGCGGCTGGTGCTGGCCGACGGGGCGCGGGTGCCGCTCGCGGTGGCCCCGGAGTCGGCGCCGCCGGTCGTGGCCGACGCGGTGGGCGAACTGGTGCTGGACCTGAGCGGGCAGCCGTTCGTGGACGGGGCGGTGTGGACGCCGGACGGGGCGCTGCGGGTGGAGGGGGTGACCGGCGCCGGTACGGGCGTACGGCCGGGCGAGGGCCCGGACCGCCTGGTGCTGCGGCACGGGGCGCTGCGCGAGACGGTGTCGGTGCCCGTCACCCATGACGAGCGGCGCGCGGGGGTGCCGGGGGGTGCGGGCGGGAAGGCGTACGAAGGGGTGTACGGGGGGCGCCGGTTCACCGCGTTCCTCGCTCCCTCGGTGGCCGCCGGGCTGCACGAGGGCCACTGGGAGGCGTATCTGGGCGGCCGGCCGGTCCGGGTGCTGACCTCGCTGGCCGCCCGGCTGCCGCTGCGCCGGAGCGGCCCGGTCGCCACGGGCCCCGTGCCCGGCCGGGAGTTCGCCCTGGACCGCAGGTCGGGCGACCGGCTGACCGTGCAGGCCGGGCCGGTGCTGGCGCCCACCGAGCGGGGCGCGTACCGCGGGGCCGAGCTGCGGGGCAGGCACTATCCGGCCCGGCGTGCGATGCCGCTGCGGGACGCGGTCCTGTACACGGGCGGCGACTCACCGCGTGCCGTGCACGCCGAACTCCTGCGCCGGGGCGTGGAGTCGGAGCACCTGTGGGTCACCGACGGGGTCCACGGGCACGTACCGCCGACCGCCGTCCCGGTGATCGAGCACAGTGCCGCCTGGTACGAGGCGCTGGCGAGGTCCCGCCGAATCGTCACGGCGGACCAGCTGCCCGAGTGGTTCGAGCGGCGGCCCGGCCAGACCGTCGTGCAGACCTGGCACGGCACCCCGCTCGGCCGCTTCGGCGCGGATCTGGCCGGCACCCGGTACGCCGACCACCAGGAGCTCGCCACGCTGCCGCGCCGGTCGGCCCAGTGGTCCGTCCTGGTCTCCCCGAGCCGCCGCTCCACCCCGCTGCTGCGGCGCGCGCTCGGCTACCGGGGCGAGGTCCTGGAGGCCGGCTCCCCCGCCAACGACCTGCTCTTCTCGGCCGACCGCGCCAAGACCGCGGAGCGGGTACGGCGCAGGCTCGGCATCCCGGACGGCCGCCGGGTCGTGCTCTACGCGCCGACCTACCGCGATCAGCTGGCCCACCCGTTCGGCGCCGACACCACACGGCTGCGGTACCGCTGGGACCGGGCGCTCGACCCGGCCGCGCTGGCGCGGTCCATCGGCGCGGCCCACACGGTGCTGGTGCGCCGCCATCCCCGGGTGACCGGGAGCGTGCCCGAGCGGGCGGGCGTGCGCGACGTGTCGGCGCACCCGGACACCGCGGAGCTGCTGCTGATCGCCGATGTGCTGGTCACCGACTACACGGGGCTGGTGTTCGACTTCGCGCACACCGGCCGCCCGATGCTCTTCCACACCTACGACCTGGCGCACTACCGCGACACGGTGCGCGGTTTCTGCCTGGACTTCGAGAGCCGGGCGCCGGGCCCGCTGCTCGCCGGGGCCGACGAGATCGCCGCGCTCCTGCGCGACTCCGGCGCCCTGGCCGCCTCGGCGGTACGGCACGCGGACGCGTACGAGAGCTTCCGCCGGGACTTCTGCGACCTGGACGACGGCGGGGCGGCGGGGCGCGTCGCGGACCGGCTGCTCGCCGAGGGCTGAGGGCTGTCGTCGCGCGCCGCCAGGGATTGCGGGACAGCCCTCAGCTTGGCGTTTATCCTCGGCGGGCTTCGTGTTCCTTGATGGTCTCGGCGCGTTTGACGGTCTTGCCGACGTCGTGGCGCTTGGCGCGGTGTTTG